>JAKFXT010000019.1 GCA_021731245.1 Patescibacteria group bacterium
GACAGGGGGATAGTTTACTAAAATTCTATAAAAAGTATTTTTATCCTAAATTGAGGCGGCTAAATCTCTCCACTGTGATAAAGAAAGGTCCTCCCCCCTTATGTTTAGGGGGATATTTGCCTTTCTGAAGGCTTTTTGTAGTTTTTCTCCAGAAATTATTGAAGAAAGGTTGGAAAAAAGGAATTTTCTCTTGTGAGCAAAGCCTGTTTTAAGGATTTCAAACAACTCTTTTTCACTGAAACCTTTAAAAAAATCCTTATTTATATTTGTAATGGTGATAATGGCGGAATCCACATTTGGCGCAGGGAAGAAATTGCCACGAGAGATATAAGAGACGAGAGTTGGCTTGCCATAAACCTTAACAGAAATTGAAAGTATGCTTTCTTTGCCATCACGCGCCACAACTCTTTGTCCCACCTCTTTTTGCACCATCAAGGTCATTGATGATGGTTGTATTTTGTTTTCCAAAAAAGTTCGGAAGATTTCCCCGGTAATATAATAAGGAATGTTTGCTACCAACTTCCAACTTCCAGTTTTTAGCTTTAAGCTTTTTAAATTTATGTCGCGTATATCCTTTTCAATTAAAATTAGTTTTTTATTTTTTATATATTCACTAAACTTTTCTTTTAATCCGGGGATTAAGTCACGATCTTTCTCAATCGCATAAACAGTCGCCCCACTTAAAAGCAGATTTTCTGTGAGCGTGCCCTTACCCGGACCTATTTCAAGAATAGTGTCTTCTTTGGTAACAGAAGCTGTTTCCACCATTCTTTTGACTACATTTTTATTGGTTAAGAAGTTTTGTCCAAATTGTTTTTTGGGCCCCCTTTTGATTCTTGTCTTTAGCATGAGGCCACCTTATACCTTTTTCTATTTTATTCAAGTCTAAAATTTTTATTCCAAATAAACTATTTTTCCTCTAAAAGAATCATTTTCACCAAGTTCATTTTCTAAAATGTCCGGTGCTATGTCGTCTATAAAAGAAGAAGGAACATTCATGTTGCGTTGCCCGTATTGGCTTCTGACAGACGCATATGTAAGAAATAATTTTTTACGAGCACGAGTGAGCGCTACGTAAAACAATCTTCTCTCCTCTTCTTTTTCCTCAAGATTTTTTTTGCCACCCATACCCTCGTGTGGGAAAAGACCTTCTTCAAGTCCTGTGATAAAACAATAATTAAATTCGAGCCCCTTAGCCGCGTGTACTGTCATAAGGCGAACTCCTTCTTTTTCTTCTTTCAAATCATCTTGGTCACTGGTGAGTGCGCATTCGGTTAAAAACAAATCTAAGGCCTCCTGTGTTTCAAAAGAGTCATATTTACTGGCAACGGAAATAAGCTCAAACATATTTTCTAGTTTTTCTACTCCTGCATCCTTTTCTTCCTCGTAATATTTTTTAAGCCCACTTTTTTCTATAATAAAAAGTATAGTTTCCGAAAGCTTCTTATTTAAAGCCATATTTTTTATTTCTAGGAGAAGCTTTCTTACGCTAAAAATCTTTTCTTTGGTTGCACTTGGCAATTGTTCCTCGTGCCCTTCAATAATTTTAAGTAAAGTTGTCTTGCCGACACCTCTTGGTGGAGTATTAATGATTCTTCTAAAATCGTTCAAGCTATTTTCATCAAGGGAGGCGCGCAAGTAACTGATAATGTCTTTTATTTCTTTTCTTTCATAAAATTTTGTACCAAGAACCTGATAAGGAATATTTTCTTTAAGCATTATTTCTTCCATTATGCGTGATTGAAAATTGGCTCTGTACAAAATTGCCATATCTTTGGTTTTCATACCGCTTTGCAGTAAACTTTTTATTTTTTGAGCAACGAAAGAGGCCTCATGATTTTCATCATATGCACCAAAGAGAGAAATTTTCTCCCCCTCTTCATTTTCTGTAAAAAGATTCTTATCTTTTCTTAAAGTATTTTTTTCAATAACAGCATTCGCCGCTTTTAAAATTATTTTGCTGGAGCGATAGTTCTGTTCAAGTAAAATGGTTTTAGTTTCGGGGTAATCTTTTTCAAAACGCATAATGTTTTTGAAATCAGCGCCGCGCCAACTATAAATACTTTGATCAATGTCACCCACGACACAAATGTTTTTCTTCTCTCCCGTTAAAAGTTTGGCAATTTCATACTGAACTTTGTTGGTATCTTGATACTCGTCTATATGAATATATTGCCAAATATTTTGATAGCGCTTCCTAACGCCATCATTATCTTTTAATAAATTTTTTGTAACTAAAAGCAAATCATCAAAGTCGTAGGCCTTGTCATTTAAAAGCGTCGTCTGATATTTTCTCCAAATTGAAAGAAGAATTTTATCAATATAATTCTCACTCGCTTTTTCTTCATAGTGCGAAAGAGAAATTCCCTCGCCTTTTTGTTTAGAAATTATGGAAAGAAATTTGGCTGGCTCAAATTGTTTGGGATCTAAGGAAAGTTCTTTCAAGGCGCCTCTAATTGCACTAATAGAGTCGCTCCTATCGTAAATTGTGAAATGACGAGGGATTTTGAGTAAGGAAGAATTTTCTCGCAAAATGTGAACGCCAAGAGAATGAAAGGTCGAAATGAAAGGTCGTGCGAACTCGGAAATCGGTAAATTTATAGTTTCGTCCTCCTCTATAAGTTTGAAAATGCGCTCGCGCATCTCTTTGGCGGCTTTGTTGGTAAAGGTAACTGCTAGTATTTGGTGGGGCGAAACCCCCTTTTTTATTATTTCCAACACCCTGTGGGTTATGGTTTTGGTCTTTCCTGCCCCGGCTCCCGCTAAAATTAGGAGGGGGCCACCTATCAATTCCGCCGCTTCTTTCTGTTTTAAATTCAAATCTTTTAAGTGGGACATAAAAGTAGAGTTTAACATATACTAAAAGCTAACTTTTAAGCCCTAACTCATTATCCACATGAACTTCCTGTTAAGGTTGACACCCCTTTTGAGGGGGGTATAGTAGATATATAGGGTGTGGAAGAAAGCCAAAAACCGACATAAAAACGGCTTAACAGAGCCATTATTTCAGAAAAAAAAGATTAATTTAAATTAAAACTTATTAGAATAAAACAAAAACAAAACCCACCCAAATCTGTTAAAGGGGGGTTACATAGTGGATTTTTACCGTTTCTCCTTAAACCGGTGAGACTAATTGTCATTTTTGCCTTGTTTTTCGTGATTCCCGGCGCAGCTAACGCTGGTTTTTTTTCGCTTATAACTGATTTTTTTGAAAAACCAAAAGAAATAATTGAAAGTAGATCAGTCAACACTCAAACGATGGGACTTCTTCAGGCAGCGGTAAGTCCTGACCCAAATCCAGCTAAGGGTGGGGGTGACATCACAGTTGTTTCGGGTAGTGCCCTACTTTCAGAAGATGGGCCAGAAGGAACTTCTTTAGATGTTGAAGAAAAAACTCAAGCGGGACACATTAGTTTGTACGTTGTCCGTCAAGGAGACACTCTCTCAACAATTGCTAAGATTTTTGGTGTTACTAAAAACACAATAATGTGGGCCAATGAAATTCCAGGAGGCGTTATTAAGCCGGGGCAAACCCTCGTCATTTTGCCAATTTCTGGAGTTCAGCACACCGTTGCTAAGGGGGATACTATAAAATCAATTGCTAAAAAGTATAAAGCAGATGAAGAAGAAGTTTTTCAATATAACAATCTTGAAGAAACCGCAAAGATTGCCGTTGGAGACATTGTAATAGTTCCAGACGGTGAAATCGCAACAGCGCCTAAAGTAAAAGCCGTTACAAGTACTTGGAAGAAAAGTGTTGGTGGTCCAAAAATCGAAGGATATTATTTGAAGCCACTTCTTGGTGGCATAAGAACTCAAGGATTGCACGGATATAATGGGGTGGACATAGCGAGTTATTCTGGTGCCCCAATCCTAGCTTCAGCTACAGGGAATGTGATTATAAGTAGAACAACAGGATGGAACGCTGGATACGGCCAATATATTGTTATTCAGCATGAAAACGGAACACAGACTCTCTATGGTCACTTAAGTAAAAACTTAGTTGGTGTTGGAGAGCGTGTAGTACAGGGACAAGTAATTGGTGAAATGGGCAGAACTGGAAAGTCCACCGGAGTACACCTTCACTTTGAAGTTCGCGGCGCCGCCAATCCGTTCTAGTTTTTATTGACCAATATGGTAGCAATGCTGATCTTCGTAAGATCCATTTATTTTTTCTTTGAAGGTTAGACCTCCTGGAGCTATTCCCATCTCTTTAATACTTAGATCAGCGCTCTCGTATTCTCCGGCCAGGCTTTTCTCATCCTTATTTATGAGTAAAAATTGCCCTCTATTTTCTATAACAAGAGTTAAATATTTCCATTCTTTGCCGTTTAAAATTTCGATGTAGTAATATTTATAGTTAGGACTATAACACTCATATAGATCACTCCCTGGGTATATTCTTTTCTGTGTTCTATAAATTTTTTCTTCTTCTTTAATATCAGAAAGGTATGAATTAGAGATTTTTGTTGGGGGTGATGGTGTTAATTCTGAAAAATTACTAAAAGAGTCTTTGTTATTTTTATCTATATAGAAAAATATAGTAATGAAAATTATTGCAATTGAAATAAGGCTCAGTATTAATTTATTTTTTTGAATCATGTAGATAGGATATTAGCATGAATTTTAATTTTCTTTTTGTCTATACTGCAGTGCTTCCAAAATGTGTTTTGGGAGAACAAATCTTTCGTGTTCTAAATCTGCAATGGTGCGTGCTAATTTTATAACTTTGTGATAGCTTCTGGCTGATAGTTGTAATTTTTCGGCTGAATTATTTAAAATCTCTCTTACCTCTTCGTTTAGTGGCACCAAATTTTCTATATCTTTGGCACTCATATCAGCGTTTAGCATTTTCTTTTTCTTACCCCCAAATCTTTTTTCTTGGTGTAGTCTTGCAGCAATAACTTCTTTTTTAAATTCAACGCTGCCTTTGGCTTTTGTTTTTTCCCCCAAAATTTTGTGTTTTACCAAAGGCACTTCAATCCACATATCAATTCTGTCCGCTATGGGTCCGGAGATTTTCTTTTTGTATCTGCCAATATCTTTTGGTGTGCAGACACAGGGCTTTGTGCTTCCAAAATTCCCACATGGGCACGGGTTCAGCGCTGCAACTAAAATAAAATTTGCTGGGAAAATGCCACTTCCCTTTACACGAGTTATAGAAACTATTTTATCTTCCAGCGGTTGTCTTAAAGCGTCAATTACACGACGCTCAAATTCTGGGAATTCGTCCAGGAAAAGAACTCCGCGATGGGAAAGAGTTACTTCTCCAGGACGAGGAAAAGATCCTCCACCAACCAAAGATATATAGGAAGCAGTGTGATGTGGGGCACGGAATGGCGGAATTGCTATATAACTTTCTCTTAAATTTCCAGAAACAGAATGAATTGCCGTAACCTCTAGTATTTCTTCATAAGAAAGTTCTGGGAGTATTGAAGTTAAAGCTCTCGCCAACATAGTTTTGCCAGTTCCTGCTGGGCCATATAAGGCGATATTGTGCCCGCCGGATGCGGCTATTAAGAGCCCACGCTTTCCTGCTTCTTGTCCTTTGATATCAGAAAAATTTCTGTCATCTAGATTTTCTGGTATTTTTATTTTAGTTTCTTTTTGTTGTATCAAAACAGGAGCTTTACTCAGAAGATGTTTTATAAGTTCTGATAAATTAGAAACTGGGTAAATTTTAATATCACGAATTAGCGCGGCTTCTTCAGCGTTATCTTTCGGAACATATATTTCTTTGAATCCTTTTTTCTTAGCTGTTTCAACGAGAGGTAATATTCCAGTAACGGCTCTTAAGTTTCCATTTAAAGATAACTCACCAATAAATATTTTGTCTTTTGTTTCAAAATCAATTTCTTCTTTGGCCAGTAAATACGAAAGAGCGATAGCGACATCATGAAGTGGACCTTCCTTTTTTAAATTTGCAGGGGCCAAAGAAACTACAATTTTTTGATTGTGAGATTTGGGAGATGAAAACCCAGAATGTTTTATGGCAGCGGAAACCCTATCTTTGGCTTCCTCGTTCGCTTTGTCAGCTAATCCTATAATTGAAAAATTGTGAAGACCTTTAGAAAGGTCAACTTCAACATCAATAATAAATCCTTCTAATAAATGTGTTTGGGCGCTATGAACTTTCCCAATTTGTGCCATAAGGACTATATTCCTTGCTCCCGGAGCTCAGCTTCTTTTTCTTTGTTCTCAATTGACGTTCGAGCAGCGGGGTTTGCTTCAAGGCGCTCAACTTCTATTTCTTTCCCTGATATTTCACAAATTCCGTAAGTGCAATCGCCTATTCTTTTCAGTGCACCTTTTACATCGTTATAGCGAATTTCTAATTGTTTTAGAATGGCGGTGTTTCCCTCATATTCTTCAATTGAGTCTGCAAGTTCCGATTCATCAGCTGAGTCAGGTCTTAAGTCAGAAGGAGTAGCTTCCCAATCGTTTTTATTATCAGGATTACGACGACCGACACTTTTCAATTCTGCTTCTAAGGTTTGTAATTCTTCCTCTAGCTTTTTCTTAAAATGATTTGTATCTATAGACATACCCGAATTCTAACATTAATGTATTTTTTTGATAATTTTTTAGTCCACCACTTTTCTAGCAGAAAGACCGCTTAGAATCTCAGCCAAGGTTTCAGGGTGTGAAGTGAAAACAATAGTTTCTCTATCTTTAAGAAAAGTGTATAAGAAAAGAAAGTTATTATTTTCATCATATAGGACTCTAGCGTCTTGATTCTTTATGGTTTCGTCCTTGAAGACCCTTCTGTTAGTTACAGAGTCGCTACTCGTTGCGTATTCAAAGTCGCCTGACGATCTCAAAACTTTACCAATATCTTCTTCGAGATTTTTTTCCCAATCAAGCATGCTGGCTCTCGCTGTATCATAGGAATCGGTTTTTAAAATTATAAAGGATTGGTTTTCTGTAAATCTGTGAAGGCCTAACATATATGAAGAATAAAGTGTGCGTAAAAGTTCTGACGGCATACGAAGTTCTAGAGCTCTCACAAATTCTTGTGTATTTAAGTTTTCTTCACGGAGTAGTCCTTTTTTTGTAAGTAGGACATTGCCCACTTCGTTTAGATTGTTTTGATTCTGTTTCCTCTCTGCTGCTATGGCAGCTCTAATATATGATGAGTTGCGCTTATCTGTTGATATTTTTGTTTCAAATTGTGTTGGTATAAATGGCTGGTCTCCGTTGGGAAGGTCAATTGTCATAATAGGCTCCTTCTCTTTAACTAATATGTAATAAAGCGCATATCCGCCACCGCCTAAAAGTATTAATCCTACAAAAACCGCCACAATCTTTATTATTGAGGAGGATGATTTACCGGGTATTTTTTCGTCTGTATTATTGAGAGCTCCCTTTGGTGGAGTTATCATAGACTTCTGACTCATTTCAGAAGCCACAAAAGAAGTGAGAGTTGTTTTGCCACTACGCATCGCTTCTTGTATGTCACCTTCTAGAGTTCGGAGCTTTTTTATAATTGAAGAGTCAGTTTTTGGAGAATAGGAAATTTGTTTTAAGTTTTCTTTTATTTTATCTATTCCTTCAGGCGCTACATTTTCTTTGCTATTTTCGTATGAATAAGGAGAGGATGAGTCGGGCCTTGTTTTTGTGGTTGGTGGATTTTTAGCTACATTTGCCTCAATTGAAAGAAGGTCAGCAATTGTCTTTGGTCTATCTTGTTTAACTTCTGGTCTGTGAGGCGTTTGGATTATTTTTGGTTTTATTTTGGCACTAGTAATAGCCCCCAAATCTTCATCAAGATCTACCACATGAGTTGGTATTTCTTTTTCTACAGGCTCATCATCGGACTCTGCTACAGGAGGCGTTTTCGGAATTGTGTTTCCTTCCGGAATTTTAGTTTCATCCGGCGTTAAAATAATATTATCAATTTCTGTTTTAGAAAATGATTTTTTAGAGTCCCCCTTACCTGATTGCAATTGGCTGTCTATCAGTTTTTGCAGATCATCTTTCATTTCAATATATATTAACACCCCTCCCCGTTGTTCGGGGAGGGGTGTTAAGTGAGTTTGGTATTTATTTCGGCTGACTACTTACCGTTCCGCTTTGTGGCGGTTTCGCCCCATTCTTTTCTGCAAAAGTCGCATCTGCCTGTTTAATAGAAAGATTAACGCGGCCCCTATCATCAACTTCTTTTACAACAACAGGCACAACCATTCCTTCTTTTAATATGTCCGTTACTTTTTCAACTCGGAATGGTGCGATTTCAGAAATGTGCACCAAGCCCTCTGTGTTGTGTCCGATTTTTACAAAAGCTCCGAAGTCTAGAATTTTTACCACTGTGCCTTCGAATCTATCCCCTTTCACATACTCTCTCGTCATTTCCTCAATTATTTGTTTTGCTTTTTCTGCTCCTCCATCTTTTCCAGTAATGAAAACAGTGCCGTCATCCTCAATATCAATTTCGGTCAATGTGTTTTCACGAATTTCGTTTATTGTTTTTCCACCGGAACCAATAATCATTCCAATCTGATCTGGCTTTATTTTGAGCACTACTATCATTGGTGCACGCGGAGATATCTTTTCTTTTGCGTTCGGAATTTCTTTACTCAAAACACTCAAAATTTCTATGCGCGCTTTTTTCGCTTGCATGAGCGCTTCCTGTAAAATTTTTATGGAAACTCCAGACACCTTTACATCAAGTTGCACACCGGTAATTCCTTCTGTTGTTCCTGCAACTTTAAAATCCATATCCCCGTGCTCATCTTCTGGTCCTTGTATATCCGTCAGCACTTTATATTTACTATCACTTTCATACATTAGTCCCATAGCAATTCCGGCCACACCTCTTTTTATTGGCACTCCTCCATCCATTAAAGCTAAAGTTGATGCGCAAACAGAACCCATTGAACTTGAGCCGTTTGAAGAAAGAGTTTCAGAAACAAGTCTAATTGTGTAAGGGAAAATATCTTTGTTTGGAATAACCGCACGCAATGATTTTTCTGCGAGTATTCCGTGCCCCACCATTCTTCTGTTTGTTCCACCCATTCTGCCAACTTCGCCAACAGAAAATGGAGGAAAATTATAATGATGCAAAAATCTTTTTTTCTTTTCTGATCCATCGACATAATCAATTGTTTGCGAATCTTGTGGACCACCCAAAGTTAGCGCTGTGAACATATGGGTTTCACCTCTATAGAAGATACCTGAACCGTGCAACACGGGAGACACTCCACCAGCCTTAGCGTATAGAGAGCGAAGTTCATCCATTTTTCTTTCATCGGGGCGCCTCTCTTTTTCGATAGCTTCTTTGTGTAAATAATCATTAACAGCTTCTTCAAAGAGGTGTTCTGCAAGAGGAAGTTTCTCATCCCCAAACTTTTCTTCAAACTTTTCTTCCCAAATATTTTTTAATGCATAAATTCCTGCTTTGCCTGATCCGGAGAACATCGCCTTGTCTAAGTTTGGTGTAACAGCCTCGTGAAACAGCGCTAACCCCTCTTCACTCAAAGCCTTTTTTTCAAATTTTTGTTTTTCTTTTCCAATTTCTTTAATAATTTTTTTCTGAAAATCTTCAAGAATGGAAATATTTTTACTGGCAAATTCTAATGCTTCTGCCATATCGCTTTCTGATATTTCTCCGGACTCCACCTCTATCATATTTATGAGTCCGTCCTTTCCGCAAACAACCATGTCAAAATCCAGTGTGCCTTCTGCTCTCTCTGCGAATGTTGGGTTAAGCAACCATTCTTTAGTTTCTTTTTTTCTAGAAACTCTAACGCTCCCCACTGGTCCATTCCAAGGAATGTCGGAGGTTGCAATTGCAAGAGAACCCGCAAGAACTGCGAGTGTGTCTGGGTCGTGCTTGTCTACTGCAAGAGTTGTAATAACAACTTGAACATCGCGACGAATTGATTGATCAAAAAGTGGGCGAATAGTTCTGTCTAAAATGCGACCGCGTAAAATCGAATCATCTCCTGGCCTACCTTCGCGACGAATATATTGACTACCTTTTATTACGCCGGATGCATAAAACTTTTCTTCGTAATCAACCGTTAGTGGAAAATAATCACTATCTTTATCGTGCTTACCTATTACCGCTGTCGCAAGAACAGTTGTGTCTCCATAATGTAAAATTACAGAACCATTAGCTTGCCCCACAAGATCAGTAAATTCTGCTGTAATAGTTTCTCCAGCAAAATCCAAAGAATATTTTTTTTCTTTCATTATTTATTTTTTGTAGAAACCTTCAGATTTCAGTACTGAAAGCTCATGCCTTCAAAACTGCTTATCCAAAGATTTCTCTAACTTGTAATTTCTTCACTTTAAGTAATTTTGGGTAAAAAAGCAAAAGCCCGCCGAAACCAATGTTTCGGCGGGCTCTGCTGAAAAGTTTATTCTTCTTTTTGCTCTTCTGTTACTTCTTCTATTTTTTCTTCGGAAAGAATTTCATCCGGCGAGCGATATCCTTTTCTTGGACGTCTCTCGCCTCCTCTCCCACTACCCAATAAATATTTTCTAGGGTTCTCGCAGAGATCAAAGAAATCATCGGTTGCTTCTTTCAAAGCGCTTGATGTTGATTTACCAAAAGAAACTACTTCTACTTGGCAACCGAAACTATTTCGAAGGAATTCAACTAAAGGAGCGAAGTCGCCATCTCCTGTTGCAAGAATTACAGTATCTAATTTTGGTGCCATGCGAATTGCATCCACCGCAAGTCCGACATCCCAGTCGGCCTTTTTTGCTCCACCCCAAAATACTTGGAGATCTTTGGTTTTTATTTCAATGCCCATTTTTGTTAGGGCCTCAAAAAAATTTGTTTCATCTCCCGCTTCTGTGGTGATGACGTAAGCAATAACGCGAATAAGTTCACGTCCTGCAACGGCATCTTTTACTACTTGGCCAAAGTTTACTTTACCGTGGTAAAGATTTTTGGCGCTATGATATAGGTTTTGGGCGTCGATAAACATACCGACACGCTGACCTTGGTGTTTTATTACACTCATAAAAATTTGTTTGTCCTAAATTTCCAAAGGAAATTAGGCAACTAATTACTAAATTATTAAAAAATCGACAACACTTACCTTGAAAAAAGAAAAAACTAACTATTTACTAAGTTCTAGTTTTTTGACGACAGAAGCGTAGCGTTTTTCGCTCTTCTTCTTTAAATATGCCATATGGGTGCGACGATCCGCTACCATTTGCAAAAGTCCTCGGCGGGAATGCTTATCCTTTGGGTTTTTCTTTAAATGACCCGCCAATTCATCAATTCTCTTACTTAATATAGAAATCTGGACCTCAGGAGACCCTGTGTCCTTATCGTGTTTTTGCACGACTTTTATTGCTTTTTCCTTCTTTTTCTTAGTAAGCATTACTCTATACATTAGCAGATTTTGGGCCTTTTGGCAATGACCTCAAAAAGGGGGTATAATATTGTGCGACACCATGGAAAAACTCCCGAATCAGGAAGGATTGGACATAAGGCTTAGAAAGGCCAATATCGAGAACATTCCTGTTCTCATAGAAATTGAAGAAAGTGCGGGAAATCTTCGTATTTACTCCCCCACCTTAACTGAAGCGGAATGGATTAAGGAGCTTCAGAAAGCAAAAGTTTTTCTTGTAGAAAAAAATGGAATTGTTGCTGGCAATGTTTCCTATGAAATAAAGAGCAAGGATGAGGCTTATGTTTCTGGCTTGATTACCAAACCAGAATTTCAAGGTAAAGGTGTTGGGCGCAAGGCTTTGGAAATGATTCTGGATGAATTGAAAGATTACAAAAGAATTACTTTAGTAACTCACCCTGATAATAAAAATGCTTTAGAATTATATAAATCATTTGGTTTTGAAATTGAATTTCAAAGTGAAAATCATTTTGGTGATGGAGAAGCGAGAGTTTTTATGGCTTTGGAGAAAAAGTAAATATGTATGGCAACTGAAATTGAAAATCTAAAAAGGCAGTTTCTGGAATATGTAGAAATTGAAAAGGGGCGCTCTCTGAAGACTGTAGAAAACTATGACCACTACCTCACTCGATTTTTTGGTTTTGTGAAGATTAGTAAGCCCTCACAAATAACGGACGATAATATTCGCGAGTTTCGTCTTTGGTTGAATCGTCAAGAAGGGCAAAGAGAAAAAGGATTAAGTGCCGGAACCCTTAAAAAGAAAACTCAAAATTATTATTTAATAGCTCTTCGTTCATTTTTAAAGTATTTAATGAGAAGAGGGATTGAGTCTCTCCCACCAGACAGAATTGAACTTGCAAAAGTTGGTGAAAGACATTTGGATTTAATTTCTAATGATGAACTTAATCGCTTGCTTAATGCGGCCAAAGGGACTGATGAAAAAAGTTTACGTGACAGAGCTATTCTAGAATTACTTTTCTCAACTGGTCTTCGTGTGTCAGAGCTTTGTTCCCTGCCGCGCGACCTAGATATTAAACAGGACAGCACTCCTATTAGAGGTAAGGGGGAAAAAATCCGCGTAGTATTTTTTTCTGACACAGCGAAAAAGGCGCTGACAGAATATTTGAAAGTACGTAAAGATATGGACGAAGCACTTTTTGTAAATGTCGGCAAATCAAAAAAGGAAGATAAGGAAAGACGTCTCACTCCGCGTTCAATTGAAAGATTGGTAAAGTTTTATGCAATTAAAGCTGGGATTTCTAAAAAAGTTACTCCTCACGTAATACGCCACTCATTTGCAACAGATTTGCTTAACAATGGAGCTGATTTACGTTCCGTCCAAGCGCTTTTAGGTCACGCCAACATTGGCACCACGCAAATATATACTCACGTTACCGACGTGCACTTGCGAGACGTGCATAAGAAGTTTCATGGCAAGAAAAAGTGAAAATGATAAAATAAAAGAATGATTCAATATTTGCTTCATGGGTATTTAAATCCCTCTCCACTTTTTCTAATTCTGTTTTTTATTATTACTTCCCTACTCACCCTCCTCGCTGTTTCTTGTTTTTTACACCGTTCACAAACACATCGTTCTGTTACTCTCTCTGCTCCCATAAGTCATATTTTTCGATTTATTCTTTGGATTTTTACAGGAATGGTAACTAAAGAATGGGTGGCAATTCACAGAAAACATCACGCTTTTTGTGACGTCGAGGGCGATCCTCACTCACCCAGATTTTTGGGACTCAAAAAAGTATTTTTTGAAGGAGCGGATATTTATACAAAGGAAGGAAAAAACAATAAACCCTTGCTCGATGAGTATGGAAAAGGAACGCCGGATGATTGGATGGAGAGAAATGTGTATGGAGGAAACAGAAGATATTTGGGTATTGGAATTGCTTTTGCTATTGAATTATTTTTGTTTGGGCTTCCAGCCATAATTATTTGGGCCGGACAAATGCTCGTCATTCCTGTGATTGCCGCAGGTTTTATAAATGGAGTGGCGCACGTCATCGGTACACAACGCTACAAGGACGGAGATATAAAAGAAAATGGAAAAGTATTTGAAAGAATTGGGGATGCTAGGAATGTGCCAACTTTTGGTTTAGCGGTTGGTGAAGAATTTCATAATAATCATCATGCGTATCAAGACAGATTTAAATTTTCACACAAGTGGTGGGAGTTTGATTTGGCGGGAACATTTATAGAAATTTTGTGCTTATTCAAATTAGCAGAAGTTCCGAAAAGACAAAAATAATTATAAAAAAGAAAACGGCGCGTCCCAAGTCGCGCCGCTGTCGATGATTAGTTCATCACGCTTTTCAATAGACACGCCCTCCTTTCTTGGGGATCAAGAACTCGATAAATATACGAACCTGTCTCACAGTTTCTTGCGACGTAAAGCCAAAATCTTGCTGGGTTCCTTTTTGAATTTTTACGATTTGCCTCCTCGATGATTTCCATTAAAGGCAGAATCGCGAGAGCAACTTTTTGTTCATCAAGGGGACCCATTGCGATTTTTTGGTGGGGCAAAATACTTAAGCCCCACTCATCTAAATCCTTGATATAGCCATCGTCCCAAACACTTCTGAGCAATCTGCACGTGCTGACGAAGACTTCATCTCCCTCGGTCAACCACACAGGAAGAGGTGTTCCGTCGTGCGAACTTCTCATGCGAACTGTCATGTCGATGTTCATGGACACTCTCCCCGAAGTTGAGTTGAATGACCTGCCTAATTAATAGTGTATGCTAAAATCAAAATAATGAAAATAATTTCTTGGAATGTTAATGGTTTGCGGGCGGTGCATAGAAAAGAGTCACTCCCTCCTATTTGGAAAATGAACCCAGATATATTTTTTATAAATGAGACTAAAGCGCACCCCGAGCAACTTCCAGAAGAATTACAAAAACCGAAGGACTATTTTGCCTATTTCAACTCCGCCACTACTCGCAAAGGCTATTCTGGAGTTGCACTTTACAGCAAAGTGAAGCCAGATATGGTGGTTTATGATGTGAAAAAGATAAAAGACGAAGAAGGTCGCTATATTGAAGCTCATTATGGAAAACTTGTAGTGATTGGTTGCTACTTTCCAAATGGTGGAGGTGAACCCCATCGTCTTAAATACAAATTAGCCTTTTATGATCAGTTTTTGGAACACATTGAGAGTTTGAGAAAAAGTGGACACTCAATAATTTTCTGCGGTGATGTGAACGCGGCGCATGAGCCGATAGATTTGGCGCGCCCAAAAGAAAATGACGGTGAAATTGGTTTTCTTCCGGAAGAAAGGGCTTGGATAGATGAACTTGAGTATTCGGGATATGTAGATATTTGGAGAGAATTAAACTCAACTAAAGTGCAGTACACTTGGTGGGATGTGAAAACCGCTTCTCGCGAAAGGAATGTGGGTTGGCGTATAGACTACTTCTTTATAGGCAATAACTTAGTCAAAAAAGTGAAAAAAGTGGCCATACTAGATGAGATTTACGGCTCTGACCACTGCCCTATCTTGCTCGACATAGATTTAAAGTAGAAGAAAAATCACTATCCACATATATGTCCTTTACATGTCTTTTAAAGGACATATAATTGTCCTAGACAAATAAGCAAAAGTTCTTTACACAATTTTTTTTGAAGACATTAATTTTGTCTTCTTCCTTCCTCTTATTCTTTTAGACGCTCGTTTAAAAGAAACAAGTCACAAGGAATTCTTGGGCCCGACTAGTTTGCTATATAAATCGCATAACCTCACGAACATATAGGGATTCGGTATAAAGAGTCTTAAAGTTTAGGACTTTCTACACCGAATCTCATTGGAATTTGGGTTAAAAGATTCAGCAAGCATAGGCAAGTACCTGGGGATCACCTCAGTGAAAACAAAAGCGCCTTAACAACGGCGATTACACTTTTTTCGACTTCTTCTCACTTCAATTAGAAGTCATGTTCTTTGTAAGCGTAATCACAGATGTTTGGCGCTTTTTTTGTTTCCCTCTATTTACTCTACAAAGTATTTTCCTCGTATTTCTTTCACTTTCTTTTCTTGTTCTTCTTCTTTTTTATTTTTTCCTTGTTTCCCCAATTTTTCTAATTCACTAATTTCTAGTTTATTTAATTCACCGGCTTTCTTTTCTAAATATTCAATAGTGTTTAACTCAGGATTGTCTAACACCTCTTCAAAAAGGGCGTGCAAAATGTAGCCAATTTTGGGCCCTGGAGGTATGCCAAGCACCTTCATTATGGAATCCCCCTTTATCTTGAGCATTCCCACAGATATTGGGTCTTGCAGTGCCTCTTCCACCATAGATTTATACTTTCTGAACCTATAGGGGTTTTCCTTAGGTCTTCCTGTGCCTATACGGTCACAAATACGCAAATTCATAAGTTCCCAAACATCTTCTTTGCCAATGTTGGATATTAAGCGTCGGACAGCAGAAAGGGTTATTTGTTCTGGGTCAGAGAAGAACATATGCCAGCGGACCATCTTCGCGACTTTCTCAACTCGGACAGACGAGAATTTAAGCTCTGTAAGGATTTTTTTGGTTAATTTTCCACCGACGACATCGTGTCCGTGAAAGGTATAGTCATCTTTTTCTTTAGAAAAGCGCCTTGTCTCAGGTTTGGAGACATCATGGAACAAAGAAGCTAATCTTAAGTCTATTCCCCACTTTTTATCCGCTGCGTGCTGTAAGGTACGCAAATTATGCTCAAAAACATCATATTTATGGGCTTGATTCTGCTCTACGCCTATTCCCCTCTCTAAATCTTTGGCAATGTATTGTAAAACCTTTAATTTTAGGGCTAATTCTAGGCCTTTTTTGGGTTCGTCTGACATTAAAATACGAGAAAACTCATCCCGAATACGCTCTTTGGATATCTTTTCCAGCATTTTAGCCTTATTTTGTATAGCTTTTTCGGTATTCTGTTCAATTTCAAAGCCAATTTCCGCTGAAAGGCGTATTGCGCGCAGGATTCTCAAAGCGTCTTCCTCAAATCTGTCTTCCCCTTTCCCTACCGCACGTATAATTTTGTCCTTTATATCTTTCTGACCATCGTAGGGGTCCACAATTTTCCCAGTATTTCCGTCCAAGGCGATGGCATTAATAGTGAAGTCACGACGCTTCAAATCATCTCCCAAGTTCTTACTGAAGCTCACCTTGTCTGGGTGCCTTGCGTTTGAGTAAGTTCCTTCTTCGCGATAAGTGGTGACCTCCACAACCTTCAAACTTTCGTCGGTTGCCTCGTCATTTACTACCCCCACTGTGCCGAAGGTATTTTCATAAAAAGCATGGGGGAAAATCTGGGTGATTTCTTCCGGTGTGGCGATGGTGGTGATGTCCCAATCTTTGGGATTTTGACCGCGAAGTAGATCGCGGACACAGCCTCCAACTAGGTAGTTTTCGTACCCTGCTTTTTGTAAAGCAGAAGACACGGCCAGGACTTCTTTTGGTATCTCTATTCCGTCTGTTGAAGCTCTTTTCATTTCGAATATTGTATCATAATTCCCCACTTTTATACTACTCAATACCCATTTTAAGCTTGTTTTATATAGGGTTGTATATATAATATGTTATATAACAATATATGAGTGTTTCAATTAAAGAACAATCCATTCTACTCCGAAAAAATGGGGCTACTTACTCCGAAATTTCTGCCAAACTTAAGGTAAGTCGGGGCCTTCTTTCCAAGTGGTTTGTAGGACTTCCCTTGTCCTCTTCCGAAAAAGAGGGCCTTTTGAAGCATCAAAAAGAGGTGGTTCTTAGAAGTCGAAGTAAGAGCAAATTGAGTCGCCAAATGAAGAAGGTTTTTGGCGAAAGACAGGCGCTTGTGGGTGGGCAAAAAAGCTTCAAAAAGTTTCAGGCCGACCCTCGATTTTTGGTCGGACTTTCTATGTATCTTTCTCACGGATCATTCAATAACCCATACCTACAATTTAGTTCTGATGATGAGGGGGCGGTCCAAATATTCCTAGATTGGCTCATTCGCTTTCTTGCTGTGCCGGTCTCTTCCATTCGCTGTAGATTGTATATAAACAGCAATATCCCCTACTCTGAAGCTCAAAGTGGCTGGATTAGGAAAATAGCTATAAATGATAAGCAGTTTTTGAGCCCGGTAGTGTATAAAACTAGACAGAAATCCAAAGAAAATGGCTCAAATAAAGGGTTTTTACAGATTACTGTGCCAGGTATCAACAATATACGCACCCTTAGCGTTTGGAAAAACCTTCTTTTTGAGCTTTATAAGAAAAAAGCTTAATTGTGCCCCCGGCAGGACTCGAACCCACAACAACTGATCCGAAGTCAGTTATGATATCCATTTCACCACGAGGGCAATTCTTAAATAGTAGCTTTAAATTGGTATTTTGTAAAAATGAACTCCCATTATAGTATTATAAATGTATATGAGAACAGATAAGAAAGAAGCTTTTGAATTAAGGAAGCAAGGAAAAACCTTCAATGAGATTTCTAAGAGTCTTGGCATTTCTAAGGGCACTCTCTCCTTCTGGTTTAAGGGTATTGATTGGTCAAGGGAAATTTCGGAAAAGAACTTTGTTTTCAACTACTCCCCTGAAAATATAAAGAAAATGCACATAGCCAGACGTCATATGCTTGATAAAAAATATTTATTAGCACGTCAGGAAGCCCTAAACGAATTTGATAAATATAAGGAAGAAACGCAATTTGTGGCTGGTATTGTAGCCTATTCTGGTGAGGGTGATCATTCTGTAAAAAATGGTATGGCGCGCATAGCAAATTCAAATCCAGGAATTATCCTTATTTTTAAACGTTTTTTAGAGAAATACTATTTTGAAATGTATAAAAAAATACGTGTAAGCATATTACTTTATCCGGATTTAAATGATGAGGAGTGTTTAAAATATTGGTCAGAAACTTTAGGTGTCTCAATCAAACAATTCCATAAACCAGTACATATAATAGGAAAACATAAAAAAAGACGATTGCGATATGGAGTTGGAAGCCTTATAATCAGCAATAAGTTTTTTAAAATTAAACTTTTGGAATTAGAAAACTTGTGCTTACAACATTTAGCGCGGATATAGTTTAGTGGTAGAACGCATGCTTGCCAAGCATGGGGCGGGGTTTCGATTACCCCTATCCGCACCAAAAGGACAAGAAATAATAATAGACATTGAGATATGTCAAAAAAAAGTCTAAAAAACTCTTTATTTAAGCCAAATTATGAAAGCTGTGGATAAAAATGGGGATTGTGTTTATAAAAGACAATTGTAAAAAAGTAAATTTTTGTGCTAAAAGTCATTAAAGAGCCAAAGTAAGCCATTATTTGACAATTTAAGAGTAAATAGTTTCATATGAAACAAACAGATAGTTTTCACGTGAAACACTCAAAGAAGGTAAGAATATAGCTAAAAAATTACACGTGAAAGAAAAAAGAGTAAAAAAGACAACAGAAAAGAGGAAAACAGGGGATTTGGGTGAGTCTATTGCCATTAAGTATTTAGAAGGGAAAGGTTATAAAGTTTTAAAGCAGAACTATCTTAAGCCTTGGGGTGAGATAGATATTGTAGCTAGGAAGGGAAGCAAGCTCTACTTTATTGAGGTTAAAACCGTTACACATGAAACAAATGGCTCAAATACGTATAGAGCAGAGGATAATATTCACCCCTTTAAGCTAAAGCGCCTTGAAAGGACCATAAACTCTTACTTATTAGAGAAAGGAGAAGGTGAGAGCGATTGGCAAATGGACTTGGTAGTAGTGGCACTAGATAAAGAGAGTAAAAAGGCCAAAGTGAAGTATATAGAGGGAATATTCTAAAGGACACTATCGTTTAGTGTTTGTCCTATATTTTGGGATATTCAATTTACTCCCAAAAATGCTATAATGTAACTCAATGGAAGCTACTAAGAAATGTCTTTACTGTAATAAATTTTATGCCCCAGATCGTTTTGGTGTGGCGCTGACCACTTCCCAAAAAGTTTATCGTCGCCAAAAATGTTCGAATTGTTATAGGGAGACAAAACAGAAACTGATACAAAAACATCTTTCTTGGATTAATGATTATAAAAAGGAGAAAGGATGTACTAGATGTGGTAATATTGACCCGCGAGTCCTTGATTTTCACCATAGGAATGGTAAAGATAAGCTGTTTGGCTTAGGAACTTTTCGCAGAGCTGTTGGCTTTGAAAGAATAAAAAAGGAAGTTGAAAAGTGTGAAATTGTTTGTGCAAATTGCCACAGAATTTTACATTACGAAATGAGGCAAGAAAATACAAAAAACGGGGCGTAGTATACCGGCAGTACGCTTGTTTTGGGAACAAGTAGACTGGGTTCGATTCCCAGCGCCCCGACAATTATGAAATTAAGAAAGATTAGAGGAGGTAATATAGAAGACCTTCAATCTAAAAAATACAATATAGGAGTTGGTATTAGTTTGGGTAACAGATGGTTTACTCCTTCTAATATCGTAGAAGAGGTAAGGTGGGCTTTGCAGTATACAAAAAAATACGTTGTTATATATGTTGCTGATTCCATACACGCAATTAATTTGGAAGTCAGAAATAAAATCTCTAAAGAAAAGGCCCTGCGTTCAGCAAATAGGGCTGGAGATAAAATTTTAAAGGAAGTGAAACTTGAAATAGAGAAAAATTTTGAGTCAATAGATTTCATCAAAATACAATACGCAAAATGGGATGATCTCATTGATGATGATTACAGGAAAAAATTGGCATACCTTTATTCCTTCTATGGTAAAAATGATAAATTTAAATTTAACATCCACAATCTTGTAAAAAGCCATCTTTCAAAAGAAGGAGATAGATTTTCTGAAGAAGATATTCATAAATTAGGAACATATATTATTGAAGAAATGCCAGAAGTTATGTGTAGAGTTGGTATAAAAGGCAACGTATACGAAGCATACACGTACCCTTTTGATGGAGAGTTGCCAAAGTTTGTAGAGGATATTCAGAAAGGAATAATTTTCCCTGAAATAAAAGAAAGCATAATGAATACAGAGCCGAAAGTGTTCCTTGAAGTTAACCTGTAACCCCCACCCATTTTCTTTAGTTCTATACTCATATGTCACCAATACTTAAAACAGCGATTGTTAATGCTCTAGGGACAGCCCTGTATATTGCTCTAATTTCTACTTTTATGTTTTATGGGCCAGAGTTTTTGGGCGAACCTGATACACCGGACTCTGTTTTGCTTCCCATAATGATGATATCTCTTTTTGTTTTTTCAGCCGCTATAACTGCCGGACTTGTTATAGGAAGACCTATAATGTGGTTTTTGGAGGGAAAGAAAAGGGAAGCGGTCACGCTCTTTGTTTACACTCTCGCTATTTTCCTAGTAATTATTATAGGAATAGTCGGTTTAGTTGCCTTTGTTCACTAATTTGTCAGTTCTTGTACGAGAAGATTTTTCAAATAATCAAATTTGTTTGCACGGAAGGTGAGGACTTTGCTTACTAAATTGCCCGCAAGATATTCACTTAAGTTTTGATTTGTACTCTCTTGAATGCTTCTGTTGATGTGAGAGAGAGTGATGGCGCGTAAATCTCTTGCAGAGGTTGTGTCTTCGGTTGTGGTGGTGACAATAATTCCTACTACTTTTTTCTCACTTACTTTTACTACAGCGCCACCTGATGAGCCCTTTTGCGCTAAGACAGAGCCACCTAAAGACATTAAATCCAAAGTAGTCTCTTTGAAGGTGAAGAATTGTTTGATGGTGGAGACGGTGGAGGAGATATATAAATTTTGTATGACGGTAATGCCTCCAAGAAAGCCAGCGGGGTAAGCGGTGACTACATAAGAATCCGCTAAAGCAGATTTTTCATCTGGTTCCTCTGCGTTAAATAGAACATAGGGGAATGTGACAGGGAGTGGCTTATCTTTATTCGCTGAGCTTGTGATTAGGATCAAGGCGAAGTCGTGTTCACCAGTTCCAAGTGGATTCTCTTCGCTTAAATTTTTCTTATTCTTTTCAATCCAAGGAGGGGAGATGTATAGAAGCTCTCCTCTGTAAGCGGCTGTTGCAGGACTCCCTGTTCTTATAACGCAATCAATATTGTTGGGGGTTGGATAATCTTTCAGTAGAAAATATTGGGCTAGGTGAGCGTTTGTGAGTACTACACCGCGTTCGTCTATTATGACACCGCTTCCTGTGAGTGGTCTCAAAACACTTCCAGCCTCGGTGTAGCAGAGAATGTTCACCGCTGCTTTTCTTGCCAATTCATTTACTTCATTTGCGCTTGGGGCCGGTTGCGGAGGAGTTTCTGCTATTGGCTTAATAGAAAGGGTGAGTGTTTCTTCTATTGGTTTTAATGTTTCTTTTATTGGGGTATTTGTTTTGGGAGTCGTGGCAGTTTTTGTTGGGGTACTTTCTATTTTGGTTATTGGTTTTGTTTCTAGTGTAGTGGTTGCTTTGGGTTCATTGGCAATTTTTTCTTCGGTTGTGGTCGCAATAAGTGTTTTGAGTGGGGTAGAGGTGGACGTTTGCACTTCCTCCTTAACATAAGTAGAAGGCGTGCTCGTAGACATAAGATTCGCCGCTACAAGTAGGGAAATAAAGCCAACAGAAGCTATTTTTATTAGCATTTCGAACAGAGAAAGCATTCTGTAATAATATCAGAATTAAAGTGAATTTCAGATGTTGAACCCCCGTATATAGTACGATAGAATGTGCATATGAAATTGGCTTTAAGAAAAAAAGCTGAGGGACTACGCTTAGGAGGATATTCTTATACTTATATATCTAAAAAATTAAATGTATCAAAAGGCACTTTAAGTCAGTGGCTTTCTCTTGTTCCTTATACTCCAAATAAAGAAACCATAGCCGTTATAGGGAAAGCCAGAGTGGCTTCTGGGTTGGTAAAACATAAGTTAAAACTTAAATCTATAGCTGATGCTAAAACAGAAGCTGAAAAAGAAATAGGGAATCTTTCCGAAAGAGATATTTTTATGTTGGGTTTAGGTATCTATATTGGTGAAGGAGCGAAAACCCACAGCATTATACGCCTTATTAATTCAAATCCTGATATAATCAAATTCGCAGTAAAATGGTTTAAGGAATCTTGCGGTTTAAGTATAAGCAATATTAGGATTAGGTTGCATCTTTATCCTGATAATAACGAAAGTAAATGCATTGATTTTTGGTCTAAAGTCACAGGCATTCCTAGAAACAATTTTCATAAAACCTATATTGATAGGAGGGTAAATAAAAAACTTGCGAAAAGAGGTAAATTGCCTTATGGTACTGCACATATTGGCATTAAAAGTTTGGGGCAAAAGAAATTTGGGGTTTTTCTTTCAAGAAAGATTAATGCCTGGATTGATAGGGCTTTGAAATAAAACACATAATTGCGGGATTAGTTTAATGGTAAAATGGGAGTTTTCCAAACTCTTGATGGGAGTTCGATTCTCCCATCCCGCACCAAATTAAAAATAGTCCTATACACATAGGACTATTTTTAATTTTTGTGGACTGTAGGATGGGAGAATCGAAAGCCGGAGCACGACAGGTGCGAGGCGGGGTCGCGGAAATTTTTAGTAAAAAATTATCTGTGACCGATTCTCCTACTTACTTCATTTTAAGAAAAGAAAAAACCCCGTGCTAATCTGGGGCTTTTTTCTTATCCCTAATATTTCTAAGGATTATAAATTTTTCTGCAGAAAAATTTATTTGACCGCTTCTTTCAAAGCTTTGGCTGCACGGAACTTCGGTACCTTCATTGCTTTAACTTGAACCATTTCTCCAGTGCGTGGGTTTCTCGCTGTGCGCGCAGCGCGTTGCTTCACTGTGAAGATTCCAAGACCTGCAATTGATACTTCTCCGCCTTTCTTTAATTCATTAACAATTCCGCCAATGAATGTTTCAACAGCTTGTTCGGCTTGAACTTTGGTGCCACCAAGAACTTCTTGAACGGCATCAACTAATCCTGCTTTATTCATATTTATAAAAAATTGAAGTGGGTTTGTTGTTTTCGACCAATGAAATAAGTATATAATGAGCCATTTTTTGCGCAATAGCTTCAAAATTACCTATTTTTTGAGTTAAAAATTATTTTAAATAAAAGAAAAAGCCGAGTTTCTCGGCTTTCTAAAGGAAAAGCAGTGTTAGACGTGAGCATGATTCACCAACATTTCTTCGCAACTTCTGCCCCAGCCCTCTGCGTATAGTAGAAAGAAGCAGATTCTTTCGGTGATGAAGAAAGCAATTGAAATACCGGCCGCTCCATACAGCAAGTGGGCTTCGCTTGCGCCCAATGCGTATGAGACGTAGGCCACTATGAGGAAGGCAATGTTTGCCACCCTAAGAATTAGCGCGTAATAGAAAAGACGTCGCTCGAACTTGCGCATTCCCCCTTCTTTTTCCCAAGACCCACTTCTTTTGGGGTTGGAAATAAAGAATTTGTAGTAATCAACAAGGCTACGAGGAGAAGATTCCCTGTACCAGAACCACAGGCTAGCTACAAATAGTAAGTAGCACCTGTGTTCCCAGAAGAACACGTAGGTTCGACCACGGGTGTGGGATAGAAGTGATAGGATGGCGTTCATTTCTGCTTACTCCTCTGTAATTTGAAAAGGCTGTTCCAATAGCAAAACTACATTTTAGGTTTGCTGATGTCAAATTATCTAAATTTGCGCTACTATCTTGCGTATTCGATTGAACGACTCTCGCGAATTACATTTACTTTAATTTCTCCTGGGTATTTCATTTCTTGTTCTATGCGAGTAGCAATATCTTTAGCAAGCTTACGAGCCTCGAGGTCAGTTATTTGGTCTGGTTTCACAAAAACACGCATTTCACGGCCTGCCTGAATGGCAAAAGCCTTCTCTACGCCTGTAAAGGACAATGCTATGGCTTCTAAGTCGCCAAGACGCTTTATGTAGTTCTCTATTGTGTCACGACGAGCGCCGGGACGCCCTCCTGAAATAGCGTCAGCCACTTGAACGAGAATGGATTCAACGTTGTCGTATGGGTATTCCTCATGGTGAGCGGAAACCGCGATGATGATTTGTTCTCCTACGCCAAATTTCTGGAGAATTCTACGGCCAATTTCTACGTGAGTGCCTTGTACTTCGTGGTCTACTGCCTTACCAATATCATGTAAGAGGGCACCGGCTTTAGCTACTGCTACATTTGCTCCAAGCTCTTCTGCCATAACTCCAGCTATGTGGGCCATCTCAATTGAGTGTTGCAAGACGTTTTGGCCATAACTAGTGCGGAAATGAAGGCGTCCGAGAATAGAAACCACTCTTGGATCTAGATTGAATACCCCACACTCATAACAGGCCTGTTCGCCTTTTTCTTTTATAATTTTGTTTATTTCGTTTCGTGCCTTTTCTACCAATTCCTCAATCTTCGCTGGCTGAATTCTGCCGTCTATTATGAGGTTTTCAAGGGCAACACGAGCTATTTGGCGACGAACTGGATCAAAACAAGAGATTGTAATAACACCTGGGGTATCATCAACTATGACTTCAACTCCGGTTGCACGCTCAAAGGCCTTTATGTTTCTACCCTCTTTACCAATAATTTTTCCTTTTATTTCATCTGATGGAATAGAAACGGAAGTTGCCATTGTGTCTGCGGCAACAGAATTACCAAAACGATGAATTGCAGAAATGATTATTTCTTTAGCGCGACGCTCCAATTTTTCTTGACCAGTTTGTTCAAGTTTTTGAATGCGTTGCATTATGTCTTCCTCAGATTGATTTTCTATTGATTTTACTAGTTCTCCTTTCGCTTCTTCTTTTGAAAGTCCTGCAACTCTTTCTAATTCAACTTGCTTCTCTTTTTCTAGCGCTTCAGTCTTTTCTTTTATTTGTTTTATTTCCGTGACCTTATCTTTTATGTGATTTACTTCGTTATCAATATCGACTTGGCGCTTATCTAGAAGCTCCTCCTTTTTTATGAGACGCTCTTCTGACTTTTGTATTTTCTCTTCTCTTTCCTTGGTTTCTTCCTTTGCTTGTTTTTCTAATTCCTCTATTTTTTTCTTGGCTTCGGACGTAATTATTTCAGCGGCTTCTTTTGCCTTGAGTTCCATTTGGCGTAGCTCAATTTCTACAGAACCACGCTTTCCCATGGTGAGGAGATAACGTAATAAATATCCTAAAACACCACCTACTATTGTGCCTATCCCAAGAAGGGCTAATATTATTTTTAATGACATACAGGGTTTTTACCCTGCTTTACTTAGAGCATTCTGTACTTTTGCGATATCGCTTGGTTCTTTTTGGAAATTTTCATTAAGGATAAGTTTTACGGGAATTTCGGTAAGATTTCAGAAAGTTCTTCTATAAAACAGTGGCTAATTGCTAAATTTGTTAATGTCCACATATTAGCGATAATTGACTAAAAAAGCAAAGCCCCCTTCCTCGAACCGAGGAAGGGGGCTTTGTGGCCTTATTTTCCTTTATTTCTTATCGGGTTTTTCTCCGGCGCTACTTTTGTGTATTTCATCAATAATTCCGTACTTTTTAGCGTCGTCTGATGACATGTAGTAGTCGCGCTCTACATCTTTTTCTATTTTTGATACAGGTTGACCCGTATTTTTAGCTAGTATTTTATTTAAGGTCTCACGAGTTTTTAAAATATGCTTAGCGGAAATTTCAATATCAGTTGCTTGACCTTCAGTTCCTCCCCAAGGTTGGTGAATCATTACTTCTGAATTAGGAAGTGCAAAACGCTTACCTTTTTCACCGGCAGAAAGAATTACAGCGGCGGCGGATGCAGCGATCCCCACACACACAGTTGCAACGGCTGGCTTTACATAATTCATAGTGTCTAATATGGCAAGTCCCGCAGTTACGACACCACCTGGTGAATTTATATAGAGATAAATATCTTTTTTAGAATCAACTGATTCAAGATAAAGTAGTTGAGCAATTACAATGTTAGCTACATTGTCATCAATTGCTCCTCCTAGGAAAATGATTCTGTCTTCAAGTAGGCGAGAGTAAATGTCATAAGCGCGCTCGCCGTCAGAACTCTTCTTGATAACTGTTGGTATTAATATAGACATAAAATTAGATAGATTAGACGATTAGATGAATTAGATTATCAGAATTGCATATTATCAGATTTACATTTCTAGACAAGTTTTTATTTTTTCTCTTCCGCTATACCCCAAAGCATAAGGAAGAATTGTTTATAGTTCATGGCTACTACGGGAGATTTTATTACATAAATTAGTGGGGGAGTAAGAAAACTATAAAAAGACACTTCACTGCTGCGAATCACCATGTGCGTTACGCCCTGAGGTAGACTTTTCATAAATCGATATTGCTGATTGGGGAATATTCCGATGTATTTTTCATAAAGAGACCTCTCGTTTTCACTGCCAATATATTTTACTTCGATATGTTTTTTCTTTTTTATTTCTAAGTATTCATCTAATAAATCTCCCATTACTTCACTAAAACCTTCTGTGTGCCCACCAATAATAAATTCTTCAGAAGATTCTGTGCAGTGTTTTACTGCATCCATCTCAAATTGTTGAATGACTCGTACCCCTTGTATCACTTCAAAATCCTGTTCGTAACCCACTTTGCTGATTTTCCCCAATTGCTCGGCAAGATCACTTGCTTCCACCGTTTTCTTTTTGGCAATTTTCTCAAGTTGAATTGGTGGCCGAGCTTTATATTTTCCGTGCTTGCCATACTTTATTTCGTCGACAAGGCCAAATTCAATCAAGCGACGAAGGGCCAGATAGACATATTGGCGATGAATCTTAGCTCCTAATGCAATTTTGGATCCGCCTGCCTCTGTACCACGCTCCAAAAGGTAAAGATAAACTTTCGCCTCGTTTTCTGAAAGCCCAAAAGAGACAAGGGAGGAGAGGTGTGGGTCAATGATTGATTTTTTATTTGTCATATATTTTATTACAACTTACTACAATAACGTTATTTTGCAAGCATTTGTGTAAGAAATAACTGTCATTATATTATTGACAATACTGCTTAAATATGGAATAATATATGAAGATAAGTACATTGAATCCGCGGATAACCGCAACCGCACCTCGGGCACTGGGGTAGGGAGAAGGACATGAGCACACAATACGATTGTTACACCGGTTTTATCCCCGCTCATTTCTGTGATGCGCGGGTGCTCCAGCTTCTCGAGGGGCTCAAACGCCTGAATAAAGAGGCTGTGCGGCTCGACGAGCATGGGGCGGAATTCCCAGTCGAGGAGGATTATACGGGGGGACCGTACATCTCTGGACTCTGGAAGGAGCGCCCGTTTGCGGAGTGGGCGAATGGGCTTATGGACGAGCTTATGCGAGAGAGGAAGATCTCTCTCACGTATCTCGGACACTTTGACTCGGGGGATTGTGGGTACGATGAAGAAAAACTCCCCGCCCCCGAAGATTGGGAGGCCTTCCTTTCCCATTGCCCAACCCTTGTTCTTCGCGAAATCATAGCGAAGAGGCAGGAGTCGCTCGAGCCTTCACCGTAGTCTCGGGCACCATTACGCCGCATATGTCGGCTCGCCAAGCGCGAGAGTGGAGACAGAACGGCTTGGGAGAATCGTAAGATTCTCCCCTTTATAAAGTTTCTGAAATCAATCAGGAATTTTTAGAGGTTAGTTCTTAAACAATAGGGAGAATCAAATGGACAGGGATAGCATCGGCATCTTTATAGACACAAGTCATGGTCCGTCCCATTTGCAAAAGTTCGATGATGTTCTGGTCAAGAAATATCCCTTGGCCAGGTTGCATTTTCGACAGAATATTGCGGAAGTTAATAATAGCTTGGCTTCGCTTATGCCCAACATTACAAAAATGGAGCGTAAGAAGGAAGAAATCGGAGCCTACCTCGTCGAAATCGTTTATGTTGAATTTAGGTAACTAAATGATCGACAGCAAAGAGCAGTTTAGGCTGCTCTTTTTCTTTTTTCACTATCTCTTCCTCCTCTAATTCGCGCGAATTAGAGGAGGAAGTAAAATAAGAAAACTAAGCTTGATTTTCTAAAAACTCAAAGATTTTTTCGTTTTTTATAACATGACGGAAGTATGATGCGGCACGCATCTTGTCTGTGTCTTTGTAATGCTCTTCCAAGTGTTTAACTTCCTTGTCTACCTCTTCATCTGTTGCTACGATTTTCTCCTCTCGTCCTATGGCATCCAAGATTAACTCCATTTTAGCTCTTTCAATTGCATCCTTCTCCCATTCTTTTCTTAAATCAGCTTCAGTTTTGTTTATTTTCTTTAGATAATCGGTAAATTGTAAATTCATACGACTAATATCATCTTTCATTTGCCCAATCATTCTATCAAGTTCGCCCTCAATAATGACTTGGGGGATGTCTATTTCCGTTTTTTCTATTACTGCTTTGATAATGGAAAGGCGATTCTTCTCTTTTTTCTTCAATTCTTTTTCCTTTTTGATATTTTCTGTAAGCTTTTTCTTGAAATCTTCAACGTTTTCAAAATTGCCAACAGTTTTTACAAAATCATCATTTAATTCTGGTAGATCTTTATCTTCAATTATGTCAGCGGGGGATTTTTTGAGAGACATTCTGCGTACTGTGTTTATAGTATCCTCAATCTCTTTTTCATTAATAGAGACTTCTTCTTTAACAGAAGATTTTTTGGAAATATTTTTATAATCAGGCAAATCAAATTGAGGGAATACGGCTACGTCTATTTTAAATTCCATAGGGTTGCCTATTGCGAGCTTTGTTATAGAAATCATTGGGGCACCAAGTGGCTCCACTTTGCTTTCTAATAGAATCTCTCCATAACAGCGAGAAAGGGCAAGTTCTCCTGCTTTTTCTAATAGGGCAAGTTCGCCCACTCTTTCTATAATGGTTTTTTCTGGTACATGACCTTTTCTAAATCCAGGAAGATCCACTTCTTTTTTGAAGTGATTTATGGCATCTCCCTTAAAAAGCTCTAGCGCTTTTACACTAATGGACCCTGAAATAGAGATTTCACTTTTTGGAAGCTTTGAGATATTTATATTCTCAAAAAGCTTCTCGTCTTTATGGCTCGTATGATTATGCTCGTCTGAATGACTGTGATCATGGTTGTGCCCGTGATGATCGTGGTTGTGGTCGTTGTGTTTATGCATAGTCTTTTATTGAATTCATCAGTTTAAATTAAATTTAAATTTAAGCAAGTTATATAAAAACCCCTTTCGTCTAAGGGTTTACCTTATGGCGAAAGGGGTTTTTAATTAAAAATTTGTGATTTTAAATTGCAAGTTCTGCGTCTATATTATTCATATCAGAGTCTAAGTTATCTAGATCTGTTGAATTTAAGTCTGCATTTATTTCACCAAGGTCATCGCTTGAGCCTTGTTGTTCTATAGAAGCAAGAGAAGTTTCATTTGTAGTACTTGTTTCTTGGGGCGGCACCACAGCTTCGTTTTGCCCAAGTTGCTGGCCATATAAATAGAGCCCACCCAAAACGACAATCAAAACAACAATTATAGAACCAATTATTGGACCAGTTGAAGATTTGTGCTCATCATTTCCAATTGGAGGCATTTGATTCATTGGAGAGTTTGTTGCTGGGCCTCCTACTACTCCTGTCTGATTTGGCGTTGTGTTTATTCCATCCATATTTTTTAATAATTATTATTTATTGTACCGTAGTATTCGTTTCTGTAGAAATCACCGTACTGCTTGTTGTTGTTGCTCCCATTTGTCCTTGGAGAGATGTTACAGCTTTTCTTAGGTGTTCATTCGCTTCTTTTATTTTCTCATTAACCTTTTTAGTCGCTTCTTTTAGAGCTTCAACTTGGCTTTTTGGATCAGTTGATGATGCCATGTTTCCAAAAGTAGAACTAATATTGCTTATACCGTTCTTAGCGTCAGTAATTGCAATCGTTGCAGTTGCGAGTTCCGCTTCCGCTGTCGCTGTATTGCCTCCGGCTGCTTTTATTTTTTCAACTCGGCTTTGAATTCTAGCGGAAAGTTTCTCAATACGTTCAATTGCGGCGGTTAAACGCTTAACTACGTTTTCAACCATGTTGGCCACACGCTCGAGCGCCTTTTGTTTCATTTCTTCGCGACGAACATCGGTTGAAGAAGCGATTTTCATTTTGCGATCTTCCAAAATCTTTTTTATATCCTCACGACTTTCTTCGCGACGGTCCTTTATGTCTTGGAAACCAGTTTCACGCTCCAATTTTATTTTCTCTTGCGCCTCTACTCTAAGATTCTTATTATCGAGTCTCATTGCTTCCGCCTTAACTTTAAGAGAAGCTTTTTCTTCTATTGTGAGACCGTCTTCACGAGCTGTTTGTACAGTGCCTTTAAGTTCCATACGATTCTCTTTTACTTCTCCTTTCAGATCTAAACGTGTGTCTTTATTTGTATTGATGACATCCTTTTTTATAGCATTTACATCTTGTCTTTTTTCTTGCTGGACATTCTTGATAAGATTTTTATTTTTTTGAGCATTTTCCATGGCACGAGCCTTCATTTCAGGGGTCATAATGACCGGAGCTGGCTTTATTTTAGGCGCTGGGAGAACATCTCCGCCAGTTTGGGCAGGATCTGCATTCTCAGTTTCAGCTTTAACGAAGACGGCCCCACCAAAAAGTATAGAAAGGCCTATGATGATAGCTAATATATTTTTCTGCATAATTTATAAGTTAGGTATTAATACTGATTCGAACCAATACATTATATAACACTCAAATTGAGTGTTAAAATTTCTTTTTGTTGATAACAAAAAAGGGTTATTTTTTGAATTCTTTGTTGTAAAGTTCAATGGATTTTGCAAAAGCTGCTTTTGCGTCCTCTGATGTGCCAAATCCCTTAACCTCGACTACCTTGTTTTGTAGTTTCTTATAAGTTGAGTAGAAATGCTCTATTTCTTTAAGGGTGTGCTTGTTTATATCCTTCAAATCCTGGATTTCGCTCCAGCGAGGGTCATCTGTTGGTACGGCTATGACTTTGTCGTCTCCTTCTCCGCTATCAATCATTTTTAAGAGGGCGATTGGTCTTGCGTGAACAAGAATACCCGGTAGTAGTGGGTAAGTAGTAAGCAGAATTACGTCGAGAGCATCCCCATCTTCCCATAGAGTTTGCGGAACAAATCCATAATCAAAAGGAAAGTCTTGTGCAGTGTGCGCCACGCGATCAAGCGCAATAAGACCAGATTTTTTGTCTATCTCGTATTTGTTTTTTGAGCCCTTATTTATCTCTACGATTACATTGAGCTCGTCTTTTGTTCCTGGTTCTATATCGTGCCAAAGATTCATATTTTTTATATTACTAAATAGTTTATCTATTCTAGGTTTTTTTGACTATAAATACAAATCCCTCCGCAAGTTTAAAACTTGCGGAGGGATTTGATTTTAGATTTTTATTTTTATGCAGAGACTTCTCCTTCTTCTTCAGAACTAGCCACACTTTCTCCAGCGAGAGAGGCTATATCAATGCGCCAACCGGTAAGCTTTGCAGCAAGACGAACATTTTGTCCGCCTTTTCCAATTGCAAGGGATTGTTGATCCTCGGAAACTATAACTTTTGCTTGATGGGTTTCAGAATCTATTTTAACTTCCAGTACTTTAGCAGGGGAAAGGGCGTCTTCAATAAACTTTTTAGGATCTTCTGACCACTCTATAACATCGATTTTTTCTCCACCCAATTCACTCATAACGGTAGAAACACGTACCCCACGTTGCCCCACCATTGAACCTACTGGATCAATATGAGGGTCGCTCGACGCTACTCCTACTTTTGAGCGAGAGCCAGCTTCTCTTGCAATTGATTTTATTTCTACGATTCCGTTACTAATCTCAGGTGTTTCTTGTTCAAAAAGTTTTGCTAAAAACTTAGGGTGTGAGCGAGAAAGCTTTAAGAAAACTCCACGAGGAGATTCTTCTACAGCAAAAAGATACGCTCTTATGCGCTCACCTTGTTTGTAGCGCTCACCAGGGATTTGTTCTTCATAAGAAAGAACCCCCACCGCACGGCCCAAATTTATAAAAAGGGCACCGCGCTCTATTCTTTCAACGGTTCCAGCTACGATTTCTCCTTCGCGTTTACCGAATTCTGAAACAACTGAAACTTTTTCAGCTTCACGAATCTTTTGAATTATGACTTGTTTGGCTGTTTGAGCGGCAATGCGTCCAAAGTCAGACTTTGTTTCAAGAGGGAAGGTCACTTCTTCATCAAGTAGAGCGTCTCTCTTAATGCGCTTAGCATCAGATAGTAAAATGTGATGATCTTCATTAAAACGTGGACGAAAATCTTCTGGATCTGCCTCTTTTTCACCATTTAATTCCGCTTCTACTTCGTCCGGCATCTTTACGCGAGTTTCATCAACTACGAGTTTTACCTGTTCAAAGTTTAAAGAACCAGAACTTGTACTAAAGTGGGCGCGAACAATTTGCCCCTTTTTTCCATATTCTTTACGATAAGCCGTTGCAAAGGAAGCTTCGATTGCTTCTACTATTTTTTCTCTTGGAATACCCCTATCGCTCTCCAATTCATTTAAGACTGAATTTATAACTTTTAAATCAAACATAATAATTTTATTTTAGCTTTTAGTTAAAAAAATAAGCCCGCAGGGAAGCGGACTATCAGGAACATCTATATATACTAGCATATACGGTATTTTTGTCAAACTCACTTTTTGTACCACTGTATCCCCATATTTAAAGATAATTTAAGCATTAGTTATATATAATAGATACAAATGAGTCTTTCTGATGAATTTTTTAAAGAAGAAGATCAAAGTAAAACCCCTCTGGCTAAGTGGCTTGTTCTCACAATAGTTTTTTTATTTTTAGTATGGCTCATATGGGCAATTTTCTTTGGCGGTTTATTTAAAAAGAAAGAAGAGAAGGGATGGCCAACTACAATAGAAGAAAAAAAGGAAGTTCTAGATAATTTAAGTTTAGGAACTTCTTCTCCACCAATCTCAGTTTCTGAAAAAAAGAAAGTTTTGGAGAATCTTTCCAAAAAATCAGTAAAAACACCCGTAATGTCCGACGAAGAAAAATTCAAAGCTCTGCAGGGTCTCCAATAAAAGTATTTTTGTGCACAAGTTTGAGAAATTTATTTTCTTACCTCTGATATAATTGTTTGGAAAGAAGGGGAGGGCTCTTTCTCTATATTTTTATGCATATACAAGAGGATCAATTAAAAGAATTTATTCTTGATTCTGGATTAGTCTCGCGAAGCGATTTCGAAGTTGCTGAAAAAGAGGCGATAAGTAAAGACCAGAACGTTGGGCAAATATTGATTTCGTCAGGCAAACTTTCGGAAGATGATTTGCGCCGTATACAAGCTTATATTCTTGGTATTCCTTTTGTAAATTTAAAAGGCCAGAAAATAGATTTTGAAATTTTAAATCTTATACCAGAGCCTATTGCTCGCAATCATAATATTGTCAGTTTCAGAAAAGATAAAACCTCTCTTGAGGTTGCGATGTTAGACACGGAAGATTTGGGGGCAATTGATTTCGTTAAAAAGAAAGTGGGTCTAAAGGTTTTGCCACGTTTAACTGATACCGAATCGATGAAATCGGTTCTACTTCAATATCAAAAGTCACTGAAAGCAGAATTTGGCGACATAATCCAAAAGGAAAGTGACACACTTAAAACTTTGATGGAGGAAGCGGGAGGCGAGGAGGCCTCGGCTAAAGATTTGAAGAAATTGGCCGAAGATTTGCCTGTCGTTCGCATCGTGGACTCTCTTTTAAAGCATGCAATTATTCAAGATGCTTCCGACATTCATATTGAACCTATGGAAAATCAAGTTTTGGTTCGCTATAGAATAGATGGAATGCTCCATGATGCTATGGTTCTGCCGAAAGCGGCAGGATCCTCAATCACCGCTCGTATAAAGGTGCTTTCAAATTTGAAACTTGATGAAAAGCGTCTTCCACAAGACGGACGCTTCAAAGTGGAATCAGAATCTCAAAAAGTTTCATTCCGTGTCTCGGTTTTACCGACTTATTTTGGTGAAAAAACTGTAATGCGCTTACTTAAAGAAAACGCTGGGGGATTTACTTTGGAAGGACTTGGGTTTCATGGGGAAGGATTAGAACTTATTCATGAAGCAACACAACTTTCTAGCGGAATGATTTTAACAACTGGACCAACAGGAAGCGGTAAAACCACCACACTTTATACTTTGCTCGATATTTTAAATACGCCGGATGTGAACATTTCAACAATTGAGGACCCTATTGAATATCAAATGCCTCGCATTAATCAAACTCAAGTAAAATCAGAAATTGGTTTTAATTTTGCGTCCGGCCTCCGAACTCTAGTTCGCCAAGATCCGGACATAATAATGGTTGGTGAAATTCGTGATGAGGAAACAGCTTCTCTTGCGATTAACGCTGCCTTAACTGGTCACTTGGTGCTTTCTACTTTGCACACCAATTCCGCAGCAGGTGCCATACCTCGTCTTATAGATATGAAAGCTGAGCCATTTCTTTTGGTTTCAACAATTAAAGTTATTATTGCGCAAAGATTGCTTCGTCGTCTTACGGCAAACAAGGAAGAGCATAAATTAACAAAAGCTGAAATTGAACAGTTAGGAAAAAGAGTTGATTTGGAAAGAATACTAACTTTTCTTAAAAAAGAAAAAATAGTCCCTGCGAACGCTTCTTGGGAAAGCGTGCCATTTTTTAGACCAAAGCCATCTAAAGATTCTGAAGACGGTTATGGCGGACGCGTTTCTATTCACGAAGTTTTGAAAATGACTACGACAATAAAAGAAATGATAATGAAAGGAGCGACAGCTGACCAAATTGAAGTTCAGGCTAAAAAAGACGGAATGATGACAATGCTTGAGGATGGAATATTCCAAGCAGTTAACGGGCTTACTACTATTGAAGAAGTTTTGCGTGTCGTAAATAGTGAACAATAAAATCAAAATGTCTAAATTTAATGTAAAAGTTATTAATAAAACTGGCGGAATTGAAAGTAGGGTAATTGAAACTGTTTCAAAAGTAGCGCTTTATGAAGAAATTAGACGAGGTGGTGGAAAGTTGGTTTCTGCTAGAGAAGTTTCTGAATTTGGTTTTCAAGTAATTTTAGACAAGATAGATTCATTTTTAAGTCGCATAAAGTTGCAAGACAAAATAATGTTTGCGAGAAACATTTCCGCCATGCTTTCCGCGGGACTGGCTCTTTCTCGCGCCATTATGATAATGGAAAGACAAACTAAAAATAAAAAGTTCAAAGTCATTCTGCAAGATATCAATGAAGAAATAAGTAAAGGAAGTACTTTTTCTCAGGGTTTGGCTAAATATCCAAAAGTTTTTTCTAAGCTACTTGTTTCCATGGTTAAAGCGGGAGAAGAAACAGGAAGCCTGGCTGATTCTTTGCTAGTCGTTTCTGATGAAATGGAAAAAAGTTATATGCTTCAGAAAAAAATAAAAGGGGCGATGTTGTATCCTGCAATTATTCTTACTGCCATGGTCGGAATTGGTGTCTTGATGATGATTTACGTGGTGCCGTCTCTTACGGCGACTTTTAAGGAGTTAAATGTTGCACTTCCAACTTCTACTCGCATCATAATTTTTATGAGTGATTTTCTTCAGTCACACATGATTCTTTTTCTTGTTTCTTTGGTTGGAGGAATATTTGGTTTAATTGGTCTTTCACGTACAAAAAAAGGATCTCGTCTACTCGATTACATTACTCCTAGGTTTCCTATTATCGGCACTATAGTTCAGGAGTCTTATGCTGCAAGAACTTCTCGTACGCTCTCTTCTCTTTTATCAGCTGGAGTGGAAGTTATTACGGCCCTTACTATTACGAGAGACGTTTTAGCTAACTCATATTATAAAGACGTTCTCTCTGAAGCGGAAAAAGTAATTCAAAAAGGAGCCCCTCTTTCGGAAGTGTTTCTAAAGCATGAAGAAATTTACCCAATCTTGGTTGGAGAAATGATGAGCGTGGGAGACGAAACAGGGTCTATTGCTGACATGCTTTTAAAATTAGCCGTTTTTTATGAAACGGAAGTTGATCAAAAGACAAAAGATCTCTCCACTATAATAGAGCCGTTTCTGATGCTCTTTATAGGAAGCGCTGTCGGATTCTTTGCTGTTGCAATGATTTCTCCTACATATTCAGTTCTTACCAATCTTTAATTCAATTTATGAATAATAATTGGGGTAGTTGGAAAAAAAGAAAAAAGGCGGGGATGAGCCTAATGGAAATTATTATTGGCGTTGCTGTTTTTCTTATTATCGCACTTTCTGTTTATCAAAGTTACGCTGGATTATTAAATTTAGTTAGAGTTTCTCGTGTAAAAATTACTGCAGCAAATTTAGCTAATGAGCAATTTGAAATAACTCGTAATTTACCATACACAGACGTTGGTGTGGTGGGGGGAGTTCCAAATGGAAAAATTCCCTCAACTCAAAATTTAACACGCGATGGAATTCCTTTTGTGGTTGAAGCTTTTGTTCGTAATACCGATGACCCTTTTGATGGAACGATAGGAGGCTCTCCAAATGACTTGTCTCCATCGGACTATAAACTTATTGAAATTAAAATTGATTGTCCGACTTGTAAAAATTTTACACCGCTAACTTTTGTGGGACGTGTTGCACCTAAAAATTTGGAAGCGGCGTCCACTAACGGATCTTTATTTGTTCGTGTTTTCGATGCTAATGGCTTACCGGTGCCTCAAGCTGACGTACATATAGTCAATAATACAGTGAGTCCAGCGGTTAATTTAAATGAGGAAACAAATAATCAGGGAGTTTTCCAACTGATTGATGCTATTCCTGCCGTCGATACATATGACATTACTGTTAGTAAAACAGGATATTCAACCGAAGAGACGTATGCACCAGGGGGCGCGATTGTAGATGTTCCTAGTAAGGCGCATTCAACGGTAGTCCTTCAGAATGTAACACAAACAAGTTTTGCAATTGATAGGGTAAGTACTATTAATGTTGAAACACTGAGATCAAATTGTGCAGTTGTTCCAGATGTTGGATTTTCCATTGTAGGGGTAAAAACAATTGGAACTTTATCTGGCAATCCTGTCATTAAATACAGCTCCAATCAAACAACTAACGGTTCTGGAATTAGAACTATCTCAGATTTAGAGTGGGACACTTACAATATTTCTTTAAATGATGCGACATATGACCTTGCGGGCACAATTTCTCCATTGCCTGTCGCCCTTTCTCCTAATAGTAGTCAAAACGTAACTTTGATTGCTGCTAATAAAAATCCCAACTCCCTTTTGATTACTGTGAAAGACGCAGCGACAGGGCTTCCTGTGACCGATGCATCAGTGCAATTAATCGACGGGGGCGCATATGATGTCACAAAAGTTACTAACCAAGGTTTTCTTAATCAGACTGATTGGCAAGGAGGTGGAAGCCAAGATGATTTTGTAAACGATAATACTAAATATTTCAGCAGTGATGGAAACGTTGAGGACAATAGTCCTTCTGGGGAATTAGGTTTAAAGCAGGTTTTCGGGCTTTATCAAACCCACGGTGAATTAATTTCCTCAACTTTTGACACAGGCTCTCTAAGTAATTTTTACCAATTGCTCTGGGTTCCTAATAATCAACCTGTTGAAACAGGAAGTCCTAATGTTCGCTTCCAAATAGCGACAGCAACTACAAGTGATGCAGGGACAGTCTGGGATTTTAAGGGACCAGATGGAACAGCTTCAACTTACTTCACTACAGGTAATCAAAATATACATTCCTCACACAATGGAGACAGATATTTACGTTACAAATTAATAATGGATACGGCCGACAATACTTTTACTCCAAGTGTTGGTGATGTTTCCTTCACCTTTACATCTTCTTGTGTGCCACCTGGACAAGTTCTTTTCGACGGTCTTTCAAATGGCACCTATACGTACGCTGTTACTAAAACGGGGTATCAAACTCATACAGCCAATGTTGATGTAAATAATAATTGGCAGAATCAAGATGTTATTTTCCAGCCTGAATAAAGTATGCAGAAAAATATGAAAAATTTTTATAAAACCAACAAAGGAGCTACGATTACAGAAATTCTTGTAACCATTGCTGTTTTGGCACTAGTCATAAACGCCGTCGCCTCTTTTAGTGCTGATATTTTTCGTTTTTCTGGGACAATTTATAATTCTGTTCAAGCTCAGCAAGACGCTCGTAATGTTTTGCGTCAAATGGCTTTTGAACTTCGAACTACTTCTCCATCGAGCACAGGGGCGTATGCTTTAGCTGAAGTTTCTGCGAATAGAATCCGCTTTTACAGTGATATTGATAATGATGGATTAAAGGAAGAGGTCATCTACTATTTATCGGCTAATGGAAAAACTTTATATAAAAATGTAAGAAAGCCAACTGGTGCCCCGCTTCAATATGTAGGAAATTTCAGTACTTCAACTGTAGCAAGCGATATTGTAAACGGGGCAACGCCAATATTTACTTATTATGACACTAATTACGATGGTACAACTGGCTCTCTTGCTCAACCAGTTAATATTTTGTCAGTTCGTCTTTTGAAAATAGAAATTATTATTGAAAGAGATCCAAATCGCGCTCCTGTACCAATAGTTGTTTCGACTCAAGTTTCATTACGTAATTTGAAAGATAACTTATGAAGAATAATTTCCTTAAAAAACAAAAAGGAGTTGTTTTGGTTCAGGTTTTAGTTTTTGCAACTGTTTCCGTAATTATAATGACAGGGCTTGTTGGTTGGGCGGGAACGAACGTTAAAGCTTCACGTCTCGCTTTTTTTCGTGAACAGGCCTTTCAAATAGCAGAATCAGGCATTGAATATTATCGTTGGCATTTAGCGCATGCTCAAAGTGATTTTCAAGACGGTACAGGTGCAGCTGGTCCTTACGTGCATAATTATTTAGATAAAGATGGAAATATTATAGGAACATTTACATTAGAGATTACACCTCCTCCTATTGGTTCAACCGTTGTAACAATTCGCTCCACTGGGGTTGTAAACGAATACCCAACCGTTAATAGAAAACTTGAGGTTAGAATGGCCATTCCTTCTTGGGCGCGCTATGCCGTTGCGGCGAATGCGGATATGCGTTTTGGAAGTGGAACTGAAGTTTTTGGACCACTCCACTCAAACGGAGGAATTCGTTTTGATGGTTTGGCTCATAATATTATTTCAAGCAGTAGAACAAGTTACGATGATCCAGATCATAGTGGCGCTGTTGAGTTTGGAGTACACACCCACACCGATCCATCGCCTCCGGCAAATCCTGCTCCACCGAATTCCCCAACTAATAATGCATTTAGAGCCAATGAAGCGCCCCCAACAAATCCCGTTCCTACGAGAAGCGATATTTTCCAAGCGGGGCGTCAATTTCCGGTTCCCGCGATTGATTTTTCTGGAATCACAACGGACTTAGCTTCTATAAGAACACAAGCACAGACTGCATCAGGGTTTTATAGAGGAGGGTCCGGTGCTTTAGGTTATAGAGTTTTGCTTATGAATAATGATACTTTTAGCTTGTATAGAGTAAACACTTTGCGCGCAGCACCGAACAATTGTACTAACACGGCGAACCAAACAACTTGGGGGACATGGAGCATTGCGACAAGTGGTGGAGCCCAAACCCTTTTAGGGAATTACCCAATCCCAGTTAATGGACTTATTTTTTTGGAAGATTCTCGCGTTTGGGTTGAAGGACAAATTAATACAGCCCGCGTCACTATTGCTGCCTCCCGTTTTAGCCCAGATCCTAATGTTCAATCTCAAATAACAGTTAATAATAATTTACTTTATACAAATTATGATGGGACTGACACAATTTCAATGATAGCGGAGAATAATTTTAACGTCGGTTTATTTAGCTTAGATAATTTGCGAATTGATGGAGCTATTGTTGCTCAACTTGGACGTGTCGGTCGTTATTATTATGAAAATGATTGTTCTCCTAGTGACAATAGAAATACACTTACTTTGTATGGAATGATTGCAAGCTCTCTTCGTTATGGATTTGCTTATACAGACGGCTCTGGTTATGCAACTCGTAATATTACCTATGATGCCAATTTACTTTATTCACCACCGCCATCATTTCCACTGACATCTGACCAATACACCATAATTTCTTGGCAGGAGGTTAAATAATATTAGGTATTGGTTAGTAGATCAAAATAAAAATCCCGCGTGCACGAAGCACGCGGGGGCATGGTGGAAACTTCTTCAACAGTCAGCGTAGGCGACGGGTCCTGCTTGGCAGGCAATTTGGAAATCCACGAGCTCCAGCTGGTTCTTCTTGTCGCCACCGACGATACCGCCGCAGCAGTTAACGAAGGTGAGATTGAGGCCGTGGCAGACATGTTCCTGCACGAGCGGCCGTACGGCATCCGATGCGTGGATACGAATGAGTTGCTTGCCGAGCTTGGAGTTGGGGTCTTCCGTCCATTGCACGGGCCTCCCAATCTCTTTCGCTTCGTGCGCTTTGCGATGAAGGTAGTCCACGGCCTCGGGACAGTCCTCACGCACTGCTGCAAGAAGTGCCACTATACCCATCTTGCCACCTGCAACATGCCTTTTTACCGAAGGAAACGACATGGATATTCTCCTGTAAGAACAATTCGCTGGCGATCTTACCAGCGTGCCCTCCGCCATATATTTCGGAGGGCACGCTAATAGCATCTATTGCACGTATGCGAATATTTCTTTAGTCACTCGTTTCGTATCAGCTTCCATTCCATCTTTTTTATTATTTACAGTTAAAAAGCGAACTCCTGCGATTTTAAGTTCATGCTTTATCTGTTCGGCTACACGCTTACTGTTGATAGTCGGCTCTACTACAATCACAGCCAAATCCACACTATTTAAAATTCCCGTAGCCACTGGGTCAGTGCCCGCTCGTTCATCTATTACTACGGCTTCATTTTCTTCAAGCTGTAATAGTGGTAAATATGTTTTCAGCGGAGCCGCTAAAGAATGACTACAATGTTCACCAGAGCGGACGATTTCTGTATGGGGACCTGCAACCATAAGGAGTAAATTTTTTTCATGTTCAGTTGTTACTTGGGAGGTAAATTCATCAGGAGGATTTAATTTGAAACCAACTCCTTTCTTCAGGGCGTGTTCTTTTGCTTCAAGAAAACCCGCTGAGTCAGATAAGCCAACATATCTTTTAATTAGATATGGATCAGACCCAAGAAACTTTGATGTAATATCCGCCCCCAAGTTAAAAGAGAAGTCCATATTATGGTCGGCGTCTATGGCAAGAACTCTATATCCTTTATTTTGTAAATATCTAACAGTCGCTGTTGCAAGCGTAGATTTGCCGCTACCTCCTTTTCCTAAGAATCCTATTATCATTTTTTATATATAGAATACAGCCCGTTTTGAAAGCATTAATAAAAAAACGGGATGGACTCTAATCTAAATGCGACTTTCTCGCATTTATAAAAATAGCATAATACAAAAATTCTTGCAAACAGACAGTTGTAAATTATTAGAAACTCTCACATAATTAAAATATGTTTAAAGAGATTAATTTTTCAGAGCTTTTACGATCGAGAGGGCTTAAGGTGACTAAAGATCGACTTTTTTTGCTTTCTGTCATAAAAAAATCAAAAAAACCAATATCTATACCCACTTTAATTAAGAGTGCTAAAAAAATAGACAGGGCTACTATTTATCGCAACGTTAAAGTTTTGTTACAAAGAGGAGTATTACAAGAGGTTTCTTTAGGACACGCTCATGCTCATGTAGAATTGGTGGAAAATACATACCATCACCATCATGTCATATGCGAAGGTTGCGGCAGTTTAAAGGATATCGAGGTTTCTAATTCTCTTGAATCTTTAATAAAAAAAGAAGCCAAAAAACATAAAGCTGAAATTAGACACACTTTAGATTTCTACACCAACTGCGTTAAATGTAAAATAAAAAATGAAATTCTTAATTAAAGTTGTTTTTCCACTTATTTTTTTATTCCCCCTTTTTTCAAGTGGGGCTGAATTGCATAGGGATATTACAGAAACACTCCGAGCTAAAGCAACTTTAATTATAAGTGAAGAAATCGTAGAAATTCCGGGAACTGATACCAAGGGTGTATTGCAAGAAATTGAACTTAAGATTTTAGATGGTGAACGTAAGGGTGAATTGATAAAAGCACAAAATGATTTTTTGAAACTTGAAATAGGAGATGTTGTTTTTGTAAACCACATAGAAACAATTGAAGGTATAAATCTTTATTCTGTTCTTGAGCCAGATAGGCGTCTAGGCTTATTAATTTTATTTATTATTTTTTCATCGATAGTAATTTATTTTGGTGGCAAAGAAGGTTTTCGTTCACTAATAACTTTGCTTCTAAGTATTTTGTTAATAGCTTATGTATTTTTGCCATCAATATTAAATAACTTAGCCTCACCCTTGCTTTTGAGTATGGTTTTTGGAATTTCGTTGTTAGCTTTTTCTATGTATGGAACTCACGGTTTTAATAAAAAAACTAGCATTGCATTTTTTGGTGCGACCATTTCAATATTAATAACAGGATTTTTAGCGGCTGTTTTGGTTCCCGCTTTAAATTTATCTGGCTTTTCAAGTGATGAAGCCGTTATTTTGAATTTTTCAGAACGCGGTGCAATCGACATGGCCGGACTTCTTTTGGGTGCAATTATTATAGGTGTAATTGGAGTTTTGGATGATGTAACAATAACTCAATCCTCGGCTGTTTTTGAATTAAAAGATGCCAATAATAATTTGAGTATGAAGGAGCTTTATAAAAGGGGTACTCAAATAGGTAAAGATCACGTTGGAGCTTTAATAAATACTTTAGCTTTGGCCTACATAGGAGTTGCTTTACCACTTTTGTTATTATTTTCTCTATCAGAAACATCTGCTTTTATCCTTGTAAATAGAGAGATTTTTGCAACAGAAATTGTCCGTATGTTAATAGGTAGTATCGGCCTTACTTTAGCTGTTCCAATAACGACCTTTCTAGCCGCTTTAATTGCTACCAAACGCTCGTGATACAATAATTCCTATGTTTAAAAAGTTAATAGTTGCTAACTGGAAAATGAATCCAGAGACTCCCTTGCAGGCCAAAACAATTGCTAAAGGTGTGTTAAAAAAAATCCCAAGAGGAGTAGAAGTTGTTCTGTGTCCACCGAACATTTTCTGGAGTGACGTGGCAAAAGTGAAACGTCCTAGCAATGTGTTTTTAGGAACGCAGAATGTTTTTTTTGAAGACAAAGGAGCTTTTACTGGAGAGGTTTCGGCTTCTATGGCCAAGGAATCAGGTGCCACCTTTTCAATAATAGGGCATTCGGAGAGACGTGCTTTAGGAGAAAGTGATGAATTTATATCAAAGAAAGTTTTAGCTGCAAAAAACGCAGAATTGATACCTATTATTTGCGTTGGAGAGAAAGAACATGACACACAAGGTCTATATTTAGATTTTTTGAAGAAACAAATAATCAGTGCCACTTCCTTACTTAGTAAGAGCGCAATAAAAGACATTGTAATTGCCTATGAACCTATTTGGGCTATAGGAAAAGACGCAAAGAACTCTATGAGTTCTTATGATATACATCAGACATCTCTTTTTATAAGAAAAGTTTTTATTGATTTGTATGGCCAATCTGGTAAAGGAGTGAGAGTTCTTTATGGTGGCTCTGTTGCTCCAGAAAATTGTGAGGAACTTGTAAAAAATGGAGAAGTAGATGGTTTACTTGTGGGACATCAAAGTTTGATTCCAGAGAATTTTATAAAAATACTTACAGCCGTTTCTAAAATTAAATAAAAACAAAATTGAATGAAAGTCGTCGATCAAATTGAAGACTGTGGAGGAAAAACAATTATTCTTAGAGCCGATTTTAATGTTCCAGTTAAAGACGGAGCAGTTGTAGATGATAGAAGGATTACGGCCGAACTAGAAACTATAAATTTCCTTTTAGGAAAGGGGGCTAAATTAATATTAGTAAGTCATATTGAAAGTGAGGGAGAGGATACCCTTATTCCTGTTTTTAATATTCTTAAAAACAAATATAAAATTTATTTCGTAGAAGCTAATATTTCTAAAATAAAAGAAGCAAAAGAAAAATTACAAAACGGAGAAATAATTCTTGTAGAAAATATTCGCAATTTTAAAGGTGAAAAAGAAAATGACGAGAGTTTTTCCAAAGAATTCACAATGCTCGGGGATTTTTATGTGAATGAAGCCTTCCCTGTTTCTCATAGAGAACACGCCTCTGTTGTTGGTTTTCCAAAATTTTTACCATCGTTTATGGGGTTTCGGTTTAAAAAAGAAATTGAGGAACTCTCTCACGCCTTTAATCCACCCCACCCATTTATTTTCATTTTAGGGGGAGCAAAATTTGAAACTAAGGAACCCTTAATAGCAAAATTTCTAGAAATTGCGGATTATGTTTTTGTAGGTGGAGCTTTGGGTAATGATTTCTTTAAAGCTAAGGGTTATGAAATTGGGGGCTCTATTACTTCAAGCTCAGTACCACCAGAAAATATTTTAAATAATGAAAAAATAATAATTCCAATTGACGTTGTTGTTCGTGCTTCAGATGATAGGCACGTAGTAAGGGGGGCAGAGGAGATTTTACCCCAAGAAATAGTGTCAGATGCAGGTCCTAAAACTCTTGAAATACTTCAAAAACACATTATGGAAGCTCGTACAGTATTGTGGAATGGACCTTTAGGTTTCTACGAAAAAGGTTTTGATGGCGGGACAAAAGAAATTGCAACAACTATTGCTAAAAGCCGTGCTCGTTCAATTGTGGGAGGAGGGGATACAACGGCGGCGATTGAAAACTTAGGAGTTGCTGAAAGGTTCTCGTTTATTTCTACAGGAGGTGGCGCAATGCTTGAGTTTTTGGCCAAAGGCACGCTCCCAGGACTTGAGGCCCTTAAGTAATTTCTAGAGTAATTTTTTTATTTTTTCTCCAGCTTTTGAGATTTCTTCTTTAGTAGGATTGGTTTTTTGCCAGTTAACAAATCCATCATTTTTGTATCTTGGAATTATGTGTACATGGGTGTGAAAAACCACTTGTCCGGAAGCAGCTTCATTATTCATGTGAACATTTACGCCATCAGCGTTAAGAGCTTCTTTTACTGCTTTAGCAACAAGTCTAGCGGTCTTTGCAACATCTTTGTAAGACTCTTCGCTTATTTCTAAAATATTTTTTGAATGAACCTTCGGAACAACCAAGGTGTGCCCGGGGTGCAATGGATTTATATCTAAGAAGGCGTACGTGTCTTCATCTTCGTATACACCTTCGCTAGAAATTTCTTTGGCTACAATTTTGCAAAATAAGCAATCATTCATAGAGAGTATACTATGTTAAAATTCACAAATGGGAAAGTATACTCTGAGAGAAAGTGCACCGGATGAAATTCAAAAAGAATTTTCAGCATATCCTGAAATATTAAGAGATTTATTTTTTAGTAGGGGGATTACGAATTTAAAAGAAGCTCAAGAATTCACAAATCCTTCCTATGAAAATCACACCCATGACCCGTTTCTAATTGCTGGAATGGATAAGGCCGTGTCGCGCATTTTAAAAGCTATAAAAGATAAGGAGCGAATTGTGATTTGGAGCGACTATGATCACGATGGAATTCCAGGAGGAGTTATTTTGCATGATTTTTTTAAAAAGATTGATTACGAAAATTTTTTAAACTATATTCCACACCGACACTCTGAAGGTTATGGTGTGAACGAAGGAGGCGTGGGAACTCTTTTTAAAGATAAGGTGACGCTTATGATAACTGTTGATGTTGGTATCACAGATGTGGATCCGATTTCAAAGGCCCAAGACTTAGGGATTGATGTCATTGTGACCGACCACCATTTGCCAGGAGAAAAACTGCCGAAGGCATATGTGATTTTGAATTCAAAACAAGATCACTGTGATTATCCAGACGATATGCTCTGTGGAGCCGCTCTTGCTTGGAAATTGGTCACAGCTTTAATTGAAAAAGGTAATTTTAGAGAAAAAGTCGGAGAAGGATTTGAAAAATGGCTTTTGGATTTGGTTGGAATTTCTACTATTGCGGATATGGTGCCGCTCGTAAAAGAAAATAGAGTTTTGGCGCATTACGGATTAAAGGTTTTACGAAAAACTAGACGACCTGGACTTTTGAAACTATTTAAAAAAATTGGAATAAGGGCAAATTTTCTTGCTGAAGATGACGTTGGTTTTTCCATAGCCCCTCGCATTAATGCAGCGTCTCGTATGGATAATCCATATTTAGCTTTTGAATTACTTTCAAGTACAGATGAAATAAGGACAGAAGAGCTGGCCGTAGAACTGCATAAATTAAACGATGTTAGAAAAGGCACTGTCGCCGCTATGGTTAAAGAAATGAAACACACTCTTTTGAAAAGAGAATTAATACCGAGTGTAATTGTTATGGGGAACCCACATTGGCAGCCAGCGCTTTTGGGTCTTGCCGCTATGAATCTTGTGGAAGAACACAATAGACCGGTATTTCTTTGGGGCAAAGAAGGAGGCGGAGTTTTGAAAGGATCATGTCGTTCAGATGGCTCCGTTAATCTCGTTTCTTTAATGCAAGTAGTTAAAGAGGGAGTTCTTCTTGGTTTTGGAGGCCATGCATATTCTGGAGGATTTTCGGTTCATGATGATGAAATACATTTTCTAGAGGATCATTTAAATAATGCATATGAGAAAGTTGATAAAAAAGAAATGGAAAAAGAAATTATAATTGATAAAAAATTAAATCTTGATGATTTAAACTGGAAACTTTGGGACACTCTCTCACTCCTTTCTCCGTTTGGAGTTGCAAATCCCAAACCACTTTTTTTATTTGAAAACGTAGTCCCAGAAAAGGTAAGAACTTTTGGGAAAAAGAATGCACATTTGGAAATTACTTTTAGAAAAGATAATGGGGACTTTGTAAGGGCTATTGAATTTTTCAGTAATCGTGAAATTAAGGAAAATGAAAAAATAAATCTTGTCGCTACACTTGAGAAATCAACTTTTGGTAGATACCCAGAATTGAGATTAAGGATTGTTGATTTACTTTAATAATACTGATTGAATAAGAACCTCTGTTCTTTCTGGGGGGGGTAATAATGGAAGAGCTCTTCCATCGACTTGTTCTAAATAACGCCTTAAACCCCTTAACCTCTAAAGACGACGAGGAGATTGTGTTTTCGGCACTTGAACGTGATTTAAAGAAACTTTATCGACGTACGGTTAATGTAAGGATTTTGGATATTGTCGTTGAAGGAAGGCCTCTTCTCGGTTGGGAAAAGGGGAGTGATTTGACAGACGAGGCAGCAATTCCGGTTACGACCGTCATCGTAAAGTACAATTTCCGCTAACGCCTGTTTAACTAAAAGCCGCCCTGGAAGCGGCTTTTGATATACTTAATTTAAATTTATGAAAGAAGTAACGATTTATTGTGATGGCAGCGCTATAGGGAACCCTTGGTCTCCTTGGAAACCCACGGTTTTCCAACGAGCTTCGCTCTGCCTTCCTCCACGGGAAAACAGAACTAGTGTTTTCCCGACCCCTTTCCTGGTCCAGGATTGATGTGTTTATATTTAATATATGAATTTTTCTAAAGAAATAACAATATACTGCGACGGTAGCGCCATCGGTAATCCTGGACCTGGGGGATGGGGGTCAGCTATTTTAATATTTCAAAATCGGGGAGGCAAAGTAGTAGAAGAAATTGGTGGGTTTGAAAAACACACAACTAATAACAGAATGGAAATTACCGCTGCAATTGAAGGCTTAAAAAAAGCCGTTAGAAATTCTGAAGTTACTGTAAAAACTGATTCACAATATTTAGTAAATGGAATTACTAAATGGGTTTTTGGTTGGCAGCGTAATGGTTGGAAGACAGCACAAAAGGGAGACGTTTTGAATAAAGAGTTATGGCAAGAATTAATGAAAGTGTCGGCGGATTTAGATGTGACATGGGAGCATGTGAAAGCGCACTCAGGTATAACCATGAATGAAAGAGTAGATAAAATAGCCAATGGTTTTGCACGAGGAGAAAAAATAAAATTATATAAAGGAGGAGACAAGGACTACAAAACTTTCTTGGAGGGTGAACCAAAAGCGAGGGCTACTTCAGGAAGTGGCAAGGCATATTCCTATGTCTCTTTGGTTGGAGGAGAGGTAAAAACTCATAAAACTTGGAGCGAATGTGAAAAACGAGTAGCAGGGCAAAAGGCGAAGTTCAAAAAAGTTTTTAATAAAGAAGAAGAAGAGTCTCTAATAAAACAGTGGCAGATAAATTAAGGAGCAAAATACTTTTATTATTGGTTTTAGGTTTTGTTTTGGGAGTTTTCTTCGCTTCTTTTATAGATATAAGTATATATTTGTACTTATTTGTATTTTTACTTTCATTCGGACTCATTGTTTTAGGAATCTTTCTAGAAAAAGAAAAAGCCAGAATTTATATTTTAGGCGCTCTTTTTATTTTTGCCCTTTCCCTTGGAGTTTTGCGATTTGATATTTCCAAGAGTAATTTAAATTCAAATTTGTTACCGAGTGGGAGCTCGTTTTTTGAAGGAGTTATTTCTGAGGAACCTGACTATAGAGAAAATACCACTCTACTGACTGTTTCTCTGTCTAAATTTGGTGAAGTGGAATCTAAAGAAAAAATCCTTGTGTTTACTGATGTCGGTGTTTCGTATAAATATGGAGAAAAAGTAAGTTTGTTTGGCGCACTTGAGAAGCCAGAAAATTTTGAGACAGACACGGGGCGTATTTTTGATTATAAAAACTATTTAAAAAAAGAAGGAATAAATTATATTTTAAGCCGGCCACATATTGAGATTGAGGAAGAACGTGAGGGAAATAAAATAAAGCAGGCCCTTTTTGATACCAAGAATGTTTTTGTGGAAAAATATGAAAAAGTAATAAATGAACCAGAGTCATCTTTGCTCGGGGGACTTTTACTTGGACTAAAGCAGGGCTTAGGAAAAGAGTGGAGTGATATTTTGCGAAACGCAGGCATTATTCATATTGTTGTTCTCTCTGGTTATAACATTACGATTGTCGCACAATTTCTGATGAAACTTTTTGGGTTTTTACAATTACGTTATCGCTTGTCTTTAGGAATTATTTCTATAATAGCTTTTGCAGTGATGACCGGGGGCTCTGCGACGGTGGTAAGGGCGTCTCTAATGGCTTTGATAGTATTGCTTGCGGAGTTTATAAGACGAAAATACGATGTTACTCGTGCGCTTATTTTGGCAGGAGTTTTGATGGTGTTTCAAAACCCGCAAATTTTAGTTTTTGATTTATCTTTTCAGCTTTCATTCTTAGCAACGGTCGGACTTATTTATGTTTCTCCAATTATTGAAAAATATTTAAGGATTATTCCGGAAAAGCTCGGCTTTAGAGAAATAATCACTGCAACAATTGCAACTCAGATATTTGTTTTGCCATTTTTACTCTATTCAATAGGCACCTTCTCATCAGTTTCGCTTATTGTAAATATTTTAGTTTTGCCAATAATCCCTTTCGCCATGCTCTTTGGTTTTCTTGCAGGCATATTTGGCTTTATTTTTGCGCCAATCTCTATTCTATTTGGCTTTATAACTTATTGGTTATTAAATTACGCACTCTCCACTGCAAAGTTTTTTGGAGAATTGCCGTTTGCCGCTTACACTGTCCCACAGTTTTCCGCGGTACTAATGTTTATTTTGTACGCAATATTAATTTCCGGAATATTTTATTGGTATAAAAGGAATGCCGCGACCACAAGATAGTTTTGGTCGCGGCTAAATTTTCCTGTTCTCTTTTTTTCCTTTGAAACTTTTTCTCTCGGCTTTGTGCGTCTGAATAAGCTGATAGATAATTCTCTCTAATTGCCCGAAGGTGCTTACGGGATTGAGAGATCTCACCTTTGCTTCCTCGCAGAGCTTTTCCAGCTCTTCATCGTTTAAGCTCTCCAGGTGATCGCGTAAACGATTGGAGAAGGCCTCAAAATGGTCTGGCCCTTCGATCCAGCTTTTCAGCCGTCGAGCAAATGTACTCATTGGCGACTCCTTTCTTTTCCAAAATGAAGATTATTTTAAATGTTATTTAAAGTCAATTTGTTTTCTTAAATCTTTCTTCTACAACTTCCCAATTTAGATTTGCTAGAAAAGCTTCAACATATTTAACTTTCTCCGCTGGAACATAATCAACCATAAAGGCGTGTTCCCACATATCCATGGCCAAAAGTATTGGAAGTCCGGACATCTGCCCCAATTCATGATCATTTACCCAGTATATGTGGGGAGTTTTGCCAATAGGATCGTAGGCAAGAATAGTCCAGCCAATGCCACGCATTAGCCCCACTGCTTTAAAGTGATTTATAAATCCGTCCCAACTTTCATATTTCTCAATCAACACTTTTGAAAGTTCGCTGCCTGTATTAACTTCCTTAGCCCCTCCTTCAAATTGTTCAAAATAGTATTCGTGCATTCGCATACCGTTGAATTCAAATGGAAGTCGGCGCATTACTTCGCCTAGTGCATAAGAGTTCTTTTCAGAATCTTTTCGGAGTTCTGAGAGAGTTTCTCTTAGAGTGTTGGTAAATTTTACATAACCCTCATAGAGCTTGATATGAACCTCTACTTGCTTAGGAGAAATTCCTTTTAGCTCGGGAATGTTGAATTTTTTCGCCTCATATTTCATAAGTATTTTTGAATAGATTAATAAATTAATTGTACTATACTTTTTATAATGGCTAAGTCCACTAAGGTTTTGCTTCTACTTGTCGGGGCTTTGATTGTATTTAACTTTTTCATTTGGCGGGCTACTTCTGCAGAAACCCCAAACTCAATTCTTAAAGTTTATTTTCTTGATATTGGTCAGGGAGATGCAACTTTTATCGAATCTCCAAACGGTAATCAGGTTTTGATTGATGGTGGCCGTACGGACAATAAAGTTTTGCGTGAGCTCGGTGAAGTTATGAGTCCACTCGATAGAGAAATTGATGTGATTATTGCAACGCATCCTGACGCTGATCATATTGGGGGGCTTCCAGAAGTTTTAAAACGATTTAGAGTAGAAAATTATATTGATTCGGGAAATATGGGCAAGAACACGCAGATATTTAATACTCTAACTGCAATTGTAAAAGAAAAAGATGATAGCGGAATGAATTATCTTTTAGCTAAGAGAGGAGACAGAATTATTCTTGATGCAGAAAAGCAGATTTATTTAGATATTCTGTATCCGGACAAAGACGTGACTTATGTAGAAAGTAATGACGCTTCAATTGTCGTGAAATTATCATACGGGAAAACATGCTTCATTATGAGTGGGGATGCTTTTCAGGATATTGAGCGCCATGTTTCTAATATTGAAAAAAACAACTTGGATTGTGATGTTTTGAAAACGGGCCACCATGGCTCTCGCACTTCAACTGGGGAGCAGTGGGTTGGTTTTGTTTCACCAAAGTATGCAGTTATTTCAGCGGGTAAAGATAATTCTTACGGCCACCCGCACAAAGAAGTAACAAACATTTTAGAAAAATTTGGAGTGAAAATTCTTCGTACAGATGAAAGTGGAAGAATTGAAATTTATTCCGATGGGGGCGGGGTTTATCTAAGATAAAAAACTATTCCCTTATTCGTGCGAATAAGGGAATAGTTTAAAGAGAGCATTTGAAATTGATGTTTGTTTTAGAAAATACCTGCTTTCTTGAGAGTGGCGTAGGCGCCATTCTTATTTATTGTCTTAATTGCTTGAGTTGAAATATTCAAAGTGAAGGTCTTATTGAGTTCAGGGACGAAAATACGCTTCTTTTTTATATTTGGGTAGCGACGAGAATTACCACAAGGGTTAAATTGGGTTGCACGAGTTCTGTTGGAGTAGCGTCCTCCAACTAGTGAGCCTTTTTGAGTTATGTCGCAAACTTTTGCCATTTGTTTAAATTAAAAAAACGGGTTTCATACCGCTATTCCGGCATATGTTATCATACCTTTACCTATATGCAAGGAGACGTTTTAACAATAGTATTCCAAGTCGCGATACTAGTTTTTTCTGTTGTTTTGCACGAATTAGCTCACGGTTACGCAGCTAGTTACTATGGAGATCCAACAGCAAAGCTTGCAGGGCGTCTCACTATGAACCCAGTAAGCCACATTGACCCGTTCGGCTCAATTATTTTGCCCGCTATTATGGCCATGCTTCCGGGAGGAGTCATCTTGGGTTGGGCAAAACCTGTGCCATATAATCCATATAATTTGAAAGGGCGTTTCGCTGAAACTGTTGTGACAGGAGCGGGGATAATGACCAACTTACTTTTGGCTTTAATCTTTGGACTCATTTTGCGTTTTGGGGGAGCGAGTTTGGGAGAAGGATTCACATCCTTAGCTGTCTATATTGTTCTTATAAATCTACTTCTGGCTATATTTAACGCAGTACCAATACCACCCCTTGATGGCTCTAAGGTTCTTTCTACAATTTTACCTTTTCAGTATCGCAGAGTATTGGACTCACTTGAGAGATGGGGGTTTGTAATTTTGATAGGATTTGTATTTTTTGGTTGGCAGTTTCTTTCTCCAATCATATACGCTTTGTTTGAATTAATAGTGGGTATTTCTATAAGGTAATACCCGCCCCCAATATTCTTGCACTGTAGAGATGTATATAGTAGAGTGTTGCGACAAAGAGCTTAGGGCTCGATTTTAATTTAAGGATGTCAACAATCAATCAATTAATAAAGAAGAATCGCAAAACTCCTCGTCGCAAAACAAAGACGACGGCTCTAAGTCGTGGTTTTAACTATGTTAAAAACAGACCGATGTTTTACCCTAGTCCATTTAAAAGAGGGGTGTGCGTAAAGGTAACAACAAAGACTCCAAAGAAGCCAAACTCCGCTATTAGAAAAATTGCTCGTGTGCGTCTTACTAATGGAATGGAAGTAACTGCTTATATTCCAGGAGAAGGACACAATCTTCAAGAACACTCTGTAGTATTGCTCCGCGGTGGTCGCGTAAAGGATATCGGTCTACGCTACACTATTGTTCGTGGAGTATTGGATACACAAGGAATTGATAAACGCCGTGTTTCTCGCAGTCGTTACGGAACAAAACTTCCTAAGGCTGGAAAATAATTTTAAATATTAAAGTATGCGAAGAAAATTAAACATAAAAAGAGTCAAACCACTAGAAATCGTCTATGGTTCAGAGCAAATTGGGAAATTCATTAATTACATAATGAAAGATGGAAAAAAGAGCACTGCTCGTAAGGTTGTTTATGATGCGCTTGATATAGTGAAAGAAAAAGCCAAGGTAGAAAACCCATTGGAAATTTTCCAAACAGCCATGTCTAACATTTCTCCAAATATGGAAGTACGTTCTCGTCGTGTGGGAGGCGCCAACTATCAAGTGCCTCGTGAAGTGCGTCCAGAGCGAAAGCAAGCTCTCGCGTTCCGTTGGATTATTGAAGCGGCTTCAAACAAAAAAGGAAAACCAATGAGTGTAAAACTTGCTGATGAAATTCTCGCTGCTTCAAAAAATGAAGGAGAAGCTATGAAGAAAAGAGAAAATACTCACAGAATGGCGGAAGCTAACAAAGCTTTTGCTCACTTCGCTTGGTAAGATTACTTTAACTTTTAATAAGTTCTTTATTGTTTTATGAATCGCGACTACCCACTAGAAAAAGTTAGAAATTTCGGAATTATAGCTCACATTGATGCTGGGAAGACCACAACTTCCGAGCGTATTCTGTATTACACAGGAATGACTCACAAGATTGGTGAAGTGCACGAAGGTGAAACTGTAACCGACTGGATGGAACAAGAGCGTGAACGTGGAATTACTATTACTGCCGCTGCCATTACTTGTTTCTGGAATAAAACAGATGATCCAGAAAAGAAGGACATGTTTCGTTTCAATATTATTGATACCCCAGGTCACATTGATTTTACAGTGGAGGTAAAACGCTCACTTCGTGTTTTGGATGGAGCTGTTGTGGTGTTTGATGGAGTTGCAGGCGTTGAGCCACAATCAGAAACAAATTGGCGCTATGCTGACGAGGCTTCTGTGCCACGTATTTGTTTTATAAATAAATTAGACAGAACGGGTGCCTCTTTTGAAAAATCATACGCGTCCATCCTTGATAGATTGAACAAAAATGCAATTAGAATGCAGATTCCAATTGGTTTGGAAGATAAGCATGAAGGAGTAATAGATCTTTTGAAAATGAAGAGCTATCACTTTGAAGGAGAAATGGGAATGAAAATTGTAGAAGGAGAAATCCCAGCCGAACTCATGGAAGAAGCTAAGAAATATCGTCATGAGCTTGTAGAAAAGATTGTTGAGAACGATGACGTTGCAATGAATGAATATTTGGAAGGAAAAGAAATTTCAATTGAGAGACTGAAAGCCCTTTTGCGTAAAGCGGTTATTGGAAACAAGATTTTCCCAGTTTATACAGGCTCTGCTTTGAAAAATAAAGGTGTGCAATTGGTGCTTGATGCTGTTTCCGATTATCTTCCTAGTCCACTTGATCTACCCCCTGTTAAAGGAAAAAATCCTGATACAGGAGAAGAAATATTTCGCAGTGCAAGTGATGCGGACCCGTTCTGCGCTCTCGCTTTCAAACTTCAAGCTGATCCATTCGTAGGACAACTTACATTCTTCCGAGTTTATTCTGGAACAATTGAAGCCGGTTCATATATTTATAATTCAACAACAGGAGAAAAAGAGCGCTTGGGACGTATTGTGCGTTTGCAAGCGAATGAAAGAGAAGAAGTGAAAAAAGTTTTTGCTGGAGAAATCGCAGCAGCTGTAGGACTAAAAAGCGCTCGCACCTCACACACCTTTTCTGATGAAAATAATCCTATAGTACTTGAAGAAATCAAATTCCCAGAACCAGTTATATCTTTGCGCATTGAACCAAAGACAAAAGCTGACCAA
>JAKFXT010000021.1:0-28392 GCA_021731245.1 Patescibacteria group bacterium
GGTTCGCATCGCCACGCAATCGGAGCGTACAATGCAGTTTCAAGCCACCACGCGCTCCGCGCGTGCGATTCAGCCCTCATCAGGATTTTGGTCAAAGTACATTCGAACTTTGTCTAATACACACCGCATCCGATGTAGACAATTTAAATCATGAAAAAACCGCTTATATTCATACTTGGATTTACTACAGCTCTTATACTAGGAGTGTCCTATAAAACTTATTTTCAAAACAAAATGATTGTTCTAGAAAATCCATTTTCCACAAGTCACGAGACTGCTATTTTAGAAGAAGTTGAGGATAATTTGGCGACCTCTACCGCAACTTCCACTCCTTCAGTCGATGTGCAGTAAGCATCCTTGTAAAGAAAGGTTTTTATTATTATCATTTCAGTAAACTAATTAATCAAACAAAATCATGCTAGACAGTCCACGTTCTTTCATTTTAATAATTGCTTCAGTAGTAGTCGCCATAACCTTGGTGGTTTTTGGCACCAAAGTTTTTAAGAGTGATCAGGAAAAAAGCGTTGATTTAAATCCAATTATAAATAAAGAGGAAATAATTCCAGCTGAAACAATAACAACTCCTACCCCAAGTAAAACCACAACAACAGCGCCTAAACCAAGTCCAACAAACGTAATAACTCCAAACAATAAAACAAATTACACAGTCAATTATTACTCATCAGGATTTAGTCCAAGCAGCTTAACGATAAGGGCGGGTCAATCTGTTCGATTTCTAAATCAAGCTGGAGCAAGTATGTATGTAATGGCCGCCCCAAGCGGAATTGGTTTCTCTGAATTTGATCAAGGCAAGTCAGTGGGCAGGGGTGGTTATTATGACTTCACCTTTAACCGCAAGGGAACTTTCGTCTATTTCAACAACAACAAGAAAACTGACGCCGCCGTTATTACTGTTGAGTAGTTTCTTTTAGTCTATTGCAATGAATCTGCTTATAGATACTCCGCTTTCGGAAATCTTTAGGCTTAATGATTTTCAAAAAAAAGCTCTAAAACGGCTGTCTCTTTCTACGGCCAAGGAACTCCTCTATCATTTCCCCACACGATTTGAAGAATTCTCTCCAAATCAAACTCTTAAAAATAGCCCCGAGGGAGCAACGGGTGTTTGGTATGGGGAAATAGAGTCACTTTCATTATCTAAAACATTTAAAAAAAGAGTGGCCATAGCCGAAGGATATCTAAATGACGGCACAGAAAAAATAAAATTGATTTGGTTTAATCAGCCCTATTTGGCAAAAATGCTAAAAGAAAGAACTCCAGTCCGAGTCTCTGGGAAAATAATGCTACGTCGCGGTGAGAAATATATTGCCAACCCTGAGATTACTGAAATTCCAGAATTACCCAAACAAATTGGCTCTTCCCTATTTAATGGCAACGTGAAAGATAGCGTAAAAAACGAAGAAACTTATATAACCTATCCTATTTACCCTGAAACAAGAGGCATCTCTTCTAAATGGTTTTATCATGGGATTCAAAAAATATTCAAAAACGGCATCTTAGAAAATTTAATAGACCCAATACCAAAAGAAATTCTTTCTAAATATAATTTGCCGTCACTGAAAACTGCTCTAGTTTGGATTCATACTCCCAAATCACAGAATGATTATATTTCTGCTCGTAAACGATTCTCTTTTGAAGAAGTTTTCTATATTCAACTTGCAGTAAACAGGGAGAAGCAAGATTATAAAAAACACCAGAGTTACAAAATAGAAGTAGCGAAAGAAAAAATAGAAAATTTCTTAGAGCGCTTCCCTTTCAGGGCAACCAGTGCTCAAAATAAAGCCATTGAGGCTATTTTAAATGATTTTAAAAAATCATATCCAATGTCTCGTCTTCTTGAAGGAGATGTGGGTAGCGGGAAAACTGCTGTTGCCACCACTGTTTCTTTTGCTACAGTCACAAACAAAGCTGATGTTCGTGGCATAGGAAATTTACAGGTAGCTTATATGGCACCAACAGAAATACTAGCTGGGCAACATTTTGAAAATTTTATTCAATACTTCAAACACATACCAATTCAAATAGGGCTCATTACCGGAAGCGTATGTCGTAAATTCCCCTCTAAAATTAATGCTGACGGGACTACGATAATTTCTAAAAACCAACTTCTAAAATGGGTTAAGGAGGGGGACATTTCGATATTAATTGGCACACACTCTCTTATTCAAAAAACAGTTACCTTCCGAAATTTAGGTTTAGCGATTATAGACGAGCAACATCGCTTTGGAACCAAACAAAGGCAAAAACTGGCCAAAAAAGTAGAGCCAGTTCCCCATCTTCTATCTATGACAGCAACGCCAATACCAAGAACTTTAGCTTTAACTGTTTATGGAGATTTAGATTTAACTTTACTTGATGAAATGCCAGCGGGGCGAAAACCAATAATTACAGAAATAGTAATGGTAAGTAAAAGGCCGGATGCCTATGAGAAAATAAAAAAAGAACTCAAAAATGGTCACCAAGTTTATATAATTTGTCCTAGAATTAATGAACCAGACCCTAGCAAGGAAATGGCTTTACTTGCAAAATCAGTTAGCGCCGAAGCGAAGCGACTTAAAAAAGATATTTTTCCTGAATACAAAATTGAAATACTACACAGCAAAATGAAACCAAAAGAAAAAGACGATGTGATGCAAGATTTTAAAAATAAAAAAATAGATATTTTAGTTGCAACTTCGGTTGTAGAAGTTGGAGTCAATGTACCAAACGCTACCGTAATAGTAATTGAGGGGGCTGAAAGGTTTGGTCTAGCACAACTACATCAATTGCGTGGGCGTGTCATAAGAAGCAATGATCAGGCCTATTGCTATGTCTTTACAGAAAAAATGGGAGAAAAAACCAAAGACAGACTAAGTGCCTTAAAAACCGCTAAAAATGGTTTTGAGCTTGCAGAATATGATTTGAAATTACGTGGCTCCGGGGAACTTATGGGAAATAAACAATGGGGGGTCTCCGACATTGGCATGGAAGCCATTAGGAATATAAAAATGGTAGAAGCGGCCCGAACTGAAGCTAAGTTATTAATTGAGGATGATTCAAATCTCTCCAAATACCCCATACTTGCTTCTAGCCTTGCTGAAAAAATAAAAACAATGCACTTTGAATAATAGGTAGATTTATCAAAAATTACTCGTGTCTTAAAAAATCTTTCGTGCGGGTACTTGGACTCGAACCAAGGACCATTTCGTTATATCCGTTAAAAAATACACTGTGCGCGTGCTTGGACTCGAACCAAGGACCATTCGTGTATAAGACGAACGCTCTACCAACTGAGCTACACGCGCACACTATATTTTTTAAAGTACCAACACAATTGGTTCGCTCGGTTAAAGTATATACGAACATAAACTTTTCCCTCACTGCCAATTATAAGACGAAGTCAAAAATATTTTTCTACTGAAAAATTTTTCGACCCAACCTCGCGCCGTCGCGCTCCGGTCTTGCGCTTTGGGTCCCTACCCCAAGCTCACTCTACCAACTGAGCTATACCCGCACGAAAAATTTCTTAAAGGACTTGTTTACTACGGTACACAATTTTGTGCACTATAACATCTTTTTAATTACTGTTAACCCCCTTTATTAAACCACTTGCCCATCAGAAAGACGTACTATTCTATCTGCCAGCGCCCCGTACTCTTCTTCGTGTGTCACCATAACTATAGTTTGTCCGTTTTTATTTAATTCAATAAGTAAATCCAAAACCATTTTGGCAGAATAACTATCAAGGTTAGCTGTTGGCTCATCAGCAAAAATAATATCTGGCTCATGCGTTACAGCTCTAGCAATAGCCACTCTTTGTTGCTCCCCCCCAGAAAGCCCTGAGGGTAAATTATCAACTTTATTTTCAAGACCAATGCGAGCAAGTCCTTGTTTGGCTTTCATTTTCGCAAGAGGCATTGTCATCCCCTGCATTAAAAGGGGCGCCATTATATTTTCAGAAGCTGTTAATTCTGGAATTAAAGCGTAGTCTTGAAAAACATAACCTAATTTATTTAATCTAAAAGCAGCTTGTTTTTTAGCTGGTAAGTCTGTTATTTCTTCTCCATTAAAGAAGACTGCTCCACTTGTTGGATGATCCAATAAACTCATTTGATAAAGGAAGGTAGATTTACCAGCGCCTGAGCGACCCATAATAGCCACAAACTCCCCACGCCTAACAGATAAACTAACCCCCTTCAAAACACGCGTTTCAACCCCCTTATCAAAATAAGTTTTTACCAAATTTTTAGCTTCAACTATTATTGGGTTTTTATCTGCTCCTATCATATTTTTAGCGACCAAGTATCGCGTTTAGCGTATTTCTTTTTACTATCATTCTAGCTGGGACATATCCAGCAATAACTGTAACCACAACCAAAATTAATACTCTGGTCATAGTTTCCTCAATTGGCGCAACTAATATTCCATCAGAAAAAGGAAAATCTATTGGATGTGCATCCAGCCCTGGTTTAATAAGACCATAAACAACAGCGAGACCAATTGAAGAACCTACAACTGCATAAAATATTGACTGCAAGACATATGAAATCTCAATTGAAGTTTCATCTATTCCAATCGCTTTCAAAATTCCAATGTAACGACGTCTTGTAATTGCGTTAATGAAAATAACAATAAAGAGTGTGACGGCGGCAACCACCAAACCAATACTAGAAATGGCATTTCCTAAAAGAGCGAAAGTGTTTTTAATGTCAATTAAGAATTTTGGCTGAGCTTCAATCCAAGTTTTTATATCAGCGCCAGTTGATAAATCATTATTTATCAAAACTCCTTTTACATAATCAGAGTCTTCTATTTTATTTAAGAAAACTGCAATTTCAGAGCCATTAAAGTTACTGGCTGCAGATATTTTTCTAAGTTCACTGTTGGTCATAAAGATCTTAAATGAAATATCATCCACTTTTGCTTTAAGAATTCCTTTGACGGTATATTCTTTTGTAACGCTATCAATAGTAAGACGAACCTTACTTCCTATTGTCACATTTTTAAGCAAAGTAAATATTTGATCTGGCACGACGCTATATTGCTCCAAAAAATTGGAACCAATTAAAATCTGGTCACTATCATTTTCCGCCAAGTACTCTCCTTCCACTATGTGCATTGAAAGATTAGAAGCTCTGTCCTCAGCTTCTGGATCAATTCCCGCAATATTTCCCCCTATTCTATTCGGCGCTTCATTGAAATCCCTTTCTCTATAATTAGCTTCAACAGAACCCCCTTTTATAAGACGCACGGAATAATTTCTCACTTCCGGTAAGCTTTTTAGAATTGATGTTATTTCTGTAGTATTTTCTATTTCTTCTTTATTTTTTAAATTCTTTATATATACATCCCCCGAATATTGATCACGATAAGCAGAAACAGACCCTTCAATTAAACCAACCAAAACACCAGAAATAACGACCAAATTCAAAAAAGTTAAGGTCATTACAAAAATAATGAGGAGGGTGGTCCATAAAGAGGCACGCTTTATTTGTCTTACTGCCAAAAAAATTCCAACAGTAAGAGTGTTGAATTTATTTTTTAGTACCTGCATTTGGAATAAGAATTGTGTCGCCCAAAGAAAGTCCGCTTAAAACTTCAACGTAACCCCTGTTCCCTCTTATACCAAGAGTAATTTCTTTTTCTTCTCCGACACCATTAACTTCTACTGTTACATATTTTTTCCCATCTCTACTTATCAAAGCTTTCGAAGGAATTATCATAGCCTCAGTTTTTATATTGGTAGTAATGTAGACATTGGCTGTGAGACCACTTTTTATTCTCTCATCTCTATCTTTAAAAACTAAAGTTACTTTATACTTTGGCACATTATCCACAATTGTTTCAGCTGGATCTATCGCAGTTACAATTGCTGCAAAATTTGCACCACTTCCATAGGCATCCATTGTTACGTTAGCCACATTACCTTTTTTGATACGAGCAATGTCTAATTCAGGAACATCAACTTTAATTTCAAATGAACTATCGGATATTAGAGAGACTAATTCAGTATTGGCATAAGCAATTTCTCCCACTTTAGCATCCTGTTTTGTAACAATTCCATTTATTGGGGAGCGAAGTTGATATTTAGAGACCTCTGCTTGTGCATCAGACACTTTTGATTCTTGCACTTTTATATCCTCCGGATCAGATCCGGCCAAAGTTAAATTCAAATTACTTTGTGCAACAGAAAGTAGAGAGTGGGCTTTCTTAATGTCGGAAGCCTTAGCCCAAACGGCTGAAATGGCTGTCGCCAAACTACTTCTTGCGGAACTTATTAAATCTCTCTCGTCATTGAAAGAAGAATTATTCAGAATACAAGTTTGATTTAAGAGAGATTGAGTATTCTCGAGCAAATTACGAAACACAATCAAGTGCTCTTGCGCCTTAGAAATCATTTTTTCTAAATCATCGTGACTTGCCGTCTTAGATAAATCATTTAGCTCTTTCTTCCATTTCTCTATTTCCACTTCACTTTCTGCACGAAGAATATTGGTATTAATTTCAGATTGAGTGTCACAGGCAACAAAAGCTAACTTGTACCCATTTGTTAAATTACCAGAAAAAAGAGCCGAGGTTTTGACCCTCACAGCATCCTCTGACTTAACATACGCGTCATTTAAAGTGTCAAATACATTTCCATACTCTTCCGTTAAATCCTGTGTAGCCTTAGCAACATCTGCTTCTTTTATAGAAATCTCTTCTGGGCGACTTCCTCGCTTTAATTGTTCGAGTTTTGCCTTTTCTTCATTCAATCTGGCCATCGGGGAGCCAAGATCGAGGGAGGCTATAACTTCCCCACTATAAACTCTTGCTCCCACATTTTTATAAACAGCCATTATTCTACCAGTATTTTCAAAAGCCATAGAAATATTCTGAACAGGCTGAATGCGCCCTGTAACAGCTACTTCCTCCATTATTTCTCCATTTTGAACAACATATTTTTCTTGGCTATTTTGAGAGTTACCGCCACCTAAATACCAAAGGCCCCCTCCTAAAACTAAAACACCGACTATGGCGATGGTTTTGTGCGCAAGAATATATCCCCAAGATTTACTTATCAAATTCATAAAATTATTTTTTCATATTATCACGTTTTTAATCTTAAAATCAATTAGTTTATTTATCTATTTTCTCTTCATCAACAACAGACCTGCTTATATATAATCCTTGTAAAAGGGCAAAAATAAAAGTGAGTGAGAGTAGTCCAAAAAGTTTGAAATTAACCCAAGTTTCAGTAGAAAAATTATAAGCAACAATAATGTTTACGGTTCCGACTATCAAGAAAAAGGCGCTCCAAGTCCATAGCATTTTATTCCAGACAATGTCGGGTAAGTTAAGACTCTTCTCATCCACCATTTTTTTGATTAAGTTTTTCTTAAAGAAAACCTCTCCTATTATAAGAATTGCAGCAAAAAGCCAATACAGTATGCTCGGCTTCCACTTTATAAACCATTCATTATGAAGAAGTATAGTAGCTCCACCAAAGAGGACTATTACAGCTAAGCTAATCCACATAGCTGGAGCAACCTTCTGTTTTCTTAAAACCTGAAAAAGAATAATGATCGCGGTCGCAAGTATTGTGACCGCGGTAGCCGCATATATTCCATATGATTTAAAAACCACGAAAAACGCGACCATTGGTAAAAAATCAAAAAGAATTTTCATATATTATTTATTATTTAATTTTTCTTCAATTTCAGAAACTTTCTTAATAAGTAATGGGTGTATAAGCCCTCTTTTTCGAGTGTAGTCTATAAAATCTTTTGTGGAAACATTCCAACCTTGTTTTTCATACTCAAACGCTTTTATTACGGCTTGATATTTATCAAGTTGGCGTGCAAATGAGGCCATCTCCCCCTCACCTTTTTCAAATTCTAACCACAGCTCCATAATTTTCTTTCCCAATTCACCTTTATCTCTTGTCACTTTTTCTAGAGCTGCATGTTCTTTGTTAAATTTTTCCTTTTGTAATCGGGCTCTTTCTTCAATATTGTCCGTAAGAATAACGGGATCGCCCTCTATTGCTTCCGGCCAATCATGCACTTCGAGCATTTCAATTATATGTGCCATATCATCTTCCGAAAATTCAGGAAGCTCCGCTTTCAAAGAATAAGCTAAAGCCATAAGCGCCAAAATATGCTCTTGGACACTTTCTGGATTTTTTATCCCCCGATCAACCCATCCTGTTCTCAGTAATTTACGCAGAGCTTCCCACACTTCAGGAAAATGCTCTGCGTATTTAGGAGAAACTTCAGGAATGGATGTAAATTTTTCCATACCTCTACTAGGCCTGATGCTCAATGTCTAATTTCTTTTTTGGAGTGATGCCATTTGCAATAAGTATCTTTTCAAACTCTTCTCTTTCAATTGTTTCCACCTCCATCAGAATTTTAGCAATTGCATCAAGTGCCTTTCTATGAGTTTTCAAAACTTCCTCTCCGCGCTTATAAGCATTATTAATTATGCTAGAAACTTCTGTATCAATGCTGGATGCTACTTTTTCAGAATATTCATGCTCCCCCACCCCGCGCCCAAATAAAACACGTCCACCTTCTCCTTCAAGTGCAACTGGTCCCATTTCATCTGACATTCCAAATTTAGTAACCATGTCACGAGCAAGTGCAGTTAAAACCTGTAAGTCATTTGATGGTCCTGTAGTTAAATCTCCAAAAACCATTTTTTCGGCAATGTATCCACCCAAAGAAACTGCAATGTCATCCAAAAATTCTTTTTTAGATTGCATTTTCCTATCTTCAAGTGGCAAGTGGAGAGTGTAACCTGCAGCGCGTCCACGAGAAATTATAGAAATCTTATGGACTGGGTCAGCGTAAGAAAGAACAGATGATATGAGAGCGTGTCCGGCTTCGTGATACGCAGTAATTTCTTTTTCTTTTTTGGATAACAAATGACTTCTGCGCTCTGGTCCCATCATTACTTTTTCAATTGAGCGAATTAGGTCAAACTGAGCTACCTTTTTGCGATTTTCTCTTGCAGCAAGAATGGCTCCTTCGTTCATAAGTGAATATAAGTCTGCTCCAGAAAATCCTGGTGTGCGCTCTGCAATAACAGTTAGCTTCACATCTTCTGCAAAAGGCTTTGTCTTAGAATGAATTTTCAAAATTTCTTCACGTCCTTCCCTATCAGGTAAATCAATAGTTACTCTTCTGTCAAAACGTCCTGGGCGAAGTAATGCTGGGTCTAGTACATCTGGTCTATTTGTAGCCGCCATAACAATAACTTTTTCTGTCGGCTCAAAACCATCCATTTCAACCAATATTTGATTTAGGGTTTGTTCTCTCTCGTCATTTCCTCCACCTACTCCAGTTCCTCTCACACGGCCCACCGCATCAATTTCATCTACGAAAATAATTGCGGGCGCTGCTTTCTTCGCCATTTGGAATAAATCTCTAACGCGCGAGGCTCCTACTCCCACAAACATTTCTACGAATTCAGAGCCGGATATAGAAAAGAACGGCACCCCCGCTTCCCCTGCTACCGCTCTTGCAAGTAAAGTCTTTCCAGTTCCAGGGGCACCCATCAAAAGAATTCCTTTCGGAATACGTGCGCCAATATCAAGAAATTTCTTAGGGTTCTTTAGAAAATCTACTATTTCTAGTAATTCTTCTTTAGCTTCTTTTACGCCAGCAACATCTTTAAAAGTTATTTTCTGACTCTTATCGTTTGGATCAATTATGCGCGCCTTAGATTGTCCAAAAGAAAATGCCTGCATTCCAGCCCCTTTAACTTGTCTTGAAAGAAACCAAATGAAAAATACTATGAAAAGAATCGGTAAAATAAATGGGGCTAAAGTAAGAAACCAAAAACCAAATCCAGTTTGATTTTGAATATCTATTTTTACGGCAGAAAGTTTCTCAGGAGCAACATTATAATTTTTAAAAGTTTCACTTACGCTTGAACCAGGTTCTTTCTTAGCTTTTTTTATTTCTTCAGTATCTTTGTAAGTTAGCAGTAGCTCTTCTCCTTTTACAGAAATTTCTGATATTTTTCCGGCATTTATGTCACTTACTACTTCTGAAATTGGAATCATTACCTCCTTACTGCGAGACTCCACTATAAAAGAATAGAGAGCTGAAAGTACCAAAAAAATTAGGACTGTTGTTAAAACAGAATTCCAAAAAGAAGGAGCTCCACCCCCTTTCTTTTCTTTATTATCCCCCTTGTTTTCCTTAGGAGATTTTTGATTCATTTGGAAGAAAGCCATTCGAATTTAACAATTATACAAAGACACTATTATACATAAAAATCAATGATTTCCTAATGAAAAAGTGAGGTGAAAGCAACCACCGCCGGGCGCTTTTCAGCGACCCGACGGTGAAGGAGAAGACGTCAACCGTCTCTAAGAAAACGCTTCTCTCCCATTCTTCTTCGTATCCAGGCAACGTTTCTTGGATGACCGAAGGAGTGAGAGTTGGCGTTTTTGCAAAACGGACAACGGTAAGAAAAACAATGGATACCCTGCTTTAGTTCGGGGTTTGGTATTTCTGCCAAAAAATCACTCGGCCTTAATTTGCAGGCGCAAATATTGCAGTATCGCAGGATATTCTCGTCAACCTCCAAAGATGGATTTTGTTTGAACAGGTCAGAAAAAAAATCACTGACCGAAATCACTAGGGGGGCTAGACCAAGAAGCAACACTTCTGAGAACTTGGTCCGCTCTCCATTGCCCAGAAAGAAATCCTTTTCGCGGGCAACTTCTTTGGGCGTTTCACACTTCAAGACCAATCCGCCACAAAAGACAAGTCCCGTCCTTTCGTACACCACATCTTCGGGAACGGGGATTCCATCGTCATTCTTGTGAGGGTTAAAGGGAGAGTTGCGAAGAGCAATGTAGCAAGCGCCCGATGCCATTGCAGCCACGAGCACAGAAAAAGAAAGCCAAGCGTAGTCCATTGTTAGATTCCTCCGAAAAGATCACCGGGTTCAAGACGCCGTTGTTTAAAAGACCTGCTCAAACTCAAACTTAAAACTTATTCATTTCATTGTCAAAGAATAAATTTAATCTAGTATTAGGTAATGTCTTTAATTTTCAATAAAAAAGCGACATTCAAATACGAGGTGCTGGAAAAAATAGAAGCCGGCATTGAGCTTTTTGGCTTTGAAGTTAAAAGTATACGCGGCAAACACGGCTCTTTGGACGGCTCTTATGTATCAATTAGAGGTAATGAGGCCTTTCTTATTGGTGCCCACGTTCCACCCTATCAAGTAAATAACACCCCCAAAGAATATGATTCTTATAGGGTCAGGAAGCTTTTGTTAAAAAAGAGCGAGATACAAACACTAATTGGCAAAGAGAAAGTTAAGGGATTGACAATAGTGCCTATTTCGATGTATAATAAGGGGTATAATATAAAAGTAGAAATCGCTATAACGCGCGGTAAAAAACAGCACGACAAACGCGCTTCCATTAAAAAAAGAGAGCTAGACAGAGAAGTGAGAAGGACATTGAAAAATCAATAAAGTGGAGTCTCGACGCCGATAAATGAGTAATCATTTGTCGGCGTGGGGATGAATGGCCTCGACAATTGGACAGTTTCCAAATTGTGCAGTGAAAGCTGAAGTAACTTTTAAAACTGCTTCAATCGATACGTGTAAACGCATCAAAGAAATCACCCTACTTTGTAGGCTCTGACTTTCAATTCGCTTACGCTAACGCCTAAGCGACATTCCCTTCTCAATTTCTCATAGAGAAAGTGGAATGACATTATGAGAAACGGATAAAGAATTTTTTCGCTCATTATCTTAAAAAAAGAAAATCGGAAATTATGTATCTTGTGAATTCTTGAGCATAGTGACCTAAACAAAAAAGAATTTTCTAACACTGTAGAAATAATTTGGTTACCCATTTGCACGTGAGTTCGATTCTCACCATCTCCACAATAAAAGAAAAAGCCGGCTTACCGCCGGTTTTTTCTTTTATCTTCGTGCAGTGAGAATCGAACTTTGGAAAGGGGTCGGGAAAACTCTAGTTTTCCCGTGGAGGAAGGCAACGAGCGAAGCGAGAGTTGGAAAACCGAGAGGTTTCCAAAGAGTTCGATAGCATAGCGTCTCCCATCTCCACAAAATTAAAATTGCCCGACTTTATGTCGGGTTATTTTAATTTATGAGAGCATTGCAGAATCGAAAGCCGGAGCGCGACGGCGCGAGGCGGGTGAGAAACGAATACTTGGAGTTTCGCAAGACCTTGAGCACCAAAGGTGCGAAAGGTGTACAGATTCTGTAAGAATCGCGCAAATTTTTAGTAAAAAATTATGCGTGACCGATTCTGCCCAATGAATAACGAGAGAAAACTTGTAGCCGATTCCCCACCAATGCCTTTAATGTATAATTAAAATAGACAACAAGGAGATTCGATGGAAAACACTCAGACAGTTGTTTTTTCAAACCTGCGCGATGTTCGCACGGGAAAGCCGGTCGAAATGAAAGTTCCTAACTCCGTGTATACGGGGAATCATCTTGCCTTCCTCGGTGCCAGATATCTCGGGCAACAGATGGCAAAGAAAACTCTGGCGCTCATCGGAGCAAACGCAGAAAACCGAAAGCCCGCCTAGCGGGCTTTTTTTTATTTACCCCCAAGAATATTCCCCACCACCAATTTTCCACTCGTTGCATCAAGGAGACGAACGGAGGATGGCTTTATTTTTATAAAAGCAAAATCTGGCGCATCTTTCACAAAAAGTTTACTAGGATTTTTCAATTCAAAAAATTCTAATGTTTCTTTTGTTTTATCTAGAGAGACAATCTCCATCTCCCCTCTTATTTCAACTGTCTTTAGTGGGTCAACGCTTTCTTGTACTACTGAAATAGAAATAAATGGATTTTTAGTAAAAAGTTCTCTTTTTTCTGGTGACAACTTAGTCCCGAAATAAACATTAAAATTATCATCAATCGCATAAAGCATTAAAAGTGTTGTGGGCTTATTATCAGAGCCGATAGTCGCAAAAACAGCTTTTCTATGAGCGTTCAGAAAATCTACAGTCTCTTGCCTTAATTTTGTCTCGTCCATAATGATACAATTATAGCAATGAAATATTTATTATCCATATTACTAATCTCCTTCTTCCCTATTTCTGCCTTTGCAAAAGATATTTCTTTTCAGTCGGGGTTCATCAGTGCTATTTTAAAAATAGAGCCTAGTGAAATTGTTGCGAGAGAGCCTTCTCTTTTATATTTAGAATTTAAAGATAATTCACAATTATTTTCCTTTAAAAGGTGTGATTGCTATATAAAAATAACTTCTGCAAACGGTAAGGAGATTATAAATAAAAAATTAGAACAAAATGAACAATACATTGAAGATCGTGTGAAAGAAATACCTTTTACTTTTGGAGAAACAGGAGTCTATACGATTACAATTGGAGGCCAATCAGTAAACAAAGTATTCCCCACATTCACTATGAGTGAAAAATTAGAAATTTCTTTGAAACATAAAACGGAGGGCGAGAAGCGCTTCGAAAACTTTAAAAAAACTCTACTTAATCTTGTTATACCTCTTGCGATAATACTTATAATCGCCGGAATATCCTCTAGATTCTTAATTAAGAATAAATAGTTTTTAATTTTTATATCCCTGTTTATAAACAGAGAAGTGCTCGGATATGGGGGGAGTACGATTTACAACGATGATATCTGTGATTCCCTGATTCCTTAGCTCATTTAATCTTTCATTGGTAGCAACTTCATATTGGGCACGCATCCCAGAATTTCTGGCAATTTCTTGAGCTATCTTTATATTTTCAGCAGTTTTGACTGTCAGACTAGCATCAATGCAGGTACCGGCGCGATGACAAGGATCTGAGTGTGTAACAACTGGTGGCCATAGTTCGGAGGCGCGCAAACCTATTTCGGAAGCTCTCGAGTCGCCCCACATAGCACTTAGATTGGGAATTATGTTTTGACTTATCTGACAAGAAGCCCCGCCACCTTGACCCTGACAAGCATTCCCATTCGTAGGAATACCTGACGGGAGGGCAACGCAGTTCGTACAATCTTGCGGTCTAACGGGAACATTAGAAAGTCCTCCCCCTTGAGCAGTTCTAAAATCAAATTCAGCTGGCTTATAATTATCGAAACATTTTATTTTAAACCAATTGCTTTCTGCTCCTTGTGGTTTGTCTTTTACTAAAATATTTAAAACAGCAATAACAGCAGACCAAGCGAGTAATATCCAGAGAAAGCCTACTAGAATATCTTTGAGTAATTGCTTTGCTTCAGTTCTTGAACTTTCATTATCAGCTTGGGTTACAAGTTTAATACCAGCAAAGGCTATTAGGAGAGTCGCTATAGGGGCAGCTAGGAAAACAATAATAAAATTTATTACACGTTGAATTAACTCAATCAAATGACAAAATTGACACTGATCAGATAAAGAATCTGACCTGCCGCAAGGAACTAGTCCGCCAAAGGTTTGCGATGGATTTTGAGGCACTTGATTTTGCGGATTACTCAAACCTCCAGTAGGAATACAGGTATTAGGATTTGCTCCTGGGGTTCCGCAACTTTGTTGAGCAAAAACTGCAAGAGGAGTGACAAAAGAAGCTAGGAGAAAAAGAATAAAGAAAATCCCGACAACTCTTTTCATATATGAGCAATTATATCACTGGAAATAAAAATATTCCTATGATAAGCTTCAATTTAACTTTACTTTAATAGTTAACTTCAATTTTCGTTGAGTACGTACTTCAGAATCAATAAGCATATTCGCTCCCCGGAACTCCGGGTGATTGACGCGACTGGGAAAAATATTGGGGTAGTCTCTTTACAAGATGCCCTAAAATTGGCTGACGAATCCGGACTAGACCTTATAGAGATATCCCCGGGGGCCGTCCCTCCTATTGCTAAAATAGCCGATTATGGTAAATTCCAATACGAACAGAACAAGAAACAGAAGGAGATTAAGTCCAAAGCTAAGGACATTGAGATAAAGACCATACAGATTAAGGTAGGCACTGGGGAGCATGATTTGGAGCTTAAAGCCAAGAAAACCTCTGAATGGCTTACCGAAGGCAATAGAGTCAAAATTGACCTCTTTTTGCCAGGCAGGACCAAGTATATGGACATAAAGTTTCTTAAGGAAAGAATGGAAAGAATATTGAAACTCCTTACAGTTCCCTATCTTATTGCAGATTCAGCCAAAAAGAGCCTGAAAGGACTCACAATAGTAATAGAAAAAGGAAAATAACATGTCATCAGCAAAAAGCAACAAATCATATTTAAAGAGAATAAAAGTTACCCGTCGCGGTAAGCTTATTACCCGTTCTCCAGGACAAAACCATTTCAACGCTAAAGAAGGACGCTCTCATCAATTGGCTAAAAAAAGAACTGCGAAGTTCGTTATGACCAACAAGTCAAAAAGTCTCTTTTTGGCCCATCACAAGTAAAAATTTATAAATAAAATATATGTCTAGAGTTAAAGGAGGAGTAAATAGTTTAAAGAATCGTCGCAATGTCCTACGTAAGGTTAAAGGATATCGCTTTGGTCGCTCTAAAAAGGAAGCGGCCGCATACGAGGCTCTAGTGCACGCTGGTAAATATGCTTTCGCTCACCGCCGTGATAAGAAAAATGATTTTAGACGCCTTTGGAATGTTCAAATTGGTGTCGTCTTAAAAGAAAAGGGTCTTTCATACAGCAAGTTCATTGGGGCAATGAAAAAGAAAAATATACTTATTGATAGAAAAATAATGGCAAATCTAGCCGAACTTAAAATAGATAGTTTCAATCGCCTAATTTCTGAAGTCACAAAATAAATCAGAATAAATGATGAATTCAAAACCCCCCGACGTTAAGTCGGGGGGTTTTGTTTTGAATTACATTATCATATTCCCGCTCTTATTATTTACCCCGTCATGATTCCTATAAACCCTGTTACTAATTTCTTTATCTTTTTTAATAAGTTCCACAATTCTAGCCACAAGACGTTTTGGATCATCATCAAAAATAACTTTCTCATTAATACGATGTCCCTTGTCCATAATTTCTTGTATAACCTCATCAGTTTCCCAAGTTCCTCTCAAAATTCCAATTGGCTTTCCATCCTCATAGGCAATAGTAAATTCATTTATAGTTCCAATACGCCCACAGCCAATAATTACAGCATCCGATGAACGCGTCAGAATCAAATTTCTTCCTGAATAACCAAAACCAGTAAAAACCACTAAATCTAAGTACTCTAAGGGTAAATGATAAGCTCCCAAATGCTCTTCTTCGGTTGAAGCAGGAGAAAAGCCAATTGAAACTCCCCCCACTTCTTTAGCGCCTTGAGCAGACCAAGTTGGAAAACCTGTTGTTGCACCCGTTACAACAATTCCACCTTGAGCAACAATTTCCTTTCCAATTTCTTTTGCTTTATCGAAGGCGTCTAGTCCACAATGCCCAGTTTCTGCCGCACCTGAAATACAAATTTTAAATTTTGAAGAATAAGTTTTTGTTGGTTGCATAGAAAAATAATTATAGCAGACAAATTAAAAATCGAGTTCATACCTTTTACCCTTTTCAGGCAAGATTGCGTCAACCCCAAGATAATCTCTCAAACGCTGGACTAAGAACGAGGATGATTTTGGCTCTCCCATAGTTACAAAAACTTTTTTTACAGTACTACTACATTTTTCAACAAACTCAATCAAGCGATCACTGTCCTTATGTGAGGAAAAACCCATAATATTTTCTACACTGGCTTTTACATGATAACTCTTGCCTTCAATAAAAACTTTCTTTTCTCCCTCAAATAATTTCCTTCCCAAAGTTCCAATTGATTGATATCCAACAAGCAAAATAGTACTGTGCGGATCAGTTAAGTAATTCTTTTCATGTTTTGTAACTCTGCCTCCTGCAGACATACCAGAGCCTGCCAAAATTATTTTTGGATTTGGTGTTTTTTCAATGTCATCAGACTCATCTTTAGTGACTGTAAATTGTAATTTGGGAAAATTAAAAATATCATCCCCTCCTGCAATCTCTTTTTTTATATCTCCACTAAAATTCTTCTGCTCTTCTCTATAAACTTCTGTTACTTTTGCAGCCAAAGGAGAATCTACAAAAACAGGAACTGATAGTATTTTTTTATCTTCTATTAAGTTATTAAGTGTGTAAAGAATGTTTTGAGTTCTTTCCAGTGAAAATACTGGCATAACAAGCGCCCCTTTTCTATCGATAGTCTTTTTTACTATTTCAACAAACTTAGAGTCTCTTTGCTCATGGGTCTCGTGATTTCTATCTCCATAAACGCTTTCCATTAAAAGATAGTCTATTCCCTCCGGAGATTCTGTATCTTTCAAAAGTGGAGCCGGCGAATTACCCAAGTCCCCCGTAAAAAGAATCTTTTTATTATTAAATCTTATTTCAACCATTGAAGAGCCGAGTATGTGGCCGGCATCCTTCAGATAAACGCTAAAGCCGTTCCCCAAATCTTTTTCAGTTCTATAGGAAATTTCACTCCAAAGAGACATTGCTTTAGTAACATCTACTTGCTCATAAAGCGGTTCTATTCCCCTTTCAGAGGCTTCTCGCCTAAGCAAAGCGACAGCGTCCCCGAACATCACCTCAGCCAAAAGTTTTGTCTCCCTTGTTGAATATATAATTCCTTTAAAACCATCTTTAATTAATTTGGGAATGCGCCCTATGTGATCCATATGAGAATGCGTAACAAAAAGAAAATCTATTTCCTCCACTTTGTAAGGAAAGGCTTCATAGTTCTCTGCTTCTCCAAACCTATCTCCTTGTCGTAAACCACAATCTATAAGTATTTTTTTATTTTTATTTTCAAGTAAAAAGTTTGCGCCCGTCACAACACCAACTCCTCCAAAACAAGTTAAATTTAATTTCTCATTCATTATTTTATTTTCTTCCAATTTAAAACTAGATAATAAGCAGACAAAGCCCCCAACAAATCAACAATGAGATCTATTATTGTATCAACAAAATAATCTTCTGTTTCAAAAGAAGCTAGACCTTTTTCAAGTTCAAACCATTCCCACATAACGCCAACAAGAAAAATCCCCATTATGACGGCAAGTAATAAATTTACTCTCGAAGAAAAATTTTCTTTTTCACCATATAAAAACAAAATATAAATTATTAATCCAATCCAAAAACCACCTAAGAAGTGCATCACAACGTCATACCACCACAACACCCAATACAAAGAAAAATAAAGTCCCAAATACCAAAGAGCTATAATCGCAACGGATATAGCTGTAAAAAAGAAAATCAGTTCTTTACGCTCCATTTATTACAATTGTATCAAAATTATTGATTATAAAGAAAACAAAAAAGCCCTAAGGTTAACCCTTAAAGAGCTTTTTTGTTCGGATCATTTCTAGCATATTACCCTGAAAATCAAGGTGGGTGTTCTCATGAAAATATTTCGGAACGCTAATAAAAGCACTCACCAACATTCTCCTATATGAACTCCCTTAATATGCTTATAAGGATAATATCTGAAATGATCCTAAATTTATTATACCCCTCTTAATTGTAATCGCAAATTATTCTAAAATTCCATCGAGATTAACATCGTAAAGTATTTCATCTTGCACTAGACGATACTTAGTAAGCTCACTCTCTTTAAACCAGTGTTTTATTTCGTTCTCTGCTTCTTCAGGTGAGCCAGAGGCATGAATAAGATTCCTTACAGCGCGGCCATCTTTATCGCTCATTTGATAAGAGTCCACCACAAAATCTCCTCTAATACTACCAACATCTGAAGTTAATGGCTCAGTGCCTCCTGTTATTTTCCTTGCTATTTGCACGACATGAGAGCCTTGCCAAACCATAGCAATAACTGGACCCGATGATAAATATTTCTTAAGGCCATTAACAATAAAGTTCGCTTGTTCAATTGGGTCTTTGATTGGTGGCTCCATACCTTTTTTTATATAACTCGCAATAGTTTTTTCTCCTGTTGTTTTTTTCCAATTAGGATCCAGTGTGTAGTGTTGTTCTATAAAATCCTCTGTTGGCACAAGCATTTTTATACCAACCATTTTAAAACCAGCACGCTCATAACGCTTAATAATTTCCCCTATTAGAGTTCTCTGTACTCCATCTGGCTTAATAACAACCAATGTTCTTTCTTCTTTAAAATGTTTCATAAAATAAAATTGAAAAAGTTAATGCTCCGCATCATAACAGAGAAGACCTTATATTAAAAGCTTATTCTAAAGTTGGTTTTTGCTTCAAAGCGTAACGGGAAATTATACTTTCTTCAACTTCTGCTCTATCACGGCCATAACGATTGTAAGAAAGCTGTTTTAATGCCTCAACTCCGCCTCTATCTAATTTAGGAAGGCCTGGGGTTTCAATATTAAACGGTGTTGAAGGTCGTCCGTTTACTAATAATTTCAAATAGGCCTGATAATTGTCCAAATTTATAATATCTTTCTGATTAAAAATTGGGGAGAATTGTTTTTCCAAATATTCTGCATCATCAACACCAACTCTAAAAGTAGCAATGGAGCCAACGTTTCCAAAAACAGCGTCTCGTGTCTTTTCTTCAAGTTGAGCAATAAATTGATGAGCTATATTTAATGAGAGTTTATATTTTCTTGCCTCCGAAAGAATGGTGGCCACAGAATCAGTTGTTATGTTTTGGAACTCATCAATATATAAATAGAAAGGTGGAAGTTGCTTACCGAATGAATCCACCCGACTAAGTGCTGCCATTAATAACTTACCAACCAAAATTAGGCCTATAAGATTGGAGTTTATGTCTCCCAGTCGCCCTTTGGATAAATTAACTAGCAAAATCTTTCTTTTATCCATTATGTCTCTAAAGTTAAAGGCCGATTTCTCTTGAGCTATAACCGGACGCATTATGTCATTTGAAATAAATGGATCAAATTTATTACTAATATAAGGCACAAAATTTGATAGCGCCTGTTCCCCTGTAGTTTTTTCAGCATTTTGCCAAAATTGAGTGATTATAGGATTTTTACAGTAAGTTAGTTTAAGATTACGGAAATTTTTATCTGAAAGTACCCTCGTAATTTCAAGGAGACTACTACCGGATTGTGGATGCTCCATAACAAGTAGCGCTGAATTTCTAAAGTATTGTTCAAAAGCAGGACCACCCGCTACTTTCATATCAAAAAGTTTATTAAAAATAGAAATCAACTCATTAACGACAAATGTCTTTTGCTCAGGAAAACGAATATCATACTCAAGCATATTTAATCCCATAGGCCTCTCTGTGTAACTTGGGTCAAAATAAATAACATCTTCTATTCTTTCCTTAGGAATACTCGCTAGGACATCCTCTATGTCTGAGCCGTGGGGATCAATCATACAGACCCCTTCACCGTTCCTTATGTCCTGAATAATCATGTTTTTAAGCAAGGTAGATTTACCCGTTCCTGTTTGCCCAATGCAATAAAAGTGGCGCAAACGATCTTCTGGTGCAAAATTAATGTCAGTCACCACGCTTCTATGACGATTTATACCAAGAGTAATGCCACTTTTTTCCATATCATTTGGTGGTGGAGCGCTATTTGATTTAGAGTGTTTAAGTTCCGACACGCCGGACGCACTTTGTGTTGGAAAATGAAACAAGGTAGAAACTTCTCGTAAAGACATGGGCATAGCTTCTTTTTTCTCAAAAACCCTAAAAGAAAAGTCTTCTATAAGTTTCTTGGTTTGACCCTGCTGATATCGCTTGAAAACGATGGAATTCCCCAAAGTGTTTTCGAACTGATGAAACGAGGCTTCAATGTCAGACAAAATAGCTTCTGCTCTTTCTTTGCTTTCAGCAGAAACAACGATTCTAAATCCACAAGAAACAATTGGGGTCTCAATTTTCTGCATAATTGCCTTCTTAGCCTCTTCTTCTTTTTGCCCCACTTCCTTTTTAAGCTCCTTGTCCTTCTTTTTAGTTGCAAAAAAACCTTTAACCACAGAGCCAACTTCTTTTCCCAAATCCCCGACAAGAGTTTCTGGTATATTCAAAGCTGTTTCAAGAGGAATCCCCTTATTTATGTCATCATATGCATTTTTATAACGGGCTACATAATCAACACTGGCTGGCGCTACCAAAAACTGCAAGGCTGCCCCTTCACCAATATCTTTTATTTTTGAAAATGCATTTAAAATTATAGTCAGCGGATCATAATCAAACTCTTGATAAGTTTTGAGACGAAAAACAGCTTCATTTTTATATGAAGCATAGGAAGAAGCGAGATACCCCTTGTCTTTAAAAATATTAAAGTCATTTTTTTCTTCTCTTATCTTTCCGTCTGGAAAGATTGAAGAAAATTGCTTTTCAAAAATAGTTTTTGATTCATCTGGTACTGCCACATAAAAAACAACCTCCCTTCTCTCATTTCTAACGGCAATTTCAAACGACAGCCATCTGTCTTGTCTCCCTATTACATGCGGAATAACTCCTGCGTAAAACTGCTCCATCGATGAAACGATCTCCTTTAGAGGCTTTTTTTCCTCCCCTTTAGAAAATGCATTGGAAAAAGGTAGGGTGACCTCATATAGGGTCATAAGTAGGGATTGGAACAAAGTAGAATCTTTTGAGGCACCCGAAACTGGCAAATTCTTTTTTACATACTGAACCAAAACTCTATGGAAATCATCTTCGAGCTTAGCGTCATACGAGCTTTCAATAATTTTTAAGGTATTGAGAAGCCCATTTGTTTCCAATATTCCGAGTAATTCTTCAATTTTTTTATCAGTTTCTTTAGGGGATAGATCCAGGACTATTGCCTCCTGCTCACTTTGAGTAATCGGTTTTGCCAAAACTTTTTCTTTATCAAGTTCAGAGTGCTCTTTTATCTTATCTTTGATAATTTCTTCGCGATTATAACTTTGATTAGTTTTTTCATTTACTCTTTCTTGCAACAAAATTTGCCCTCTTAAATGAGCAATTTCTTCTTGCGGAGAATTGAATTTTAAAGACACGATTTCTTTGCCTTGCATAAAAAAAGTATACCCCGCAACAGTTTTCTTACAAAACTGAGGCGGGGTATATCAAAATATTTTTTATTTTTACTTTAGAAGTATCGTCTCTAATTTTTCTATACGAGCCCGCAATTCAGAATTCTCTTTCTTCAACAAAGAAATTTCTTCATCATTTTTTGTCAAACGATTATAAATATCATCAATAAACACTTTCAATTCTTTGACAGCGTTAACCAGAGGAACAACGAACTCTGAATATGACAATGTATAATAACTTTGATTTCCTTCTGGCCTATTGAGGCCATAAAAAGGAATTTTTATGGCCTCAACCTCTTGGGCAAGAAAGCCACTGTGGACCTTCTCCGTATCATCAGACTTAAATTTAAAAGTTACAGGTCGCAGTTTACTTATAAAATCAAGACCGTGCGTGTATTCCTCTATATTCTTTTTCAATCTTTCATCAGATGTAGCTGACCAACCAACCTGCCCTTCAATAACCGTAACGAGTGTGTCGCCGATACGAACTTTATTTGAAGCGTTGACCACGGCACCATAACCAATAGCCGTTGCATTAGAAAGAGCGGCAGTAGAAACGTTTGCTGCACTACCAATTGCCGTGTTGCTAGAACCCGTGGTGTTGATATAGAGAGCTTGCCCACCAATTGCGGTGTTGTTATTGCCTGTGGTGTTGCGGTGGAGGGATTGCACACCAATTGAGGTGTTGTTAGCTCCAGTAGTATTATCTCGAAGAGCTTCTTTACCATTAGCGGTGTTACTATAACCTGTGGTGTTGAATCGGAGAGCTAGCGAACCAATTGCGGTGTTGTCATTAGCCGCGCTACCCGTATTATTTGCAAGAGCGTTTATACCAATTGCGGTGTTGTAATTACCCGTGGTGTTGGCATAGAGGGCAAAATTGCCGGTTGCAGTGTTGTAACTACCCGTGGTGTTGGCTTGGAGAGTTTGCGCGCCAATTGCGGTGTTGGAAAGGCCTCCGGTGTTATTCGTGAGAGCAGATACACCGTTGGCGGTATTGTAACTTCCGTTGTTTAATCGGAGGGCAGCATAGCCAGTTGCAGTGTTGTTAGAGCTCGTGTAGTTATAATAGAGAGCTTGCATACCATATGCAGTGTTGTAACTACCAGTGGTGTTTAAATAGAGAGCTTGTGCACCAAATGCGGTATTGTTGTTGCCCGTGGTGTTAAATGGAAGAGTCCCATCCCCAATAGAAGTGTTGAACAGAGCTTGATTCGTTTTAACAGCTATAGTTTGAAAATTTCCATCAGGAAACTTAAAGCCCCCTGTTCCTGAATATATAGGGCCATTAACAGAAAGGCTTTGCTCTGGGCTGGTTGTGCCAATGCCCACATTGCCATTGCCACTAATTACAAATCTAGCATTAGTGCCAAGTGAAGTGGATGAGGAGATAACAAATCCCCCACCGTTTGCCACATCCATACCGAGAGTCCATTTATAAGAAGAATCACCAATACCACTAAAGCCTATGGCTGGCTTTGAGGCTGAGTAGATATCTAAACTATTATTAGGTGTTGTTGTCCCAATTCCAACATTACCGCCGAAAGTTGCACCACCTGTAACACCCATGGAACTATTAACCCAAAAATTAAAAACCTCTAATATTCCGCCTGTTTTTACTTGATTATTAACACCCGCATTAATTGGTTCTGGGGTGTTTCCATTCGGTGGATTTTGGGTTGGAGCGGCGTAAATAATAGAGATGCCGAAAGATAAAACTAAAGCCAGAGAGACTATTTTTAAAGTTTGAATGATTTTATCTCTCAATTCTTTCGTATCTTTCATATTTGATTAATTCTATATTACTTTAAAAATTTAGCTTCATTTGTTATCAACATCTATATTGTTTCTTGAAAATCCGCCTTACAATTAATAGGGCAACTTATTGGACTTTCAAATTTACCAGGTTGGCATATTATATCTGGTCCACCACCTATGGGGTCTACACAAGAATTAAAGGCTCTGCAATTTGTAGCATCAGTTCCCCCGAATTGTCCCATACAACTCCAAGTCCAACGATTAAGAGGTTCGTTCCAAACTGGGACAGTCTCTGTCCCGGCGCTACAAAGAAGATTCACGGGAGGTGGGGTTGTTTTATTTATAGAAACATTATGAGCTGGCCCACATTGACCATTAACAGGGGGGGGTATAATCACTTCAAAGTTAGTCGCGACACAACTTGACCCTGTCCCAACATCATCCTGTACTCTTAGAGAGAAAATCTTAAAACCAAGAGAAAGAGGTCTTGCAAAAACATCTTCTGTACTAGTTGAAGCGCCACTACAATCACCATTTTCAAACCATTCATAAGCTTCTATTGTTCCGTCTGGGTCACTGCTACCAACGCTACTAAATAAAATGTCATCATTGTTAGGAATCTGCACTCCATCTTGAGGACTGAATATTACAGCTACTGGATTATTAGAAAGCGTGGCACTAGAAATAACACAATGATTTGATCCGCACCAAGAAAGCCAGCCAAAAACATTAAACCAAGCAAAACCATTTGAGGTTGTTCCACTAAAAGTGACTCCATAATCTGATGTGCCGCATACGCCATCATTATTACAATCAAGCGAGATAAAGCCATCCCAACCTCCTCCTCCTGGAGCCGTAAGTGCTTTGGCCCAACCGGAAACCTCTCCTGTGTTTATATTCAATACTGGAGGACAATTTCCCGCTGGACATCCGGCAACGTCTGCAGGATTAAATGAAATCCATCCGATGTTATCGCTCCAAGCAAATCCTGAAAAATTGCCACTGGCATCTATATTAACTCCATAGTTAGATGTCCCACAAGAACTTGTGTCAGTACAATTAAATGAAACCCAACCTATGTTATCGCTCCAAGCAAATCCTGATAAATTATGTTCTAATCCTGCAAGAGCGATTTGAGTATTGGCTCTTTTATCTAGATTTGCTGAAACCAGCAAAATAATTATAATCGCCAAAAAAAATAAAAAGGCGAAATGTTTTTTTTCTTTTATTTTTGAAAAGGTCTTACGGAGAAAATCCATAACAATAGTAGGTCCGACCTACAGAAAAATTATACCACCTAATAATTACAATTAATAATTAAATGCGGTGATTATTTCTGGCCCTCCTTCTGTGACTAAGACAGTGTGTTCAAAATGTGCTGAATTTTTTCCATCAGATGTTTTGAATGTATATCCATCATCATCCAAGACAACGTGCTTACTTCCCAAATTAAGCATGGGCTCAAGGGCCAAAACCATACCCTCAACTATTTTGGGACTATCTTCTTTAACGCAAAAATTGGCAATGTAAGGCGTTTCGTGTACTTTAGCCCCTACCCCATGTCCACCCAAGTCTTCTACTATTCCGTACTTAAGAGGCTTAACAAATTTTTCTATTGCACAGCCTATATCGTTTATTTTATTCCCTATTCGACACTCATCTATCCCAATTTCTAGAGATTTTTTTGTCGTTTCAATTAATTTTTTATTTTCTTCAGAAATTTCTCCTACAGGAACTGTAACTGCCATATCAACACAAATTCCTTCATGCCATAGACCAATGTCTAAACTAACAATATCCCCTTCTTTTAAAATCTTTTCTTTTTCATTAGGAATCCCGTGAACAATTTCATCATTAATAGAAACACAAAGTGTAGCGGGATATGGTCTTTCAGCGCCTTTTGGAGTGTAATTTAAAAAAGAAGGAGTGTCGCCAAAGTCTGTAATCAATTTTAAAGCTAAGGCATCGAGTTCGCGCGCAGAAACACCATGAGCAACTTTTTTTATAACTTGATGAAGTACCGTAGAAAGACGTCTGCCCCCTTCACGCAATATATTTATTTGATTTTCACTTTTAACTATCATTGAAGAAAAATATTTTTTATCAAATCTTTATGAATTTCCTCTATGGTTCTTTCCCCATCTAAATCTAGAAACTTATAACTTGGATTTTGCTTAAAGTAATCAATTGCCGGCATTACTTCCGTATCAAACCAACTCAAACGCCTTTCAACGCTTTCTTCATTGTCATCTGACCTTTTTCTAGAGAGTAACCTTTCTTTTGAAGACTCCCGCGAAACGTTAATATGAATAATGTAAGGATTTTCCCTTTCATAAAACTTTAAAGCTGAGTCCAATACGGGCGCTTCGTGGAATCTTCTTGGCATGCCATCCAAAATTAGGTGTTCATCCCCCCGCAGATTATCAACCATTAAGTGTGACCACGCCCAAACAGCAAGAAATTCTGGCTGTAATCTACCTTCCGTATCTATTCGTGAAGAAAGTTTACCTGTATAAGTTTCATTTTTTATCATGTCTCTAAAAACTTGCCCCGTTTGAAGATAAAAAATTGGAGTTTCACTTTTACTTTTTAAATAATCCATTAAAAGCTTCACTTGAGTTCCTTTGCCACAACCAGAACGCCCCATAAAAAGGAAGGTTTTTGGAGTTTCTTCTTCGTCTATTTTCAAATGACAAACAGTTTCTTTGTCCATAAGAACAGCTTACAGGTTATAGCTTATGGCTTCAAGTTTAAAGTTATAAGCACAATTTCTTATAAACCTAATAATATAGGTGTCACACCGCAAGTCTTAAAGTTGTTATTTTTAAAAATAACAAGATAATATAAACAAATGTTCAAATTCTTCAAAATCATATTAATTACAGCTTCACTCTTTAGTTCAATTCAACTGTTCGCTCACGAAGAAGAGGGGGTAGTTACTATACATATGGATGAATCCCGTTTTGAACCAAACAATATTACTATTGAAGCAGGAACGAGAGTAATTTTTGAAAATGTTGGCAAAAAACCTCATTGGCCGGCATCAAACATTCACCCAACACATGGTATATATCCGGAATTTGATTCTAAAGGGGGGGTGAAACCAGGCGAGGCTTGGAGCTTTGTCTTTGATAAAGCTGGGATATGGAGAATGCATGATCATATACAGGCAGAAATTTCTGGAGTAATAACGGTTACGGGAACGAGTACTGAAAATACTAACAAAGAAAAAAAAGGTATATTACAGAAAATAAAGAATTTTATAATCTCTATCTTTTATTTTGATAATAAAGATGATGATTCTATTATAAAATCACTAAAATACGATAAAAAAATAGAGAAGGAGGATCGCGGTATTTGGACCGATGACAATAAACTTTTTAGCTACTTAAAAAAATATGGAATAAAAGATACTTTTATTCAATTAGATTATCTAAGTAAGCAAGGTTTTGGTAACTGCCATCAAAGAGCGCATAAAGCCGCCAGAATATCCTTTGATATTTACGGATCGGCGGGCTTGAAAGAATGTCCCCTTTTTTGTCACTCTGGTTGTTATCACGGTATCACTGAGGCATATTTCAAAAAAAATGGAGCTAATAATATAAAAGAGGAGATAAATAATTTTTGTTCCTCATTAAAAAATGATCTTTTCAGTTACTATAGTTGTATTCATGGGATTGGTCATGGTCTACTTTCATGGACCAATTACGAAGTCCCAGAAGCTCTTGAGATGTGTAGTTTGATCAAGGAGGATAGAGCCGATTGTTTTTCAGGTGTTTTCATGGAAAATATAAATACGGAGCTTGCAGGTGAAGAAAAGGATGAGCATATTACTAAATATAAAAGCGATGATCCCCAGTTTCCTTGCACAATAGTTAAAGAAGAGTACAAAAGATCTTGTTATTTAAACCAGACTTCCCGCATGGTTCAAATCTTTGGAGCAGATTTTAAAAAAATATCGAACGAATGTTCTAAAGTACCTGAAAAATATCGCGAGATATGTTTTGAAAGTCTGGGGCGAGACATTTCAAGTTTTTATAGATCCGCACCTGACAAATCAATAAAGGAATGTAATTATTCTCCAAAAAAGTACAGAACTTTTTGCTTAGAAGGAGCCGTTAAAAATTACCGGATTTGGGATATATCTGGTGGCGATAATTCTATAAAATTTTGCACTCTGCTGACTGACAGTAATGAAAAAAAGCTTTGTTACAATGAAATTATTAAGCTACTCAATTTAATAACAAACAAAGAAGAGGAGAAAGATTCTTTTTGTTCTAAAGTAGAGAAAGAATTTGAGGCACAGTGTCGTCTATAAACAAATGTTCAAATTCTTCAAAATCATATTAATTACAGCTTCACTCTTTAGTTCAATTCAACTGTTCGCTCACGAAGAAGAGGGGGTAGTTACTATACATATGGATGAATCCCGTTTTGAACCAAACAATATTACTATTGAAGCAGGAACGAGAGTAATTTTTGAAAATGTTGGCAAAAAACCTCATTGGCCGGCATCAAACATTCACCCAACACATGGTATATATCCGGAATTTGATTCTAAAGGGGGGGTGAAACCAGGCGAGGCTTGGAGCTTTGTCTTTGATAAAGCTGGGATATGGAGAATGCATGATCATATACAGGCAGAAATTTCTGGAGTAATAACGGTTACGGGAACGAGTACT
>JAKFXT010000021.1:28492-53305 GCA_021731245.1 Patescibacteria group bacterium
TTCTAAAGGGGGGGTGAAACCAGGCGAGGCTTGGAGCTTTGTCTTTGATAAAGCTGGGATATGGAGAATGCATGATCATATACAGGCAGAAATTTCTGGAGTAATAACGGTTACGGGAACGAGTACTATTAAGGGTGCAGATAAGGAAGCGGGTTTTTGGAATAAAATAAAAAAATTCTTTATTTCTTTATTTAAATCTAAAAAGAAAATTGAAGAAAATTCAAACATAAAATCTTTAATTTATAATAAAGATATAAACAAAGAATCCGATGCGATTTGGCAAAATGATAATGAATTGTTCAGTTACTTAAAAAAGTATGGGGTGACGCAAACATATATTCAGCTCGACTCTTTAAGTAAACAAGGTTTTGGCGACTGTCACCAAACTGCTCACAAAGCTGGACGCATGTCCCTTGATATTTTCGGCACATCAGCCCTTAAAGAATGTTCTTTGGTTTGTCATTCTGGTTGTTATCATGGTATCACTGAGGCATATTTTAAGAAAATCGGGAGTGATAATCTTAAAGAAAATTTAAATAATATTTGCACTGATACAATCAATAAGCCCTTTCATTATCTTAACTGTGTCCATGGGATTGGCCACGGACTACTTTCATGGACCAATTATGAGGTACCTGAAGCTCTTGAGATGTGTGATTTATTATCAGAAAATAAAGGGGCGTGCTTCACGGGTATATTTATGGAAAATGTTATTACAAAAGCTGTAGGAGAAGGAGCGGACGAGCATGTCACTAAATATAAAAGTGATGATCCACAGTTTCCTTGCACAATAGTCAATGTAAAATACAAAAACTCTTGTTATTTTTATCAAACTTCTCGCATGATTCAAATTTTTGGAGCAGATTTTAAAAAGGTAGCGGAGGAATGTTTAAAAGTATCTGAAAAATACCGCGACCAGTGTTTTAAAAGTATGGGGCGAGACATCTCGGGTCTTTACAGATTAACACCTGAACGATCAGTGCAGGAATGTAATAATTCTCCAAAAAAATACAGACATCTTTGTTTAAACGGAGCCGTGCAAGATGCTCTCTGGGACATTTCTGGTAGCGATAACTCTATAAAATTTTGCACTCTACTGACTGACGCCACTGAAAAAAAACTTTGTTACGAAACAATTATTAACCGGCTTAATTTAATAACAAATAAACAGGATGAGAAAGATTATTTTTGTTCTAAAGTAGAAAAAGAATTTGAAACACAGTGTCGTCTATAAATATAAAATATAGAATTTTAAACTATTTTAGCCCCGCTTGAATTTTACAAAATTCAAGCGGGGTATAGAAAAATATAGTCATGAGGGAACACTCATTCTTTATTTTTCTTAATACTCCTTCATTGAAACTTGTGCATCCACCTTACGAATAAGATCGATTACAACAGAAACAACAATCAAAAGTGAGGTTCCCCCAATTGCTAGAGTTTGAATTCCCGTTGCCCCTTGAACAATTATTGGTAAAACAGCAATGAATCCTAGAAACAGAGCTCCAACTAAGGTAATGCGGAGCAATATCTTACTTATATGCATGGCAGTCGATTGACCTGGGCGAACACCTGGAATAAAAGCTCCGTTCTTCTGCAAATTAGTTGCGATACTTTCTGGATCAAAAGTAACGGCTGTATAGAAATAAGTGAATAGAAAGACCAAAATAAAATATGTAATTCCATAAAACCATTGATTGGCAATGAGGGCTGAAAACTTTACTCCAATACTATTTATAAAATCATTTTGCACATAAGAAAGTGCATTGAAAAGCATCTGTGGGAAAAGTAAAATTGAAATAGCAAAAATGATTGGAATTACTCCAGCTTGATTCATACGAAGTGGTAAATATGTAGAAATTCCACCAAAGACTTTATTACCTCTCACTCTCTTTGCGTAAGTAACTGGAATCGGACGCTCCGCTTCAGTTATAGCCACAACCGCTGCGGTTATAAGCAAAGTCACAACAATAAATCCTAGGTAGAGTGGAATTTGAGATGGCTCAAAAGCAAATATAAGTTGACTTACTTGAGTTGGTAAAGATGCCACTATTCCAGCAAAAATAATTAGAGAAACTCCATTTCCTATACCAAACTCTGTAATTAATTCACCAAGCCACATCAAAAGAAGGGAGCCTCCAACTATAATTATTAAGTTCGTTGCAAAATCAAAACCAGTTAGGCTGGTGAGAATCCCCTGTCTTTCAAGAAGTACTGTGAAAGCGGCTCCTTGAATGAAAGCAAGTGGCACGGTGAGTAATCTTGAGTATTGAGTAAATTTCTTTCGTCCAAGCTCCCCTTCTTCTTGATACATTTGTTTTAACTTTGGAAAAAGAATGGTCAAAACCTGCATAATAATTGAAGCGGTAATGTATGGGCCTACTCCCAAAAGCACTATAGAGAGATTAGTTAGCCCACCACCGGAGAAAATATTCAAAAGTCCCAAAAGTTGATTATTGGAAAAGAATTGAGCCAAGCGATCTACATCAACTCCTGGTATTGGAATAGCAGCCAAAATACGAAAAACAACAAGAGCTCCAAGCACAAAGAAAAGGCGTGAGCGTAACTGCGCATCTTTTACAACTAGCGCTAATTTTTCAAAAATTGCTTGCATAAGTGTTCATTATATTCCCTTGTTATTTTATACTTCCCCCAGCTTTTTCTATCTTTTCTTTGGCTGAAGCAGAAACGCGACAGCCAACAACTGTAAGTTTTTTGGATATTTCTCCTTCCCCTAAAATCTTAATCGGGGAGAAAGTACTTTTCTTTGTAGTGATTATTTTCTTTGCGACAAGTGTCTCAATGCTAACAGTGTCTCCATTTTGGAAAACTTCATTTAGAGTCCCGACGTTTATAGCGATGTTTGTTTTTTCTCTAGATTTTAGAAAATTACGTCCGCGACCACGTAGCTTTGGAAGCTTTTTGATTATGTCGCGAAGTTCTGGGCGAAGCTTGCGACCTGAACGAGCAAGTTGCCCCTTAGTTCCACGGCCTGATGTTTTACCGCGCTTTCCACCGCGCCCTACACGCTGTGTTTTCTTTAATTTAGTTTTACGAATTACATTATTTATCTGCATATATTTATTTTTTCTTTCTTACACGAAGAGTCACAAGGGCGTCTATTGTAGCGCGAGCATTATTTATTCCATTTTTACTTCTTGAAAGAAGTTTCCCAGAAATATCTGTTATGCCGGCTAACTCCAATACACTGCGCACAGAGCCCCCCGCAACGAGTCCACGACCACGAGATGGCGAGAGCGTAACAACTGATGCAGAATACTTTGCTTTTACATCATGTGGAATAGAATTATTTTTTGTAAGAGTTATATTAATCATATTTTTCTTCGCGTCGCGAAAGGCCTTATCAATAGCAAGGGCAGTATCTCCCGCTTTTCCAGTTCCCACACCTACTTTCCCACGTCTATTTCCTGCAACAACAGCAACAGAGAAGCTCATGCGACGTCCTCCTGCTACCACACGTGTAACACGGCGTAGGGAAACAATCTTTTGATCAAACTCTGGCTTTACCCTTTCTTCGCGACGACTAAAGCGCTTTCCTCTACTTCCTCCTGCTCCACCTCGTCTAGTATCACGACTAAGATTGCGTTGTTTTTGAAATGGAGCTTGACCACCAACTTGACCAGGAGCTACTGCCTTAGCGTCCACAGTAGCATCTGCCACTATTTCTTCAGCGATTTCAGGAGAAGCTATCAAATCACCTTCCGCAACAATTTCAGTCGCATCTATAGGCGCAATTGTCTCTTCACTTATTTCTTTTATATCTTTTTCTTCATCCATAATATTATTTTAAAACTTGAGTCCCCCTTTTCTTGCTCCATCAGCCAAAGCTTTCACGTGACCTGTAAAATAAAAGCCTCCTCTGTCAAAAACAATTGAATTAATTTTCTTATCTTTAGCTAAAGTTGCGATAGTCTCACCCACCTTTCCTGCCTTTTCAATCATAGTTCCTTTTTTCTCTTTGCGTGAATCAGCAGAAATTATTGTCACACCCTTATCATCATTAATTATTTGGGCGTATATGTAGCGATTGGACTTAAAAACAGCAAGGCGAGGAATACTCTCAGTTCCAGCAAGGTGTGAGCGAATACGCGCATGACGACGTATGCGACTATCTCTTTTCTTATTTGTAATTCGTTTTTGATAAGCCATAAAATTTTATGCAGATTTTTTACCTTCTTTACGACGTATAACTTCATTTCTGTAACGGAATCCTTTACCTTTGTATGGTTCTGGTTTCTTAAGGGAACGAATATAGGCACTGATTTGTCCTACTCTTTCTTTATCAATTCCAGAAATAGTGATGATATTTTTTTCTGCTTTTATATTCAGTCCATCGGGGATAGCGACTTTAACAGCGTGAGAAAAGCCAATAGCCAAAATAAGTTCTTTTCCTTTAACTTCTGATTTAAATCCAACACCCTCTAGGATAAGTTCTTTAACATACAGAGTATTTACTCCGGCTATCATATTTTTAATATGCGCTGCAGTAGTTCCCCAAAGCATTCTAGAAATCTTTGAATTTGAAACTATGTCTACTTTCACATGGTCTCCTTCAACTAAAACATTTACTTCAGGTCGGAACACACGCTTCAATTCTCCCTCTTTTCCTTTTACAGTAATAACACCCCCTGAAACATTGACTTCAGTTTTTTGCGGAATTAAAATTGTTTGTTTTCCTATACGAGACATAATATTATTTTTACCAAATACTAAAAAGCACTTCACCTCCTATCTTTTGTTCTCGTGCTTCCTTGTCAGTTAAAAGACCTTTAGGGGTTGAGATGACCATGATACCGTGCCCTTGTTTAACAGAACGAATATCTTTAAAACCAAAGTAAACTCTTTTGCCTGGTTTTGAAATTCTCTTAACGTCAGTTACTTCAGGGTGATCAACTGTATATTTTAAAGTGACATCGATAAATTTCTTTACTTTTTTACCTCGCTTTTCAGCACTTACGATAAAACCTTCTTTCAAAAGAGTTTCTGCGATTGCCATTTTTAACTTTGAGAATGGAACAGAAACAGCCTCCTTTCTTACCATAGAGGCATTTTTTATTTGTGTTATGAAATCTGCAATTGGATCTGTTACCATGATGATTTTTTAATTCCTGGAATCATTCCGTCATTCGCTAATTCACGAAAACATATTCTACAAAGTCCGAAATCACGCATATATGCGCGCTTTCTAGAACATCTAAAACAACGACGAACAACCCTAGACTTGAATTTGGGTTTACGAGTTGATCTTACTGTTGTTGATGTCTTTGCCATTTTCTACTTTTTTTTCCAAAAAAATAACCTGACTTCAAAAGCGCCAGATTTCTTTACCTCCATAAAGAGGTGGAATTTGGACTAGTGAAGTATCTGTAAGGGTTACACTTAAACAGACTTTCATCAGCTTATCTATATGCCCTTTAGGCACAAGATAAATTAAAAAAGCTCCTTAAAAGCTTTGTCGCATACTATCAGAATATACATACCTGTCAAACCCGGTAGTAGATTTTGGCATTAGCTTTGCTTTTGTCCGTCCATAGGAGGACGATGCCAAAATTCACTACAGGGTCAAACATTTCAAAGGGCGCCTAGGGCGCCCTTTCTATTCCAAGACTAAATCCAGCTACTTGCCTTCATTCTCCTTGGAACTTGGCAAACTTGAGGGAGGTGGAGAGGACTGCAGATTCTCATTCACCATTTGCCCATCAAGCCTTTCCTGTACAGTAGCGGCTCTTACGGCGATTTCAACATCGCTCAGCGGACCTTCTTTTTGCATGGGAGTCTCCTCTTTGTACTAATACTTCGCACATACCAGCGAAACAAAACGCCGGCTCCACTATTAAAGTTAACAGAGAAAAAATATTGAATCAATAAAATAAAGTGCAAAAGAAAAAAGCCCCGCGCGAACGCGGGGCTTCGTATCGAGCTGTCGCCCGAAAAGTGGCTTCAGGCCGGCGAGTTGGAACTGCCGCCGCCGATTGCCTTGCCGTTGTAGTAGTTCTTGTCGCCCAGGCGCGCCGCGGACATGTCGTCGAACTTGCCCATTGATGCCGTCGGTGCAGCCCTGGCGCCGTTGTTGCCGAAGATGTAGATCTTCATGCGTTCCGAGTTCTGCAGGCCGATGATGCCCGTGCCGGGCTTGACCAGGATCGGCTCGAACATGGCCGAGATGCCATCGGCCTTCGGTATCGACAGGTCGCGGAACGTGATCGGCACCCCCAGGCCGTCGCCGAGCTTCTTCGCCGCCGGCATGGAGCCGCGCAGTGCAGTCGTCTTGTCGTTGATTACCAGGTTGTCGCGGTCGACCGGCGCGTAAATCGCATTGTCGACGGTCGGCGGCGAAGTCGTTGCCGCGAACGCGGGCATGGCACAGCTTGCCATCACGGACGCGATTGCGAACGCGACCAAAGCCTTCGTACGTTTCATGCGTTTCTCCTTGGGTTGTCTTCAGGTAAGCACCTGCAACCTTTGAGCCAAATCAGCTCGAAAAATATAAAAAGGACAGGTTCACTATTAATCCTACACCCGAGTAAAAATTATGTAAAGTCGTATTCTTGCATTTAAAAACCCCAAATCACTTTTGAAATGCCTTGCGCAGTCCGCCTCAGGCGGACGAGCAGAGAGAAAATCCAGCAGGATTTTACTCGTGCATTTCAAAAGTGAATTAAAAGAAAATTCTATTTCTTCTTAAAAGGCACGCCAATATATTCAAAGAAAGCTTCACCTTCTTCTCTATTTTTTGCAGTAGAAACTACAGTAACAGCAAAACCAAAAACATCTTTTAGTTCTTCATCTACACTTTCTGGGAAAATTGTATGCTCCTTTATTCCAAGGGTTATATTTCCAATATTATCTACCACCTTTCTTTCAATACCACGAAAGTCCTTAGTGCGAGGAAAAGCGATATTAAAAAGTTTATCCAAAAATCCATACATACGAGCTCCGCGAAGAGTGACTTGATATCCTATAGTGTCCCCCAAACGAGTTTTGAAGTTAGCTATAGCTTTTTTCGCGCCGCGCTTTGCAATTTTCTGTCCTGTTATTTTCATCAAACGATCTTCTACGATTTCAAACTTCTTTTTATCTTTAAATGAACCAACGCCAACAGAAATAACCGCTTTCACAAGACGTGGTGATTGCATTATGTTCTTATATTTAAATTGCTCTTTAAGTGACTTAAAGCTTTCAACTTGCAATTCTTTAACTGATTTAAATTTGTTCTTCATAATATATAAAGGGAATATTTTACTTATCAATTACGGCCCCACTCTTTTGACCAATACGAACTCTTTTACCATCCTTTTTAGAAATTGAAATGCGAGTTCCTTTATTCTTCTTTGGGTCCATTATCATTACATTAGAAATATGTATCGGCATCGCCTTCTCTACAATTTGTCCCTTAGAACCCCCTTTACGAGCCTTTTGATGACGTTTTTTCATATTCACACCTTCTATTAAGACAAGGTCTTCTTTTGGATAGGCGGCAACAATAGAGCCGGTCTTACCCTTATCTTTTCCAGCTATGACTATTACATTATCTCCTTTCTTTATTTTCATAAATTTATACAAACTTTATACAACCTCGGGGGCTTGAGAAATAATATCCTTAAACTTTTCGCCTATTTCTCTTGGTATTGGACCGAAGACGCGTCCTCCTACCGGCTTTTCTCTATCCTTATCCAAAATAACTACAGCGTTTTCATCAAAACGAACATATGAACCGTCTTTGCGACGAAATGCTTTTTTAGAGCGAACAACAACAGCAGGAAGAACATCTTTCTTCTTCACCTGCTTACGAGGTTCAGCTACTTGAATTGAAAGAATCACCAAGTCCCCTATTTCAGCGTAGCGTCTTTTACTTCCGCCAAGCACTTTGAAGATGCGTCCGATCTTTCCTCCGGAATTATCTGCAATATTCACAATTGAACGTGGTTGAATCATATTATTTAAGCAACAACTCTAAATCTCTTATCTTTAGAAATTGGAGCGCACTCTTCTATGGTCACCTTATCTCCCATTTGTTTTGTATTCCCTTTGTCATCTGCCTTGAAACGCTTTGTTTTGTTTATAAACTTTTCGTACTTTGGGTGCTTCACGTATCTGTCCACGCGAACAACAATAGTATCTTTCATCTTAGTAGAAACCACCACACCTTCTAGACGACGTGGTTCTGTTACTTTTTTAGTTGTGATATTTGTGTCAGCCATAATTTTAATTCTTATTTAACGTTACCTTTGGTAGTAAGTAATCTAGCAATGTCTTTTTTGATTGCCTTGCCTTCTTTCACATTTCTTACCTTACTTCCTGAAAGTCCAAATCGGAAAAGTCGGAGAGCCTCACGCTTTTCATTAAGCATTTTCTGTATTTCTTCTGCTCCTTTCAAAGCGATGTCTTTCATTTTCAAATTTGCCATAGAAGTTTTTTATATTACTTAAATTTAGGTAAATAGCTAGAGATTAAACAAGTTCACGACTTACCACCTTTGTTTTTACAGGCAATTTTGACCCCGCTTTTCGGAGGCCATCTCTCGCCTCCTTTTCTGTTACTCCATCTACTTCAAAAAGAATACGTCCTGGGCGAACCTCAAATTGATAGCCCTGCAAATCTCCTTTACCTTTTCCCATACCTACTTCCGCTGGTTTACCTGTGTAAGGGAAGTCAGGGAAAATTCTAGTCCACATCTTTCCAGTTTTACCAATAATTTTGGTAACCACTTTTCTAGCTGCTTCAATTTGATTAGAGCGAACACGACCAATGCTTACAGCTTTAAGTCCGTATGAACCAAAAGAAAGTTTGACCCCGCGTGTTTCCGGTCTTATCTTGTTTTTATTGCGGCGCATTGTGTGCCACTTTCTGTATTTAACTTTCTTAGGGAATAACATGGTAGTTTAATTATTTTTTATTTTGAGAATTTTTCTTTTCTGCAAATACTTCACCTTTGTAAATCCAAACCTTAATACCCAAATCTCCATAAGGCAGGTGCGCTTTCTCACGTGCAAAATCTATATCCGCTCTAAATGTCTGAAGTGGAATACGTCCACGTTTTAGAGATTCACTGCGAGCAATGTCTGTTCCACCAAGCCTGCCTCCAACCACAACTCTTACCCCTTTCACATCTCTATTTGCACCCACTTTATCAATAACTTGTTTCATTACACGGCGATATGGAAGACGCTTTTCAAGCCCTTCTACCACCATGAAAGCTACAATCTTTGCATCGGACTCCGGAGAGCGAATTTCTTCAATGTCCATTTTGAAATTCTTGGCCTTTTCTAATTTATTCTTTTCAATAAAAGCGATTACTTCTTTACGAATCTTTTCTGAACCTTCTCCATTTCGTCCAATAATCATACCTGGGCGAGATGTGCGAACAATGAGGCGCATCATGTCGCGACCACGTTCTATATCAATTGAGCTTACATAAAAGCCACGTAACTTCTTTTCCAAGTATGCGCGTATCAAGGTATCGCTCTTCAAAAGGTTTTGGTATTTGCCTTTCGCACCAAACCAACGAGATTTCCAATCTCTTATAATGCCAAGTCTATGTGCGTATGGATGTACTGTATGACTCATAAAGTTTAGTGGTTAAGGGTATAAAGGTTAGGGTTTAGTAATTAAAGACTTTTTACTTTTTGTAGACACTTCTGTTTTTTTCACTTTACCCTTTACCCCAAACCCTTTACCCTCTTTTTTGGTATCCAAAATCATAGTTATGTTACTCATTCTCTTATGTAAAACGTTTGCTGAACCACGTGCCTTTCTCTCTACGCGACGAAGGACTAAACCTCCATCAACCAAAACATTTTTTACAATCAAATTAGTACTATCAATTCCACTGTTTGTTTTTGCGTTCGCAACAGCTGACTTTAAAAGTTTTTCAATTGGTTCTGCTCCGCGCTTAACGAGGAATTTCAATTGCATAAACGCCTGGTCTACGCTTTTTCCTTTTATCAAGTCGGCAATAATACGCATTTTGCGTGGTGCTTGGCGATAATTTTTAAGATAAGCGTACATAATATTTAAAATTATTTCTTAGTTGCGTCAGCTGCGGTAGCAGTAGCAGATTTAGCAGCGGCAATTTCAGACTCCTTCTTTTTCTGTTCAATCTCTTTCTGAATCTTTCCACCATGACGAATGAATTTGCGTGTTAGAGAAAATTCTCCCAAACGATGTCCCACCATGTCTTCTGTTACCAAAACAGCAAGATGTTCTTTTCCATTGTGGACTCCAAAAGTAAAGCCAACCATTTCTGGTGCTATTTGGCTTCTACGTGCCCAAGTCTTAATAACCCCTGCTTCCGTTGGGCGCTTACCGCTTATTTTCTTCAATAGCTTTGGGTCAACGTATGGACCCTTTTTTAGTGATCGCATTATAGTTTGTTAGCTTCGGACAAATAAAAAAATCCTTATTACAGGATTTCCTAGGAGAGCCAATTCGCCTGGAAGCTTGCTCGAAGATTATCAGATTAAGAAAAGTTGTCAATAAATTGATGATGCCCGCCGACTTACGCCGGCGGGCATTTATAGAGATTTCTGTGTCTAACCCTTGAAATGAAGGACACGAAAAACGTCAGGGACAGGGTAGGTTTCATCTTTGTCCCGACCCATGACTTCAAGGGCCTGAGCAAAAACAGATCCAAGACGCCGACAAGCAGAAGCAGGATCTCCAGGATTGTCTTTCATCAAAGAGGTGAGGTCCATGAGTTCAATTCGCAAAAACCCGACCACTCTCGCCTCTCCTTCGCCGTTACCATAGGCGACAATCAAAACTCGAAGGAGATGAGCCAAAGCGTCAATATGGGGAGTTGCTTGGTTAAGCCCCATCTCGGGTGCCTTTCTGACAATCTCCCTGACAGCCTCCTGAAGGATGGTCATAAGCGGAAGACCTTGAGACCACGGCATGAGGGGATTTTTAACGAGCTCAAGTGCATCTAACTGTGCAGATGGAAACATGGGCAGATTCCTCTAGTTTTGGAACGTTTGTTGAATTATCTAATAAAAGATACTACATGAACAAAAAATATTATCAAATTAAAAAATAAAGGGGAAAACTTCCTTTGTTTAGAGCCAAATTAGCTTGATAATTAATGAGGTTTGCGATTTCTCGTCAGCGTGCTGAGTACGAGAAGCTGCAAAATGTGTTTTGTGGGAAAAACCGGGTCATAAACACCTAATTGCCACGAAGATCATCTGCGGGTTGGATTTCCTTCTTTGGTGGATGGCACCCCCCTAAGGTGATGACGTGTTGTGGCTCGGAATCCCATCAACAGCCCTTCCCTCTGCTATAGCAAGGAGGGGTTTAGTAATCTCCATAGTAACTTCATAATATTTTCTGTAGTTTAAGGTGTGTAAGATAATCCAATTTGAGGATTGCCAAACACATTTTATACAAATGTAGCAGTTTGGCAGTCGCCAAATTGGTTTATAATACTAATAGTAATAATTAATAAAAAATAATATGGCAAAAGGAAATAATGCTCGTCGCAAAGAAAAAAAGAAACCAAAGAAGAAGTAGTAAGGGAGTGTAACGAACACTAAGGGAGTGAAACGTACACTTATGCATGAAGTATTCTTCAGGCAGGGTTAGTAAAAAAAGATCCGCCCCAACAAATCTGGGGCGGGTTTTTTGTTTCGGTAGAACAATTTCAATCTGGAGCTCTGTTGCCCCGCGTGTTGTGGTAGACAGGCGTCCTTTCAACCATGGAAGCAATTCTCACTCCCTTGAATTCGAAGAGGTATGCCGTGAAAGTGGAGTACATTTTTTCGTCTCCGAACATGAACATGTCCACGGTGTCGCCGATCTTGGGAAGTTTTTTCAGCACCTGCCCATCAACCACCTCCATTCCCTTTTTACGCCTTATCGGCAAACCTCCAGCGCTCATTTGGGGGACGGAGAGAATACGACCATTCTGCAGAGTAAGGAGGGTGTGCCTTTTCATTACCCTCTTTCTCGTGACTTTCAACGGGTAATGAACCTGACCCCCAACATCTGTTTCCATGAAAAATCCTCCGAAAAGTTGAACTTCTTCTATTTAGAAACTATCACAATAGGTATGCCAAATCAAAACCCCCGCTTTTCAGCGGGGGTTTTGTATTTTTATTTATTATCCTATTTATTGTCCTTTCTCTTTCCGACAAATCTACGACTAACAATAAGTCTGTTTGAATATTTCTTTGGAGTACGCGATTTTTGTCCTTTTCCTGTCGGCTTGCCCCACATACTCTTAGCACGGCGTAGTCCTCTGCCTTGTTTACCTTCACCTCCACCATGTGGGTGATCTACTGGGTTCATCGCAGAACCACGGACAGTTGGGCGAATTCCCATTTTTCTTGAGCGTCCTGCTTTACCTAATACAACAAGATGATGTTCATCATTAGACACCCCACCAATTGATGCGTAACAAGTAGAAGGTACACGGCGAACTTCAGTAGATGGCATTTTTATAAGTGTATAGCCCATATCATGAGCAATAACTTCAGCATAACTTCCAGCAGAGCGAATCATCTTAGCTCCATTTTTTGGTTTTAATTCAACATTGAAAATAAATGTTCCTACAGGAATATTAGCAAGTGACATACGATTACCAGCTACAACTTCAGTTTTTTCTGCAGTCAAAATAGTTTGTCCAACTTTCACTTCCTTTGGTGCCAAAATATATCTAAATTCTCCATCTCTATAAGAAACAAGGGCGATAAATCCTGTTCTGTTTGGATCATATTCAATTGTTTTTACAATTCCTGGCACATTAAATTTATCCATTTTGAAATCAACAAAACGGAAACTGCGTTTTACTCCACCTCCCTTGTGACGCACAGTGATGCGTCCAAAAGCGTTGCGTCCACTTCCACGACGGAAACCTCCTTTCAAGGATTTTCTAGCGCGGTGACCAGAAAGAAGCTTTCTGTAATCAACTACAGTCATTGAACGGCGAGATGGGGTTGTTGGTTTATAAAATTTCATAATTTTTAATTACCTATTTCTATTTTTTCTCCTTTTTTAAGATAAACGTAAGCTTTTTTCATATCAGCTCTGCGTCCCTTTCTTCCTTTAGCCATCTTTGATTTACCAGATGTTTTTACAATAGCCACTTTCACAGGGTGCACTTTCCAAATAGCAGTCACAGCTTTAGCAATGGCTCCTTTACTTGCTCCTTGTGGGACATCAAATGTATAAACTCCTCTTTCCGCAAGCATGGCTGTCTTTTCTGTAACTCTTGGCTTCAATGTAAAAGTAATTCCAAATCCTGGTATCCCCATTTTGACTTGGGCTTCTGTAATAACTAAAGGCCCCTTAGCAACTTTCTTTGCCTTTTTCTTTGTCTTTGACTTTTCCCCACCTGCGGAGGATCCGTCCTTGTCGTAAGTTTTTTTAGAGAATAACGCCATAATATTATTTAAGATTCTTTACATACTCTTCTGGATTCACAATAGCCAAGTATTTGTAATTCAAGATGTCTACTGGATTCAAATTACGTGATTCAATAACAGTCATATTGTTGAAATTTTGGAAACTCTTTTCTACATTCTTGTCTTTCTTAGGAATAGCAATCATCATAGAATTTTTCTTTTTACCAGCCATTCTTTCAAATCCTTTAATGCTTCCTATTGTTCCTACAATATTCTTAGCTTCCTTAGTTTTTATTTCTGCCATTTTTATATCATCCAAGAAAAGCACTTCTCCATCACGCATCTTTTGAGAAATTACTACATAAAGAGCTTTGCGACGCATCTTATCATTTACTTTACGAGCATAATTCTTTTCATTTCTTGGTCCGTGAGTGACACCTCCAGTTCTCCATAGTGGAGAGCGAATAGAACCATGACGAGCGCGTCCTGTTCCCTTTTGTTGCCATGGCTTTTTACCACTTCCGGAAACTTCGCCACGCTCCTTTACGTGAGCAAGACCCTTTCTCCTTGAAGACATCATAGAAGTCACCACTTGGTGCACCAAGTCAGCATTCCACTTCAATCCAAAAAACTTTTCTGGGAGCGTTATGTTTCCTGCTTTCTTACCACTTTGATTATAAATTGTTGTTTCCATAATATTGAAAATTAAATGGCGCGTATTTCTATAAAAGTGCCACGACGACCCGGTATTGCACCACTTATTACAATTTCATTTGTTTCAGGAAATACTTTTAATATATAAAGATTCTTTACAGTAATTCTATCTCCTCCCATTCTTCCCGCCATTCTCATATTCTTAGGAACGTGCGTGCGAAGACCTCCTGAAATAGAACCTGGTTCACGTTCTGCGTGGGCATTACCGTGAGTTCTTGGCCCTCCGTGGAAGCCATGACGCTTCACTACTCCTTGAAAACCTTTTCCTTTTGAAATTCCAGAAATTTCTACTTTATCTCCCTCTGCAAATATTGAAACATCAATAGTGTCTCCTACTTTTTTGTCCGTTGCATCTTCTAGTCGTACTTCACTTATTTTTTCAAAGTTTCCACTTTCAACACCTGATGCTTTGAGGTGTCCTGCAATAGCTTTACCAGCATTTTTCTTTTTTGGAAAAGCGGCAAGTTGCAATGCATCGTATCCATCATTTTCTTTATTTTTTACTTGAGTCACTTTCAAAGGCAAAACGGAAACAACTGTCGCAGCCAACATATGCCCTTTTTCATTAAAGAGCTGCGTCATATATTGCTTTTTACCTAAAACGAATTTCATGATGATTTTTGCTTTGGTTTACCCCGTAGTGAAAGTCACTAAATTTAAAAAGCTGACTTACTTCGTGTCAGCTCCGCCTAAATAAGAATCCAGTAATTATAGAAAACTTAAACTTTCTACTACTGGGGTCTGGCGGACTCCCTTTTGGGGATTCACAGAACACAATTTGGATATACTACTCGACTACAAATAAATTGCAAGTTTATCTGGCAGAATTAGAATCTATCCTTCTGAATTGATTCTGAGTTGCAGAATCATGCGTTTGTTTTTCTATTTTTGTATATTCAGAAATATCTACACCAAAAGTTACTCTACTTACAGTTGAATTTTTCAACTCATTTGAAGTAGTCATTCCAGCTTGAACAATTCCCCACACTTTAATTTCACCCCCTCCATTTCCAGAATCTTTTGACTCAACAGTCACAGCAACATCAAACTCAACGGCTGTCCTTTGTTCTTTAACACCTTTAAATCTTATTTCTCTATCGGTTTCATTATTAGCCTCGGAAACAGCTCTGTCTAAATCTAAAATTACTTTTTTTACAAAATCTTTTAGTTCCATTTTAAAAATATTTATTTAATTTCCTCGTCTTTTTTATCAAAAAAAGAAAATTTATCTCCAAAAATTGCCCTTAATAAGAGAGCCGCAATTATAAATGATAAGTAAGCAGTAGAAGGATATTGAACAAACCAAAACCAAATTATTCCGACAAGCAGGGCGATAACCCCCAAAAGTTTAAAGGTTTCTTTTATATTAGATTTTGCTTTTGACTTTAAATAAACAGCGGCTTCTTCGCCTTTAGTTTGGAGATTCTTTTTCCAACCAAGAGTATAGAAAATAATAATTCCGGGAATTAAAAAGATAGCTGGTCCACTTATAGGAGAAGAGTAGTAACTATCCATATCCACAAAGGCAACCCACCAAGCAACAACACTGAATACATGCAGAGTAATAAGCTGACCCCTAGTGATGTTATACATGGAAATATAATACTCCTCTTCTTTATTTAGTCCACCAAAAAATCAAGGCTACCATCGCTGGTAGCCTTCTCTAGTACCGATATCCCCGTCGGGTGCGTTCGGTCATTTTTGTCTCCTTTGTTTCGCAAACCACTCTGGCCCCTAGAGAGAAGTGCCCAGATTTGCTTACTTTCTAATAATAGCATATTTTGTATAAAAAGTCAACTGAGTAATTTAAATTATAAAAACAAAACGGCGCCGCGAGTAGCGGCGCCGAGTTTTCTATCGAGACTTTTCGAGATCTTAAAGAAAGTCGCGGTAGAACGGATAGTAGATGAACAAAAGTAGCAAGATTAAAACTGGGAGTTTGATCCTCCAAGATACGGGGGGAGCCGAAGATACCGGCAAGTCTCGCTTTACCCAAGTCCTGAAACGCCAAGGTTTCCCTAAGCCATTCATGCGAATCTCCATGTGTTGAACAGTTCTAACCATATTCCTCTTCTAAAAAATAAAGTCAAGAATTTAAATTAAAAAACAAAACGGCGCCGCGTGGTTAGCGGCGCCTGGGAAACGAAGATCTAATAGCCGCCCCGGCTATTCCGAAGCTCTCGCTGATGCTTGTCCTGATTTTTCTCGAAGTCATTCCCGCTGATGTTCCGCCAAACTTCGTCCGTCCGAAACGGAGGCGGGTAACCGAAAAGCTTGGCCGTCCTAATTCTTGCTTTGCGAGCAGATCCCCTGATTTGCCCTGGATGGCCGCTCGCCTCTTTGGCTCTGGGGAACTTGATTACAGGATCAAGACGCCCTGTGCGCATACTTTTCTCCTCGTCATGGCGAAATGCCAAAACTAATATTGCTCTAATTTAATTTGAAGTCAAGAATTTAAATTTAAAAAATGAAACGGCACCGGACTCTTGCGAGTGCGGCGCCGGATGCCCGACTGTTACTGGGAAGACGGTTGAGTCAGGGCTTCCTGAATGGCCGTATCGATTTTCACCAGAAGACCATCCATCTGCTCTGGCTTTATCTCGGGATGAGTCTCTCTAATTAGAGCCTCCAATCCCTCTCGCGTTTTCTTTTCCATTTTTCTCCTCAATTTGTGATCACGCTATCGAAACAATACACGGAGAAAATAAATTTATCAAATGACCCACATATCAATTAAAATTAAAAAACAAAACGGCGCCGACACTTGGGAGTGCGGCGCCGGGATGGGAAACTTGAGGACAAAAGATTTTTCACCGGTAGCTAGTGCTACGTCCCCAACTTCCCCAAAGACGAGGCCGCTGGGCCGATTCATCTTTGGACTGGTAAAAGGGTTCGGACGGTCTCGGTTTTTTGGGATTAATTTCCCCTGCCACCCGATTCTTGACAGAGGTAACCCCTCCTTTCGTGAGGACTCCCAATTCCGGAAACTGATTACATCGGAACTTCCCACCCCCCAAAGGGCGGAACGTCACTTCCACCACTCCATTCACCTTGGGAAGCGCGAGGACTTCCTCCCTGGTAGGAAGTTTCTGTCCACTGCTTTTCATCTAATGCCTCCTGTTTGTGTTCTGTACCAAAACCCAAACTACTCTAATTAAATTTGAAGTCAAGAATTTAAATTATAAAAAACAAAACGGCGCCGACACTTGGGAGTGCGGCGCCGGATGCGGAAAATTAAAAACCTATCAGAAGCGTTAACGACAAAGGGGTGATTCCGGGTCGGCACGAAGATGGCTAGTTGCCGTTCTAAAAAGCATGCCGAAATAATTCTTGCCCCAGTCATTGTTGAATCGGTTGGAGATTCTCAGTCCGTGCCTCACGAATCTGCGAAACCTTGCCCACTCTTTGGCGTTTCTGAATTTTCCACTTCTTTTGCGTTTGTTGAACTTGTGTACAAGAGCATCAAGCTCTCTCAAACGATTCTCCACGCGAACTTCAATTGGCAGAAGTTTCCTTTCCATATTTGCCAGAAGTCGTGGCAAATCGGCAGGGTTTTTCTTCACAAGCATTGCCATTTCGACTGGGTTCATCTCGCCTCCTTGCCCGCTGGGCATTAGTGTTCGTATCCGAAATCAAAATTACTCCAATTTAATTTGAAGTCAAGAAAACAAAACGGCGCCATTAATGAATTCCCCCCAAACCTTTCGATGTGTCGAAAGGTTTGGGGGGCTTTATTTATACATATCATGGTCACCAATTGAGAGTGGGGCTATTATATTTTTTGAAAGATACTCAAAAATAATTCTTGTTTTGTAATTTACGGAAAAACTATAATAATCTTTAAGTCTTCCGTGTAATTTGTGAACTTTGAGCAAACTATGGTTCTTGGGATTTTTTAGTAATTCAATTTTTTCCAACGCTTCTTCTTGAAGTTCTAGCGGCAAATTTTTAAATCGTTTTATAAAACGAGGAATATAAACAATTTCAATCATAATTTACTTGAACTTTTTCATAAGCTCACGTAAATCCCCTTTCAAGATCTTCCCTCCTCTAGCTTCACTAGAAGCTTGTAAAACTTCTTGAATCGCTTCTTCTTCAGCTAAGCGATCAAGTGCTTTGCGTACAGCATCAGCTTTATTGACCGCTTTGCCATTTTTAACAAATGACCTGATGAATTCCTCTTGGCTAGGAGTAACTGGTACAGATATTGTGCTCATAGTTTTTATTATTAAATGTATTAAATTATCATATGATATTATCATATAAACAAATCTGTGCAAGAGGTGTTTATAAAAACAAAACGGCGCCGGACTCTTGCGAGTACACGGCGCCTTAAATCACTTCCTCTCTTTTTTCCAGAATCGAAAGTATCTTGTTCTTGTTTTCTACAGAGAAGTTGCCCCTATGAAAGATTGAGCGACCAGGACCATCTGGAAAAAATGATTTGTACTCATCGAGAGTGAAAGGAATTCCCAAATACCTTGACCATCTGCAATGGGTATAGTGAGTCCAATCATGGGCGATTGAATCACCACGGTTTTCGGCATTCCAAGCATGAGGCATTGGTCTTATTAATGCTCCGAAAACTACCCCCTCTACATATACATACGGCTCACCATCCCAAGATTTTGAAAACTCGGCGAGCCTACAAGAGTTGTAGAAGCACCTTCCCTTTTTCGGATTCGGCAAACGCTTTTCCCAAACACGAGGGGCGTAATCCTTGCCGTACCTAATGATGATGCGGAGCATCTCGGGATGAAGCTCTTTCATAAAACGAGCAACATCATCAACTTCTTGACCACTTTCCAAATGCTCCAGAATTTCTTGAACGAGCGGTCTTATGCTAGTCTCATGCCCTTTCGGAAAGAACTGATTAAATCTTCTTGTGGCAATAGCCCGAAAAGGGGCGCTTGTTTTCCTGCGTAAGTACTCATACAAGACGCTTTGCCCACTTCCTTTCGGTACAACACTGAAATCAAAGCGTGGATCCACGAGGACCCTCCGAATAAAAGTTGTCTGAAATAGATATTCGCAATTACAAAAATAAAGTCAAGAAAATGAAAGTTATCTAGAACTTTTTACTTTTTCAAAAAAAGATTTTATCAATAATCCTAATTTATTATTTTGCTCTGAACTAATAGAAATCTTGTCTAATTTTATTAAATACTCATCATCTTCAGGTTTTTCACCTTTCAATTGCCTAACCAAAACATACTGTCCATTAATATTCCCATGATAGCCATTATCTTCTCTGGCACCTGGACGTATTGTCCCAGCTTCATAATTAAAATTTTTACAATCTTTTTCTACAACACCGTTCAAAAAATCTTCTACAATTTTAAATTCTTCTAATCTATATGCTTCAGGTGAATATTCTTCCATATGCTTATATTATATCTATAAATTTAAATTATAAAAACAAAACGGCGCCACCTCTTGCGAGGGGCGCCTGTTCGAAATGGAGTTCAGAGTTTGATCTCCTCCACAGTGACCTTCAACCCTGGCCCGGGAAGAATTTCGGTACCTGAATACGGCTGAAGAACCCCGTCTTCAAGCATGAAATATCCCACTCTCTCCCAGGCGAAGCCGTTCGCCTCGGGCATTTTACCTCCGCAAAGCGCTTTGACCTCATTCTTGGTAAAACAAACAGGAATCTCGGGCTCTTTCATTTTTTCTCCTCAAATTGAACCGTTATTTACATATTCCTCTTCTAAAAAATAAAGTCAAGAAAACAAAACGGCGCCATCCAGTACGTCATTCCAACATTCTACAGAATATTATTTAAACTAAAACTGGAATACCTGTCTTTATTGAGCTGTTTATTTGCTTTTGTGGAATTTGTGAAGAAACGTCAAGAATTTCAATACCTATCATTTTTCCTTTTTTGTCCATATCAACAATTACAGAATCTTTCATTTTGTACGTCTTAAAGACTTTCCCTTTATTAAAGTGAATATACATTGCATCTGCTATTTTGTCGTAATCTATTTTCATAAATAATATGCCGTTATTATTACAAACTCATTTTTATCTTTAAAATAAACGACTTCTAAGGTTTTTTTGCCGAATTTCTTTCTTGATTGGATATTACCATTTAAAACACTCCCCGAATAGTCAGGCCTGTTTATCACATCTTTAACATGCTCAATTGAAATATTTCTTTCACGAATTCTATATTGAGCGTGGTGCGTAAATTTGAACTTCATTAATAATAAAATTGTATCATGAAGATATAATGAGAAATTATAAAAATGAAACAGCGCCGCGGGTAGCGGCGCCGAATACGTTGGGAACAAATCAAGAAATGCGGGCTTGGATAGTTTCCCCTAATCCTAACCACTCGAATCGTCTGAGAGTCCCTAAAGATGGCATCCCCCATCCTTCTGGGAAAAGCCAAAGGTCCCACCCTGGTTTACGAACGACGACCCTTCCGTCCCAAAGCGCAAATTCCAGAGGCGACGGAAAATCATCCTTGAGATAAACGATTGCCGCACATCCATCGGCGAGTGGCTTTTCGTATATGTGAGCGGAATCTAAAACACCTACCGCTTTACACATTTGCGCCACTTCCTGAACATTCTTGCCTTGCGTGTCGATGCGAATCATTTGGGATTCTCCCGTTATTGTCTAGGGTGACATTATCACAAAAATAAAAAATCTACATCCCCTCGGTGAACCTCGGGATTTGAGAAAATATAGTCGCGTTCACTTCTTATTTTCTATAACACCCGCTCACAGAAAACGTCATAGTGCGTAATTAATTTTTAACAAAATTATTCGCACCAAAAATAAGTGCCGTTTTCTGTGGCACAGGGTAGTGTAAATCATTGTCGAAAATGAAAAATCCCCCTAAGGATTTACCTCAGGAGGATTTTTCATTTGTCTCTGTGATTTACATCATTTTCACATCTATCGACACTCCCGAAGGAAGTGAGAGATTAGTCAAAGCTTCTACCACTTTTGCATTTGGATTAATTATATCTATCAATCTCTTGTGAACTCTCATTTCAAATTGTTCTCGCGCATTTTTGAAAATGAATGAAGAACGATTGACGGTATATTTCTTAATCGTAGTTGGAAGTGGCACCGGTCCTTCTATTTTGGCATCAAACTTTAATGCAGTGTCCATAATTTGGCGCACAGATGCATCAAGAATTTTATGCTCATAAGCTTGGACGCGTAGACGAAGCTTAGAAACTTCGGCCGCCGCAGCGGCGGCCGCTTTCTTTGTTATTTTCTTTGTAGTTTTTTTGCCTGCCCCGTTAGAAGCTTTTTCTTTGGTTGTTTCGGTCATAGTATTTTATTCGCCCATCGTTAAAGTTTAACTAACATTAATTATTAGCTTTCTAACGGGGTGAATTGTTTCTAGCCTAAGCTACGATTTTAGTTACAACTCCCGCACCAACAGTTTTACCTCCTTCGCGAATAGCAAAACGTGTTTTGTCTTCAAGAGCAACTGGAGCTACAAGTTTTACCTTGAAAGTTACAGTGTCTCCTGGCATTACCATTTCTACTCCTTCTTTAAGAGTTACTTCTCCAGTTACGTCCGTTGTACGAACATAAAACTGTGGCTTGTAACCTGTAAAGAATGGCGTATGACGGCCTCCTTCTTCTTTGTTAAGAATATAAACTTCTGCTTCAAATTCAGAGTGAGGTGTAACAGATCCTGACTTTGCCAAAACTTGCCCACGGTGTACGTCTTCTTTCTTAAGACCGCGAACCAAAATTCCTGCGTTGTCTCCTGCCATACCTTCTGCAAGAGATTTGTTGAACATTTCAATACCAGTAACCACAGTCTTAACTGTTGGCTTCAAACCAATAACTTCAATTTCTTCTCCCACTTTCACCTTTCCTCTTTCAATACGGCCTGTAACCACTGTTCCACGTCCTTCAATTGAGAAAATGTCTTCAACTGGCATAAGGAACGGCTTATCAAGCTCACGAACTGGAATTGGAATGTAAGTATCGAGAGAGTTAGCAAGTTCTAGTATCTTCTTTGCCCATTCGTCATCTGCTGACTTTGCTTCAAGTGCTTTCAAAGCTGAGCCACGAATAACTGGGGCTTCTTTTCCGTCAAAACCTTGCTTAGTAAGAAGTTCACGAACTTCGTCTTCTACCAAGTCAATCATATCTTTGTCATCCACCATGTCGCACTTGTTCAAAAAGACAATTATCTTTGGAACTCCCACTTGCTTAGCAAGGAGAACGTGCTCACGAGTTTGTGGCATAACACCGTCAGTTGCAGCAACCACAAGAACAGCTCCATCCATTTGGGCGGCACCTGTAATCATGTTCTTGATGTAGTCCGCGTGACCTGGGGCATCAATGTGCGCATAGTGACGAGCATCTGTTGAGTACTCGTTGTGCGAAATGTTAATAGTAATTCCGCGTGCTTTTTCTTCAGGAGCAGAGTCGATTTGATCAACTCCCTTGAGCTTAACTTCCTTTCCAGCAAGATTAAGCACATTTAGAATAGCGGCGGTGAGCGTAGTTTTACCATGGTCAACGTGGCCAATTGTTCCAACGTTAACGTGAGGTTTACTGCGGTCGAATTGTGCTGCTTCAGCCATACAATAAAAATGTTTAACAAGCGTTTTCTGTAATAAGGCGCGAGTGGCCTATTATCGAAAACCCTTGCGATTAATAATTTGGACCCTTCCTCTTTAGTTTTTTCCTATTTCGTCTCTTCCTGCAAGAGGCTGGAAGCGATGTCTCAACTTACGTTAGGAAAGAAAAAAACACTAAAAGCGAATGTGAGCAATACTATATAAATATGCAAAACGCGTCAAGTTTCGTGCCAATTCAAACCTGTGGGAAAGATGTGGATTTGACTTTGAGTCCAAAATTAAATAAAAATAGATTTAGCTGTAATAGATTCCAAGAGCAGGTCCGACAAACAGAACGAGGGAAGAATGACAAAACAGGTGGAAGTAGTATTTGAGGGGGAATTACCCGAATTAGCAGTTATCATCGCACGGGAAATTCCCTTCCGCCTTGATGAGTGCTGGTTTGATGGAAACCTTCACAATCCCTACCCTTTCGAAGAATTGGTAAGGAAGTTCTACCCGGAATGTAATCATGTCCACGTGGTGCCCACCGGAGAAATCCAGTGTGCCTGCGGAACAGAGAAAACGTTCCGTCTTACCTTTTCGAAATTTGCCAATTCCACAAACCCATAAAAACGAGGAGAGAATATGCAAGTAATCGTTCTTGGTCCCCACATCGCAAACATCAAGGTGCGGGTCGACCCCGAAGACCTGCGGAAAGCAGGGAGGAAGTCCGAGGAGAAATCCCTTCTGGCGATTGAGAAAAAGGCTACAAGCAAGCATCCGGGGACGAAGGTTGTCGTCGTTTCCCAATTTCAAGAAGGGAAACCTTCCGGAAAGAGGAAGGCTGGGATTCAGGCTATTTACTCCTGTTCTCTGTACGGTTAGCCCCCAACAACCCGAAAGCCGCGGTACTGCCGCGGCTTCAACTTTTCTGTATAATTAAATAAGTAAGAACTTCTTAATGAATTCCGACGGGAGCCTTCGCTTTGGAAACCATTCGAAAAACCGCAAAAGAAATACAACGTTGGCTTGATCACGAAGGGGGCCGAGAAAAAGTCCGAGACGCTGTTCAGAAAGCCATCAGACGGACTGAGGAAAGAAACAGGTTACGCAGGATTGACCCTCGCCGTCTAAACGAAGTGATCACCATATGAAAAGCCGTCCCGAGAACATCGGGACGGCTTCAACATTTTTATTTTAAATATTATTTTCTCGCTTCGACAATACCATCAGCAACATTCTTTGGAACAATATCGTAGTGATCAAATTCCATGGTAGAAGTTCCACGTCCCTGTGTGAGGGAGCGAAGTGTCGTACTGTATCCAAACATTTCAGACAAAGGCACTTTGGCAGAAATTACTTTTAGTCCAATCCTGTCAGACATTCCTTCAATTGCCGCGCGCTTACTTGAAAGGTTTCCAGTAATGTCTCCCATGAACTGCTCTGGCACTAGAATTTCTACTTTCATAATTGGTTCAAGTATCACAGGACCTGCTTTTTGCGCTGCTTCTTGCATAGCTTGAGATGCTGCAATTTTAAAAGCAATTTCAGAAGAGTCTACATCGTGGTATGAGCCATCAAAAAGATTTACTGAAATATCTACTAGTTGGAAATGAGCGAGTACTCCTCTCTCCATTCCCTCTTTAAGTCCTTTTTCAACTGCACCAATAAATTCTTGAGGAATAACACCTCCTTTAATATTGTTAATGAATTCAAATCCTTTTGATCTCTTAGTATTTTTCGGCAAATCTTCTTCATTAACAGTTTTATCAAGTGGAGCAATCTTAATTTTCACGTGACCATATTGTCCGCGTCCACCAGTTTGCTTAACATATTTATTGTCCACTTCAGCTTCGCGAGTGATTGTTTCTTTGTAAGCTACTTGCGGCTTTCCAACATTAGCTTCCACAGAGAATTCTCTTTTCATACGGTCAACTAGAATTTCCAAGTGTAATTCTCCCATTCCAGAAATAATAGTTTCTCCTGTTTCTTGATCAGATGATATGCGGAAAGTTGGATCCTCGTCAGACAATTTCTTAAGTGCAACGCCCATTTTTTCTTGGTCAGCTTTTGTCTTTGGTTCAATGCGCAAAGATATAACTGGTTCTGGGAATTTGATTTCTTCAAGTACTATAGGATTATTTTCATCAGAAAAGGTGTGTGAGGTGCGAGCGCTTTTTAGTCCATGT
>JAKFXT010000006.1 GCA_021731245.1 Patescibacteria group bacterium
GGGTTGGGGTTGGGGTAGGCGTTGGCAAGGGCACACTTGGGGGTGTTGGTGTTGGCAAGGGCACACTTGGGGGTGTTGGTGTTGGCAAGGGTACACTTGGGGGTGTTGGAGTAGGAGTTGGCAAGGGTACACTTGGGGGTGTTGGAGTAGGAGTTGGCAAGGGTACACTTGGGGGTGTAGGTGTTGGGGTATTAACTACTTGTGTTCCATCAACTTTGTAATAAAGAGATGGATTGAAAGCATAAGAAATACATTCACCGTAATCATTGCTACCCGAAGAATACTCACTGCAAGATCTTGTGGAATCATAGGTATTTTTAACTGACTCCTTAATAAAGACACCCGGGCCTGCAGTATAAAGTGGTTCACTGGTTGAAATGGAGACTGTGTCCGTTTTGGGTATATTGGTACATACTGTTTTTGAAGTAATTTCCTTAGAAATTTTTTCCAATTTGATACGAGTTAACGCGCCCACAAAACCACTACCTTTAGAAAGGCCTGCTGGGGTTAGAGTTTCATTTCTATACTTATCTTGAAATTTTATAGTAGCCAATTTAGTTTTCCCACCAAAAAAATTTTTTTCCTTTCCTGGAGAGCCATCGCCTGATGAAGCAACTTGGGTATCAGGTGAACTATTTAATACTTTCTGTAAATTTATTACATCCGTTCCTTTAGACCCTAATGTTAAATTTCTAGGGAAAGAATACCCCGCACCACTTTCTGTTTTACAGTTAGTTGTAGACGTAGAATTTGAAACTTGGGCCGTGATAGATATTTTTTCTATATCATTATTATTTAATGAAAAATAGCCTAAAAAAATTGCTACGGCGACAAAAGGAATAATGAATTTAAGAGATGTAATCACAAAAAGTAATATTAGAAATGATTATATAAGATTAATGTTATCTTAAAAAAAACGAATGGTAAACCCCAATCCCCTTTGTCCAATTAGGCACTGAAAGGAGCTGAGATATTATTTTATTTTTGCAATTGCTTTTGCTAAACGAGATTTCTTACGAGACGCTGTCCCTTTTTTTATTAAATTTGTTTTAGCAGACTTATCCAACGCTTGAAAGGCCTTTTCAAGAGAGGCTTCTGCTTCCTTTTTCTTGCCAGCTATAATAAGGCCTCTCACTTCTTTCATGGCATTGCGAAGAGTATCTTTACGGCGCAAATTGAAAACACGGCGGTGTTTTGCCACTCGTATTGCCTTTTTTGCTGATGAAGTTATTGCCATAGGTTGCTAGATTACATAAATATCCCCAAAAAAGCAAACCCAAATAAAATAAGGTATCATACGAATTATGATTGGATACATTGAGGGGCCAGTGGTCTCAAAAGACGAAAAAAGCTTAGTAATACTTACAAGTGGCATTGGTTATCGCGTTTTCACTACAAACGAAACCATAAGCAAAAACGGAAAGGAAGTGGCCTTCTTTACTCATTTGGCTGTGAGAGAAAATGCCCTGGACCTCTATGGTTTTGAGAGCAAAGAGGAGCTTTCATTCTTTGAAATGCTTCTCACTATTCCTGGCATTGGACCAAAGTCCGCTCTTTCTATATTAAATATGGCGCACGTAGACACATTAAGAAGTGCGATCGGTTCTGGTGATGTTGGATATCTCACTAAAGTCTCCGGCATTGGTAGAAAAACAGCAGAAAAAATAGTTTTGGAACTCAGAGATAAAATTGGCGACATTGCTAAAGAAGAAAATCTTTCTATGAAAGAAACAGGAGACGCTATTTTGGCCCTTGTCTCTTTGGGATATTCCGAAAGAGATGTACGCGAAACCCTAAAAAAGGTTGGTAAAAATGAATTGAGCACAGAAGAGCTTATAAAAGAAGCTCTGAAACAACTTGGGTAAATAATTTTTACAGCAATGGAAAAAATCCTGCGAACAATAGAGAAGTTTATACCGAGTTTCTTGTATACCTTTTTTCAGCCTTTTTATCACTATTTATTATCAGTGTTTGGTGCTTTTTTTTATGACTTCCCTTCTAAAAAATTAATTGTAATTGGAGTTACGGGCACCAAGGGCAAAAGTACTACTGCAGAAATAATATATAAAATTTTTAAAGAAGCGGGTTTTAAAGTGGCTCTTGCAAACACGGTTGAATTCACAATCGGAGACATTAGCGAAAGAAATCAATTCAAAATGACAACGCCAGGAAGATTTTTCCTACAAAAATTTCTCCTTCGCGCCTTAAAAGAAAAATGTACTCATGTTGTTTTAGAATTAACTTCAGAAGCAGTGCTCCAATCGCGTCATAAATTTATTTATCTTGACGCATTAGTCGTAACCAATATTTCTAAAGAACACATTGAAAGGCATGGCTCTTACGAAAATTACAAATTAGCAAAATTACAAATTGCAAAAGAAATGATTTCTGGAGTTAAGAAAAATCCGATTTTGGTTACAAATTTAGATGACAAAGAACTACAGATGTTCCGCGATTTACCAATTTCTAAACAATACACCTTTTCTCTTTCTAATTTCAGCCCCTATCACCTTTCACCAGTTGAAACTTCTTTTACTTTTAATGGCAAAAACATAAACTCTTCATTTGTTGGAAAATTTAATTTAGAAAATGTAGCCGCCGCCATTACTTTATCCGAAGGTTTTGAAATTCAAGAAGAAAAAATAATATCTGCCATTTCGAAATACAGGGGCACACTTGGGCGCGTACAAAAAATTGAAAATTCTCACAATTTCACCGTGATAGTGGATTATGCTCACACGGCGGATTCTATGAAAAAACTTTATGAAACATTTCCTAGTCCGAGAATTTGCGTTTTCGGAGCAACGGGTGGAGGACGTGACACTTGGAAAAGACCAGAAATGGGTAAGGTAGCGTCTCTATATTGCGACACTATAATTCTCACTAATGATGACCCCTATGATGAAGACCCAGAAAAAATAGTTGCGGAAATTAAAACGGGTATAAAGAATAAAGAAACAATTGTGGAAATTGATAGGAGGAAAGCCATTGCCTTAGGATTGTCTTATGCAAAAGAGGGTTCAACTGTTTTAATCACTGGAAAAGGAACAGACCCATACCTAATGGAGAAAGGGGGTAAAAGAACTCCGTGGGACGACGCTTCAATTACTAAAGAAGAATTGCAGAAAATAAATGCCTGAATTGCCTGAGGTACAAACTACAGTTTCTGGATTACAAAAAGCGTTACCTGGAATTGTCATAAAAGATGTTTGGACCGATTGGGAGAAAATGTTTCACTCAATTGCTTTTTCTCGTTTCAAAAAAGAAATCATTGGGGGGAAAGTAATTTCTGCAGAAAGACGCGCCAAAAATATTTTAATAAATCTCTCTCATAACAAAACGGTCCTTATTCATATGAAAATGACGGGGCACTTAATGATTGGTCTTTATAAGAAAGCTGGAAATAAATGGATTGTGCACGAAAAAGAAAAAAATGAAGCTCTGCGAGATCCCTTTAATCGTTTTATTCACATCGTTTTTACTTTAGGAAACGGAAAGCACTTGGTTTTCTGTGACACCAGAAAATTTGGCAAAGTGGCTCTCATTGAAACTGATAAGCTTACTCACTCCTCTCACCTATCACATTTGGGGCCCGAACCTCTTCTTGAAAACTTTACTTACAAAATTTTCAAGGAGAGAATTTTCAAAAGGCTCAACACAAAAATAAAAACTGTTTTGATGGATCAAACGGTAATTTCTGGAATTGGAAATATTTATTCTGATGAAATACTTTTTCACTCCGGCGTAAACCCAGAAGAAAAGGTCAGAAATTTACAGGAAAAAACCTTGCGTGAAATTTTCAAAAATATAAAACCACAACTTAAGGGTGGCATTCGTTTTGGAGGCGACTCTACTTCTGACTATAGAAACGTGGAGGGCGAACGAGGCAAGTTCCAAAATAAACACATGGCTTATAGAAAAACTGGTAAGCCGTGTGGCAAACGTGGCTGTAAGGGAGTTATTTTACGCAAAGTTGTAAATGGCCGAAGCGCTCATTTTTGCTCAATTCACCAAAAACTAAAGTTTTCCTAATTTTCTACTCACTGCTATCATTAAACTATACTTGTCCCGTTAGAAAATCGGCTAAGTCCAGCAAATCCATATAATGCCTATATCGAATAATTATGTTTAAAAGAGAAAATATTATTAGTTTAATTTTCTAATGGGATGGCTTCAAAAAGTCCGGGTGATGATTTTGGTTTTTTCTTACTAATAATCGGTGTTGTCGCCTTGGCCTGGCTCGGTGCAGGTGCCCCCCAAGGAAATGGTACTTACAGAACTACCAACAACACTTCTGTTGAAAACAATACTCCACAAACGCAGGAAGAGAGGCGGGATGTGGCAAATAAAAAAATTATAGGGGCACTCTCCCCCCTTTCGAAACATGTTTCACTAAGAGCTGGCTCTCTCGGTGGCACCGACCCACAAAATGAGTATCTTGAAATTCAAATTTCAAACGAAGCTCCATCAAGAATAAATATAACTGGTTTTACTATTAAAAGCGGTATGTCCGGAGAAGGAACTACTTTAAAAAAAGCTGTTTTACTTCCATTTACCAACGTTATAAATGTAGAGGAAACTATTTCTCTTTCCCCAGGTGACAGGGCTTACATAATAACTGGACGCTCTCCAAGCAGTTATTCTTTTAAAGAAAATAAGTGTATAGGATATTTGGGGGTAAATAAACATTACCCGACCTTGCCATATTGCCCATCGCCAAGAGACGAGGTTATACCTTTCATTGGAGCAACTTATAGAAACGCTTGTCTCGATTACATAGACAGTGTTCCTTCTTGCACGGTACCAAGTCCTGATTTTGAAACGTCTCTTTCAATTGGTCCTGACTGTGCTTCATATGTAACAACAAAAATAAATTATTCAGAGTGTGTAAAAATTCATAGAAGTAATTCTGATTTTTACGGCAAACAATGGTGGATATATTTAAATTATGATGAAACACTTTGGGATACTAGAAGAGAACTCATCCTTCTACAGGATCTAAATAAACAAACGGTTGCTTATTTTGAATATTAGCTCCTATAAACTATTCTAGTATTCTGCAGAATACCAGAATAGTTTATATATTGAGAAGGCTATAAAGGGCAACTCCTGTTGCAACGGAAACATTTAAAGATTCTTTTTTGCCTTTCATAGGAATTTCTGCAATTACGTCCACCGTTTTTAATAATTCTTTAGAAATCCCAGTCACTTCGTTACCTACAATTAAAGCCGTTCTGTTTTTGATTTTTACTTTTTTATAATCAGTTGCTTTCTCTCCTTGCTCAAGAGCAATTATCATAAATTTTTTCTTTTTTAAATCCGGCAAAAATTCTTTGGCACTTTTATAATATTGCCAAAGGATAGTTTCCTCCGCCCCCAAAGCAGATTTAGCAATATCTTTTCTTTTGCGACCAAATCTATCAATAGGAGCGGGGGTAATGCCAATTAAGAAAATTTTGGAAACCCCCGTGGCATCAGCCGTACGAAAGATAGAGCCCACGTTTTCCGCACTCCTTATATTGTCTAAAATTAAACAAATCTCCTTTTTATCCTTCATAAAGTGCGACTATATCACAAACTTTAAATCATGCTAAAATAGCTTCCATGGCTTTCGCAATTTTTGAAAACGCTCTCAATTATTGGTTTGTTGCTATTTCTTTCCTACGCATTGCCGTCGGCATTGTTACTTTGGTCATAGCGCGTCGCGCCCTGGGTGTTGAGCGCCACCACAATACCGAAATTTTCACTAAACTAAAATTGGTTCCTGGAAAATTCTTCTCTTTTATTTTTGGTTTTATTTTACTAGTTTCTGGTTTCCTTCTTTTAATAGGACTGTTCACACAGGTTGCCGCTCTTATCATCGGCATTCACTGTGTAGTTATGATTGTGCTCAAAATGGTAGGTAAATTTACAGAAACTGAAAGCGCCCTTTTCTTCGCCCTACTTGGAGCTGTTTGTTTTTCTTTAATCTACTTTGGCGCAGGAGCCATTGCGCTTGATTTGCCTTTATAAACCTTCTCTTTTGGGGAATTATATTGTAAATTGCTACACTATTGATTAACCGCCCGTAGCTCAGGGGTAGAGCAGTTGCCTTTTAAGCAATTGGTCGGAGGTTCGATTCCTCCCGGGCGGACTAATGACACAAACTACCTGCCCTACGGCAGGTTTTGTGCTTTAGCCCGAGGCGCAACAATATTTTTGTTTTGCGAAGCAAAGGCAAAAATTGTGAGCCGGGGTCGCGAGATTTTTCCGTCAGGAAAAATACTTGTGACGACAAAGTCCACATCTTCCCGTAGGCAAAGATTCCATGACGACAAATTTTTTGAGAAATGAATGCCCCTTGAGCTTATATCTAATAAGCGTATAGTATAGACGTTTAAAAATTAGCTAAATAACATGAAAAAACTCATTTCAAGCATTGTAATTCTAGGGGTCCTCTTACCTCTTTCAGCTAGCGCCGCTCTTTTTCTACACGAGAAAGATGGCAATATTTTAATAAAAAGAGAGACAGAAATTCGTGACAATGTTTACGCAGCAGGAAATAGTATTTCCATTCAACAAGTAATTTTTGGTGATGTTTTAGCCGCAGGGGCAACTGTCTTGGTTTCCGAAAACATATCTGATGACGCTTGGCTTGCAGGAGCCACGGTTTCCTTACTTGGAAGTGTGGGCGGAGATGCACGTCTAGCCGGAAGCAATGTCTTGGTAAATTCAACAATTAATAAAGATCTCTTGGTTGCAGGCGGAACTGTCACAGTTTCTTCAAAAACAACTGTTGGTGGAGATTTGATTTTAGCGGGAGGCATTGTCACCTTTGATGGAGTAGCTTCAAAAAGCGCTCGCATAATGGGAGGAGAAATTGTAATCAATGGAGTAATAAATGGAGATGTAATAATAAAAGCGGATGAAAAACTTTCTTTTGGACCGAGTGCAAAAATAAAAGGTAATTTAAATTATAAATCTAAAAAGGAAGTAGAAATTCCAGCGGGTGTAGTTACTGGTAAAGTCACCTTCGAAGAAAAGATGCGCGGAAAAAACAAAGACAATTCTTCTGTTATGGGAGGAATTTTTGCAACTTTTGCTGCAGCGTCATTCTTAATGACTTTAATTGGTGCCCTTGCTTTGCTTTACCTTCTTCCTAAATTCGCACACGAATTAACAACAACCGCTCTTACAAAATCTAGTAACTCAATGCTTAAGGGTTTCATCGTGGTAATTGTTATGCCAATTGCAGGAATTATTCTTCTTGCCACCATTCTAGGTTGGATTGTTGGCCTTAGTATTCTGGCTGTCTTTGGTCTTACCTTGATTCTTGCTAAGGCCGCAACAGCTCTTGTGCTCGGTTCCTTAATTGCAAAATGGGTAAAAAGAGATGGGATTATTCACTTGTCTTGGAAAACGACAACTGTAGGGGCTCTCGCCATTTCTCTCCTTTGCTTTATTCCAATTATAGGATGGCTGGCCATTTCCCTTGTTTGGCTTATAACCTTTGGTGCAATAGTAACTTACTTCTACGAAAAACTTTGGCTCACTAGTCGAAATTAAATAATAATTGACTTTCTCTTTGGCAAGAGTAACCTAGCTTTCAGAGCGAGAATTTTCTCGTACAACAAGGGGGTTCCGATGATCAAAACCGCGCAAGAGGGCTTGGATATTTACAAAGCCACCCTCAAGAAATACAGGGAGTGGAGCGCCAAGCTCACGGAAAGTTACGACTCAATTTGTGGCAAAGGAAAGTGGAGCCCAATGGCAAACTTTTCCTCCACTGAATTGCAGGAGGCCAACGAGTGGAACGACCAGCTCCGGGGCATGGTGAAAGTTCTTGGTCTCAGCAAAGAGGAAGAGGCCGCCATCGACAAGGAGTGCGGCATTAAAACCGCAGAGGAACTGCAAGTCGCATAAAACCAATGCCACCAGTTGAGAAACCCCGCCTTGTGCGGGGTTCGTTTTTTATACAGACAAAATAAATCGCTCCAGAGCGGTTTCTAATTCAAATCGTCCACGACGGGATTCGTGGTATTTCTTTAGTAACTCAAAGGACATTCTTTCTATTTCTTCTTCTTTGTAATTTTTCAAAAATTGCTTGGCTTTGTTTGCAACAAATGGGTTCAAAGAATCTCCTTCACCTTTAGCAACGAGAAGCATTGATTTCAGTTGCCAGAAAATTGTTCCGACAATTTCTTCTCCACTTTTTCCTGCGTCCAAGGCTTTAGTATATAAAACCCAAAGAGTTTTCTTATCGCGCAAACCAAAAGCATCGCTCAATTGAAAAATGTTAAATTTTTCTTTCTTTTTTTCTAATAATTTAAATTCTTCTGCTTTTTCCGCGTAATTTTTTAAAATTTTAAGGGTGTCTGCTTTTATGGCACTTTCTATAAAAACAAAGGTGTTGGGTGAATCTTGAAATGATTTAGTGTATTTAAGTATTTCATCTCTATGAACACTCTCCAAAACCCCATCGCACTTAATAAATAGTTTTTCCGCAAACAAATCGTTAGTTGTTGCAAGTGACAAAAGTTCATTTGAGTTTTCCAAATTCTCATCAAAAACAATTCTTTTGCTGGAATCAGATTTTTCCAAAACTGCTTCAGCTGCTTTTACAGCTTTCAGTCGATCCTGTCCATAAAAAACACATAGCATCCGCTTATATTATCATTTAGTTCATCTCCCCCCAATTTTTACCTTTAGCAAAAGAAGTAGTGAGTTTAATTCCATAAATATCCTTTGGGTTTATTACTTCTTCCATAATTTTTTTAATTTTTGGAGCAACTTTTTCTACCAAGCTGTCTTTTATTTCATACATAAGTTCATCGTGAATTTGCAGAAGTGGATAGACTTCTTTTTCTAACTCATCTTTTTTAATCATTTCATCAATTCTTGCCATAGCAATTTTCACAACATCAGCATTTGTCCCTTGAATTGGAGCGTTGATTGCGGCGCGCTCCGCGGCCGCACGAATAAACGGAATGGGAGATTTTATTCCCTCAAAATATCTACGTCGTCCAAAAAATGTTTCTGTATAACCTTTTCTGTTTGCCTCGGACTTAACTTTATTCAAATAATTAGCCAGACCAGAAAATACTTTGAAGTATTCATTGTAAAATTTTTGCGCGTCCGCTCTGGTCGTCTTTTCCCCCAAATTTGCCCGTAAAGCATTTACTCCCATGCCATAGAGAATTCCGAAGTTTATAACTTTAGCTTGGCGACGCATTTCTTTATCCACCAATTCTTCTGGCACCCCAAAAACTTGTGCCGCAACTTCGGCATGAATATCTTTTTTGCTTTTAAAAATTTCAATTAATTTTTCATCTTTTGAAAGAAAGGCGGCAATTTTTAATTCAATTTGAGCATAATCAAAAGAAACCAGAGAAAATCCTTTTTCAGACATAAAACCATTTCTAATTCTTCTTCCTAATTCACTTTTTATAGGGATGTTTTGCATATTAGGATTTGCCGAGGAAAAGCGTCCTGTAGTAGACCCCGTTGGTATAAAGTCAGGATGCAATCGTCCGTCCTCCCCCACCATTTGAGGAATGTTGTCTATATAAGTTGAAAGCAGTTTTTGTAACTCTCTATATGAAAGAGTTTCTGCAATTATTGGATGCAGTTCTTTCATTTTTTCTAGTTCAGATTCACGAGTAGATTTTTGTCCTGTAGAAGTTTTCTTTTGATTCTTTAGACCCAAACCCATTTTTTCAAATAAAGCTTCGCCAAGTTGCTTTGGAGAATTAATATTGAATTCAAAGCCAGCGTGTCTATAAATTATTTTCTCAAGCTTTTGTAATTCTGTTGTATATTCTTTAGAAAGCTCTTTAAAATATTTAACATCAACCGCAATTCCTCTATCGTGCATTTTTTTCAAAACAGGAATGAGAGGCTTCTCAATTTGCTCATATACAAAGTCTAGTTTTTGCTTTTTTATTTCAGCAAAAATTATTGTCTTGGCTTTTTCAAAATCAGTTGTTTTGGTGTAGTGATAAATATCATCTAATGTTGGATTGGTGTAATTAGAATTTATTACCCAAAGAGCAAGTCCCGCCTCATTTAAATCTGCGCTGTCTATTTTTTCTTCTCCCCCGACGCTCTGACCATCTTCAGAGGTCGGGGTCCCGACTCCTTCGGACGTCGGGATTTCTTTTCCAAAAACTTGCTTAATACGAGTAGACAAAGCTCTAAACTCTAAATCAATAAAAAGAGAGAGTGCGTTTTCAATATTAAACTCATCAATCCATTTATGAGATGGGGTTTTATAATCTATCGGGGCATCTTTTCTAATTGTAGCTAGCTCTTTACTGAACTCCGCTTCTTCTTCTCCTTCTTCAAGTAATTTAATTATTCTATCTTTGATACCGGCTTTAGTAAGTGCGCCCTTGTCTTTTTTGAGCTTTTTATAAATATCTTCAATTCCACCAAAATTAACAATTAAATCTGTGGCGGTCTTTTCTCCGATTCCCGCTATGCCAATAATATTGTCAGACGGATCTCCACGAAGACCCTTGTAGTCTGGTAAAAGTTTTGGGGGAAATCCAAAACGATCTAAAACAGCTTTTTCATCATAAAGAATTGTGTCATTTATTCCTTTTTTGAGAGTGTAGACCGTTACTTTTTTCCCATCAATAAGTTGCATGGTGTCCATGTCCCCTGAAGCAATAATTACATCTATGTCTTTGCCTTTTACTTGTTCCACAATTGTGCCGAGCATATCGTCTGCTTCGAATCCGGGGTGTTCGTAAATCGGAATACTAAAAGCTTTAAAAATATCGCGACTGCGATTTATTTGCGAAATCAAAGAATCGTCTGTTTTAAGTCTCTTCGCTTTATATCCTTCATAAGCATCGTGTCTAAAAGTAGGTCCCGGTAAATCAAAACAGCCAGCAATATAATCTGGTTTTAAATCATTAATTATTTTTATGAGCATCGCAGAAAGTCCATAAAGAGCCCCTGTCGGCTCCCCCTTCGCCGTCGCAAAATCAGGGAGCGCGTGATAGGCACGATGCAAAATAGCATGAGAATCAAGTAATACCAGTCGCTTTCTTTTAACCGTTTCTTTTCCTTCCTTTTTTTTCTTAACCATAATTAGCTAAAGAGTAACACTTCGTGTCTTTTCATCAACAAATTTAAATTTTAGTTTTTTAGCAGTTTTAGGAATGATTTTTAGAACCCGCTCTGGCCATTCAATTGCTATTAAATTTTCAGGATTATTTATTAAATCATTCCAGCCCAAAACTTCTAATTCTTTTTCTTTTTCTAAACGATAAGCATCAATGTGAATTAGTTTTTTATATTTTTTGTACGATATCTCGTACAATTTCATAATTATAAAAGTCGGACTTATTATTGTTTTCTTAATCCCAAGAGCTTTGCCCAGAGTTTTTACAAAAGCTGTTTTGCCACTTCCAAGATTTCCATCTAATGACAAAATTGTTGCCCTACTTTTTGCAGGCTTCAAGCTTTTCAAAAATTGATTAGCGAAATTCTGTAATTCCACCAAACTTTTTATTTTTTTAATCACAAAACCACCTTACCTTTATTTATGAAAAATAAAAAGCCCGGCTCTAGTTCCCTTGCGGAAACTTTCACCGGGCCTTCGAACGGTTCGCGCTAGCGAACCGGAACTCGAACGGAGCCGCGTCCGAGATTGACGCCATTGTCCCAATCCTGCTGCTGACCCGCTCTCATTTGGGCTGCTACGGCGGCGTCACCTTCCCGTGCAGCCTGCTCCAAAATGGCGCGCTCGATGGGATTCCCCGGGGACGCAACGCAGTCTGCAGAACCCGAAAACCATCCGCCGGGCCCAACGTGCCGACTTTCACGGCAAAGCTGAGCTTTCTTGTAGGCGTTATTCCGCATCTCAGTGGCTTGGAGCTCACGGACGTCCATTTCCCCCTTGATCACTCCGTTCCCGTAAGCCGAAAACGTGGGGCCGTAGAGCCAACCGCTGCTGCTTCCTGTTCGGAGATCGTAGTTTCCGAAACTGACACACCCCCCCTGCAGGCAAAGGCACAAGGGTACAAGCATTAGCAATTTCAAAATGCGAATCATGGCTATTTCCTCCCCCGCATATAGCGGAAAGTTAGGTTTTCAATTGGAAGCGTCTTAAAACTCGCCTCCACAATCTATCTTCTATTATACACCATAATTATATAAAAGTCAAGGGAAGCTCTCCCCCGAAAATGGCTAAGCCAAGCCATTTTCGGGGGCCTTTGTGATATTATTTATGCAAATGATTAGCTTTGATGAAGATAAGGCCAATAAAAAAGTAGACGATCTCCTAAAAAAAGAGGAGGAGGACCTGGCTGTAATCCTTTCTCAAAAGTATGGGGTGGAATATTTGGACCTGTCCCGTATTTCAATTGAAACGGACGCTCTACGCCTACTTCCCGAAGACCAGGCTCGCCTTGCAAAAGTGGCTATTTTTGAAATTACAAATAAAAAATTAAAAATCGCCTCCCTTTCCCCTGAAAGCGACTCCACCAAAAGCGCCTTGGATGATTTAAAACGAAAGGGATATGAAATAGAACTTTATATGGTTTCTAAGGCCTCCCTTGAAAGAGCTTGGGCGCGCTATAAAGAAATTTCTTTTGCTTCCGAAACAAAAGCGGGTGTACTTGATATATCAAATGAAGAAATAGAAAGTTTTCTTTCCAAAGTTCATACGCTCGAAGATGTTGTAAAACTTATTGAAGGAGTGCTGAATCAAAATAAAAGTTACAGAATTTCTCGCATTTTAGAAATTGTTATTTCTGGAGCTCTCGCTTTGGGAGCATCCGACGTGCACGTTGAACCAGAAGAAACAGATACTCGTCTTCGCTACAGATTAGACGGAGTCTTAACAGACATTCTAAGATTTGATAAAGAAACTTTTCAGCTTTTGCTTTCTCGCATCAAACTTCTTTCTCGTTTAAAACTTAATGTGAAAAATCTTCCACAAGACGGAAGATTTTCTATAAAAGTGTCTGGCGAAGAAATAGAAATTCGTACTTCCCTTTTGCCTGGAGCATACAGTGAATCTGTCGTGATGCGCATATTAAATCCAAAATCAATTCAGGTTCCAATGGAAGAATTGGGAATTCCAGAAAAACTTTTTAATATTCTTGACCATGAAATAAAAAAGCCAAACGGAATGCTACTAACAACTGGTCCCACAGGTTCAGGTAAAACCACTACTCTTTATGCATTCCTGCGTCGAATACATAATCCAGAAATAAAAGTAATTACTATTGAAGACCCTATTGAATATCACTTGAAAGGAATTGTGCAGACCCAAGTCGATCACAAGCAATACACTTTTGCTGGAGGTCTTCGCTCCGCTCTTCGCCAAGACCCAGATGTAATCATGGTTGGTGAAATTCGTGATGCTGAAACCGCAGAAATTGCGATTCAATCAGCTAATACTGGGCACTTTGTACTTTCAACTTTGCACACCAATTCTGCTGCTGGTGCTTTTCCTCGTCTCATTGATTTAGACGTAAACCCTAAAATTATAAGTTCAACTGTAAATATGGTCTTGGCACAAAGGCTCCTGCGAAAACTTTGTAAAAATTGTGCCAAAGAAATTACTCCGACACCTGAACAAAAAAAGTTTATTGATTCTATTGTTGATGGAATAACAGACAAGCTAAAAGATTTGCAAACTGAAAAAATTTGGGAAGCTGTTGGCTGTGAGAAATGTAGCGGACTTGGATACAAAGGACGTATTGGAATTTATGAAGCAATAAAGATGGACGAGCAAATAGATAAAATAATAAATCAGAATCCATCGGAAGCAGAAATAGAAAAAATAGCCAAAACCCAAGGAATAATGAATCTCAAAGAAGATGGTGTAGTAAAAGTTTTACAAGGAGTGACAACCTTGGACGAACTTGCGCGTGTTGTGGACCTTGAAATTTAAATTCAAAAATTAAGGCTTTAATTAGAAAGTAAAAAATGAAAAAGCGCCACTACCAAAAAATTATGGTGGGCGTAGAGTGAAAAAAGATAAATTCAGTTCATTATTCTCTAAGGGATACTTTAAATGCGAAGCATAAAAAGTTAAGAATTTTCCTGAGGATAGAATCAGCGTTTTACCAATAAAGGTAAAGACCAAAACGTCCTTGCGAAAACACCAGTAAGTCCGGGGACTCAATTCCTTAGAGAATATTGTACTGAATTAAACCTTATGTTTGTTACTTTGGGCTCTTTTCTACAAAAGAAAAGGCCTGACTTAAGTTAACAGGCTATTAGGAAGTGTAGCATAAAGAAGTCTTGCTGTCAAGCTTTTTTAGCGATCATTTTCCTTTCTTTTTTGGCACCCTTTTTCGCGTGATACAATGGCCGTAACTGCGATATTTTAATATGAGCAAAAAAATAGACCCGCAAAACGGAAAAGATACTCATTTAGACCAAGCTTTAAGGCCTTCTTCTTTCGGTGAATACGTGGGGCAAGAGAAGATAAAGAAAAATTTACAAATATTACTATCTGCAGCCAAAGAACGTGAACATGCCCCAGAGCATTTGCTCTTTTATGGCCCACCTGGACTTGGCAAAACAACATTGGCTCACCTAATAGCCAAAGAGATAGGGAGCGGCATAAAAATTACATCGGGCCCAGCAATCGAAAAGGTGGGCGACCTCGCTTCAATTCTAACCAACCTCACACCAAAGGATGTTCTTTTTATAGATGAAATACATCGTTTAAACAAAACGATTGAGGAGGTGCTCTACCCCGCTATGGAGTCTGGGGTTTTGGATATTATTATTGGCAAAGGCCCATCAGCAAGAACCATACAACTTGAGCTTCCTCCTTTTACTTTAATCGCGGCAACCACTCGTATGGCACTTCTTTCTTCACCGCTGCGAAGTCGTTTTGGCGGTGGGGTGTTTCGTCTAGAATTTTATACACAAGAAGAAATAGAAAAAATTATTGGGCGTTCTGCCAAGTTGCTTGGAGTAGAAGCAGAAAGTGGGGCAATTTCTGAAATTGGCAAGCGCAGTCGCTTCACCCCAAGAATTGCTAATTATTTACTAAAGAGATGTCGTGATTTTGCTCAAGTGCAAAAAGAAAAGCTTAGTAAAAAAATTGTTGATGAGGCTCTTTTGCTTTTAGGGGTGGATACTTTGGGACTTCAAAACGCAGACCGATCTCTTTTAACAATGCTTATTGATAAATTTAACGGTGGCCCCGTCGGTCTTTCCACAATTGCCGCAGCTCTTTCAGAAGACGAAGGAACGGTGGAAGAAGTGCATGAGCCATATTTAATGCAGCTCGGACTTTTGGAAAGAACTCCAAGAGGGCGCGTTGTGACCGACAGAGGTTTCGTACATTTGGATAAAAAAATAAAAGAAAACTCTCAAGGTAAGTTACTTTAAAAAAATGGCTGGTCACTCTAAATGGTCACAAATAAAAAGAGCTAAGGGGGCGGCAGATTCTGCTCGTTCTAAATTATTTGGAAAAATAGGACGATATCTTGCTGTTGCTTCTAAAAAAAGTAAGGGGAACGTGAACTCTCCAGAACTTCGGGCAGCGATTGAAAAAGCGAAAAAAGAAAATATGCCTAAAGACACAATAGAAAGAGCGATTAAAAAGGGGGCGAGCGCTGAAAGCGCAACAATGGAAAATCTAACCTATGAAGCATATGGGGCGGGAGGTGCCGCTATTTTAATTGAAGTTTTAACAGATAATAGAAATAAGGCTGCGCAAGAAATAAAACATATTCTTTCAAAGAATGGAACTGGGCTTGGTGCGAAAGGAAGCGCGATGTGGGCTTTTGAAAAAACAGAGGTCGGCAGTTATGAGCCGTCTATTATGACAACTCTTTCAAAAGAAGACAGTTCTTCTTTGATAGCCTTAATGGAAGAATTGGAAAATAATGATGAAGTTCAGGAAGTTTTTACTAATGCCGAACTACAAGAATAAAATTTATGAAAATAATAGGCATAGATCCTGGATACGAGAGGCTTGGTCTTGCTGTTATTGAAGGGAAAAGGGGCGAAGAAAAACTTTTACACTCTGAGTGTTTTAAAACATCTGCCAAAATTCCATTTGATGAGAGGCTGTTTTTAATTGGGGAAAGAGTAGAAAAAATTATAGAAAAATATAAACCAAACGTACTCTCAATTGAAAATTTATTTTTAAATACCAATCAAAAAACTGTTATGCGCGTTGCGGAAGTGCGGGGCTCAATTATATATATAGCTAAAAAAAATAAATTGGAGGTTGTTGAATACACTCCATTACAAATAAAAAGTGCGGTCATTGGCTACGGCCGAGCTGAGAAAAGACAGGTAGAATTTATGCTTTCTAAATTAATAGAAATGCCAAAAAGGAAAATGATTGATGATGAATATGATGCTATAGCAGTGGCTCTTACTGGGTCTACCTCTTATCCACAGAATTTATAATATTTACAAAAAAAACTGCTTATGTTACAAAATGTGCATATAAGTAATTAAACAGTATGGATACAAACGAAGACGACCTTAACGCGGATTTTAAAAAAGAGAATATAGAAATAACGGCAAGCCCTAAACTGGGCGCGGATGACACCGATGACGATGCGGTTGGTGAAATTGACCCCGCTCTTGCTGAAAAAGTAGAGGTAGCAGAAAACTTTAGTGACGATGAGCTAGACGCAGACAAAATGGACTTTGAGCCAGACGAAAAAAACTATCTCTAAATCTGCCTAATCTAAAAATCTCGCTGTTTAGGCGAGATTTTTAGATTATTTTAAGAAATCTGTGCTTGCCTATTCTATAAGTTTTGTCTTTTAGAGCTGCTGCTTTGGGCTCTGTTATTTTTTCTCCACCAACAATTTCAATTGCTCCAGCTAAAATTAATCTCGAAAATTCTGATTTGGATTCAATTACTTTTGCGCGCAAAAAAACATCTGCCAAAAGTTCCTCCTCCTTTGTTTTTTCTACTGGGACATTTTCCGCCACAATTCCTTCGCTAAATTTTTTAATAAAGTTTTGCTCAACTTCAACTGCAACTTTTTCTCCGTAATACATTGCTGTAATAATTCTTCCCAATTTCATTTTTACATCTTTTGGATGCACCTTATTTTCTCTTAAAGCTGACATTAGTCCTTCAATTTCACCAAGGGGCATGTTTGTCGCTAATTTGAAATAAGTTTCAACCAAATCATCTCCAAGCCGCATTGTTTTACCAAACATATTTTCAGCACTGTCGTTTAAATTTATTGTATTCCCCCAACTAGAACTCATTTTTCTACCATCTAGCCCCATTAAAAGTTCTAGGGTCATGAGGTTTTGTGGCTTCTGTTTGTAAAAGGCCTGCATGGTTCTTCCTGATAAAAGATTGAATCTCTGGTCTGTTCCACCGAGTTCAACGTCTGCTTTTATCGCCACACTGTCATAGCCCTGCATAAGAGGGTAAAGAAGTTCGCGAAGTGAAACTCTTGTTCCTTTATCAAGGCGGCGTTTAATATTTTCTCTTGCTATAAAATCGGACAAGGCAAACTGATCGGACTGTCCTCCAAGTTCTGCGTAGGTTATTTTTGAAAGCCATTTTGAATTATAGTGCTGTTCCGCCTTAGAGAGGTCTATAACTTTGCCCATTTGAGAAAAGTAGCCCTTCATATTTTGTTTTACATCACTTTCCCTAAGCATTGGTCTTTCGCTTTCTTTGTCAGACGAGTCCCCGACAACTCCAGTAAAGTCTCCTATTATTAAAACTATTTTGTGTCCCCAGTCTTGAAGTTTTTTCATCTTCCAAAGTACGGTTGCACGGCCCAAATGAATGTCTGGACTTGTTGGATCAATACCAAGCTTAATACGCAAGGGCTTTCCGCTTAAAAGAAGCTTCTTTGTTTCATTTTTATCAATAACTTCACTTACTCCGCGCGTCAAAAACTCATCAACTTCTTTTTCCTCGGGTATAGATGGATTTTTATTTGAAGCAAAACCAAACATTAATTAACTTTATCATGGGGCCTCAATTTATAAAATCTCTTGTTTGAGCGCTGTTTTTTGCTAGGATTAGTGAAATGTATCAACGTGTTGTTCGAAAAAGTAAAAAAGCTCTCGTTCGCCAGATTTGGTTGAACTTATTTGCCTTAGGTTTTTTGCTGACTGGTCTATTTATAGTTTGGGCGGCAAGATTGCAATTGCCAGATGTTAATTCTTTTAATAGTCGTCTCGTTTCTCAATCTACTAAATTTTTTGATAGAACCGGAGTAATTCTTCTTTTTAATATTCAAGAGAACGTCCGCCGAAGTGAAGTCCCTCTTTCAGAAATTTCTCCATATCTACAAAAAGCTACTGTCGCAATTGAGGATGACACTTTCTATCAACACAGTGGCATAAGGCCTTTGTCTTTTTTAAGAGCGGTTATAGCAAACGCCACTTCTTTAAGTTTTTCTCAGGGGGGTTCTACCATAACCCAGCAAGTGGTAAAAAATTCTCTTTTAACTGGAGATAAGAGTTTTTTTGGTGGTCCAATTCGTAAAATGAAAGAGTGGGTTTTGGCAACAAAACTTGAAAAAGTGGTTTCAAAAGATCAAATATTAGAAATTTATTTGAATGAAAACCCTTACGGAGGAAACATCTATGGAGCCGAGGAGGCGAGCCAAGCATTCTTTGGCGTTAATGCCGCATCTTTAAATTTGGCGCAAGCGGCATATTTGGCCGCCCTTCCTCAAGCGCCAAGCTACTACTCCCCTTATGGAAGCCACAAGGATGAATTAAGTAATAGAAAAAACTTGGTCTTACAAAGAATGTACGAACAAAAATTAATAACCGAAGCGGAACATGTTGCTGCAGAAAAAGAAGTTGTAGAATTCAGGCCACCACAAAGAACTGGTATTATTGCACCTCATTTTGTTTTTTATTTAAGAAGTATTTTGGAAAATAAATACGGCAAACGCGCCTTGGAAGAAGAAGGTTTGAAAATTGTCACTACAATTGATGTTCCAATGCAGCAAAAGGCGGAAGAGGTTGTAAAAAAATACGCCCTTTCAAATAAAGAAAAGTTTAACGCAGAAAACGCTGGCCTTGTAGCACTGGACCCTAAAACTGGGCAAATTTTGGCCATGGTTGGTTCTCGTGATTATTTTGATAAAGAAATAGATGGAAATGTAAACATAGCTCTGGCCAAACGCCAGCCTGGATCTTCTTTTAAACCTTTTGTTTATGCAACCGCTTTTAAAAAGGGATACACACCGGAAACAATTGTCTTTGATGTGCCTACTGAATTTTCTACTCGCTGTACCGATGAAGGGCGTCCAATCAATCCAAGTGACCCGCCAACAACTTGTTATAATCCGGAAAATTATGACCAAATATTTAGAGGTCCAGTAAATTTACGTAGCGCTCTTGCTCAATCTTTAAATATTCCCGCTGTAAAAGTTTTGTATCTATCTGGAATGAGGGATGTTTTGCAAACAGCGCGCGACGTTGGTATCAATACTTTTAGTGACCCCGATCGCTACGGCCTTACTTTGGTTTTGGGAGGAGGAGAAGTAACTTTGCTACAGTTAACTGGCGCCTATGGTGCTTTTGCAAATGACGGGATAGGAAGTGTTCCCGCTGGAATTTTGCGTGTTGAAAATGGAGAGGGAGAAATTTTAGAATCTTTTGAGGCTCAACAAAACAATGCCCTGCCGAGCGATGTGGCGCGAACGATTTCTGATATTTTGTCAGACGATGTAGCACGAACCCCACTTTATGGGGCAAGATCCAATCTTTATTTTGCAAACCGTCAGGTGGCCGCTAAAACTGGTACTACAAACGATTATAGAGACGCTTGGATAGTTGGATACACTCCTTCTCTTGTTGTTGGTTCTTGGGCAGGAAATAACGACAATAGACCTATGGAAAAAAAGGTTTCTGGTCAAATTGTCGCTCCAATGTGGCGCGAATTCATGGACTATGCCATTTCTACTTTACCGGACGAAAGATTTTATCAGGCCGCTCCTTTAAACACAGAGAGTCTCCCCCCTGTTTTGCGCGGTGTTTGGCAAGGAGGTGAAACTTATCTTGTTGATAAAGACACTGGGGCCATAGTTGATGAAAATTATCCTAAAGAAAAAACGGTAGAGAAGGCTGTTCCTGGGGTTCACTCTATACTGCGTTGGATAAACAAAAATGATCCGCAAAGTGTTACCCCACCAGAAAATCCAACCGAAGATTCCCAGTACTCTCATTGGGAATTTGCCGTTAGAAAGTGGGCTGAGGCAAACGGCTACGGAGGAGAAGGTTCAAAGCCAACAGGATCGGTCTCGGCGACTCCCTTAAAAGAAGTTTCTTTTACTTTGAGTGGGTATAACGAAAATACTGAGCACAACTTTTCAGCGCCAGTATCTTTTACCGTTGTTTCTAATGGCTCCTCGCCCATTTCAAAGGTTGAAGTTTTCTTAAATAATAAATTAGTTGGTTCCTATAACAACAGCCCTTTTTACGTATCTTTTAACGCAAGAGATGTAACGGGCATAATTCAAGCAAATAACACTCTAAAAGTAATCGGTTACAGCCCGCCTTTTCTTAAGGTTGAAAAGGATTTTTCTTTAAAATATAAGTTAAATTAGTTTTTTATTTAAAATCACCAATTGACGCTTTTGGAAATCGTTCTTTAATCATTTCTATTATCTTTTTTTGATTAACCAAAACGTCTCTTTTTGTATAAATATCAGTTTTAATAAAAATTGTTTTGCCTTGAAAAGATATTTTTATTTTAACTTTCTTTTTTTTGAGATCTAAAATAAAACTTTCTATAATTCCTTCAATTACGTTTTCTGGCGGTATTGGTACTTTAAAATTTTTTAATATATCCCTGATTGATTTCATATTAACGATTCATGGGCATAACTAAATATCTAAAGTAACTACTTTTTCCACCCTCAATTAAAAGTGGGCGATGAGGACCTCCAAAAGTCAGGGTTATTGAGTCATCAAGAAATCCTCCGAAAGATTCTTTTATATATTGTTGATTAAAACTAACAGAAACATCTTCTCCCTCCCCTTTTATTTTTAACTTGTATTCCCCTTCTCCGACATCAGTATTTTTAGAGGAAAGAACAAGAAGCCCCTCTTTTGTTTTTGTAGTTAGGGTTACTTGATTAAATTTATCAAAAACAACAGTTATCGCCTTTAGCCCATCAAAAAGATCTTGTTTTAAACAGTGGACAACCATTTCCCCTTTTTTGGGAATTATTTGTTTGTAATCAGGAAAGGCCCCATCCACAATTCTAGAAGTAAAGTAAATTGTCGGTGTGTTTATGCTAATTTGATTTTTACTAAAAAAAAGATCCGCTTCTTCATTGACTCCATCGAAAACCCTTATAAGCTCTAGGCAGTTTTTTTGGGGAATGAGCATTGAAGGAAAATTGCTTATTTGTTTTGAAATAATTCTTTTTTCTGCTAAGCGAAAAGAGTCTGTCGCAACAAAAACTAGTTCTTGATTTTCTGGATAAATATAAACACTTCCTAGTTCTGGTTTAATACTAGAAAGGGAGGCACTAAAAATAACGCTTTTTAGGCCTAAAATAAAATCTTTTATTTTAAAATTAAAACCTTCCCCCTCTTCCCCCCTTGGAATAAGAGGAAAGTCTTGTGGGGATTGAGTTTTTAGTTGAACTTCAGAAAATTCATTTTTTATAACTAAAAATCCATCTTTCTCCTCTAAAGAAATGATTTTACCTCCTTGAAAATTATTTATTGTTTGAGAAAAAATATTAGAAGGAATGGCTACAATCCCCTCTTTATTAACTTTCGCTGGAATTGAAACTTCAACTCCAATTTCTAAGTTTGTAGCTTTGTTTGTAAGAGTTTTATCTTTAGCTACTAAAAGTATACAAGAAAGGATCGGCAAACTTGCATTTTTGTTTGTTATTTTTTCAACCTTATTAACAAACTCACTTAATTTATCTCTCTGACATTCTATATACATATTAGTATTATAGCGCTGTGGATTAGTTAATAACTCTAAATAATCTTTATTTATAAACCTTAAATTCCTTTTTACTTACTAACAACCTCTTCATTAATAATTCATTTTTAAAAGGCTTCATTTTTAGAGATTTTTATTGTTGATAAGTAAGGTTGTTTTCCTAAGGTTGTTGTTTTCTTACGCATGATTTTTCCACTGTCTTTTCCCCACTAATTTAACATCGTTCTAATATAGTCAATTTCCTCTACTAGAGTTGTGTCTGTTTTTAACTCATTCTTAATTTTTTCGCAAGAGTGTATTACAGTTGTGTGATCCCTCCCCCCCAACTTCTCTCCTATTGTTGGATAAGAAACCTTAAAGTCCTCTCTTAGAATATACATGATAATTTGTCTTGGTTTGACCACCTCCTTTCGACGAGTTTTCTCATAAATACTATTTTCTGGGACGTCATAAAAATCAGCTATAGTTTTTATTATTTCTTTAACAGAAAAAGTCCTTCTTGGCTTACTGGTTTCCCTTATAATATTTTTTATTTCCGTTATGGAGATAATCTTATTCTTTAATTGCATATGATAAGTAATAGTGTTCAAAGCCCCCTCCAGTTCACGAATGCTATTATCAGAACCCGCCAAATACTCAATTATTTCAGGCGAAAGAGAGGTGTTTTGAGAGTTGCACTTCTTTTGAATTATGGCGACACGAGCGTCATAGTCTGGTGCCTGAATGTCCACCATCATTCCTGCCCCAAAGCGGGTGCGTATACGGTCTTCTAGATTAGGTATTTGGTTTATATGTTTATCAGAAGAAAAAATTATTTGCTTATTGTTGTCGTAGAGAGTGTTAAATAGGTGGAAAAGTTCATCTTGGGTTTTTTCTTTATTAGATAAGAACTGAACATCGTCCATTATAAGAAGGTCGTATTTTCTATACTTTTCTTTAAAAAGACTTATTTTGTTTTCTTGCATGGCATTCACTAGTCCCAGATAATAATTTTCTGAGGTGATGTAATAGACCTTCATGCTAGGAGACATTGTTTTAATGTAGTTTCCCACAGCCTGAATCAAGTGGGTTTTTCCATAACCAGTGTTTCCATATATAAAAAGTGGGTTATAAGCAATGCCCGGCTTTTTAATTACAGCTTGAACCGCGGCGTGAGCCAGGTCATTGAAAGAGCCAACGACAAAAGAGTCAAAGGTGTAACGAGGATTAAGATTGTCTTCTTTGTTCACATAAAAATCCGCAAGAGGCATCTCTGTTGTGGGGTTGTTATTGATTTTTCTTGTAGCCACTTCTTGTTTTGGAGGGTCTTTGCTTACAATATATTCAATATTTCTTACTTGCTCTGCCCCTTCACGAAGTTTTTTGAGAATAGATTTGTGGTATTTGTTTATTAGCCACTCTTTTACGAATTGATTTGGCACAGAAAGAAAAACAACCCCATCCTCTACTCTTACGATGCCGGTATCTTTAAACCAAGTGCTAAATGTAGCTTCGGAAACATTTGTTTCAATGTCTCCCAAAACAGTATTCCAAAGCTCTTTAGTATCAAACATAATTAGTTAAAATAATATTCATTATACAAAGGAGAAATAAATGCAACACTTACCTCGAGGACCAATTTGTGGTGATAAAAAGGGGAAAAAGAGTGAATAGTGGGGTATTGCTTTTTTTATAAAAAACATTGCCTAAGTTAGAAAATAAGATTATAATCACGCACATGTCTAGAACGTATCAACCAAAAAAGAAAAAAAGAGCAAAGAAGCACGGCTTCCTAATGAGAGCGAAAACTCCAGGGGGTCGCAAGGCGGTTTCCCGTCGCCGTAGAGTTGGACGCAAGCGTCTAAGTGTTTAGTTTTTAATATAAAAGACAGGTTTTATGTTTCCTAAAAAACAAAGAATCTCCAGGAAGGAGTTTGTTTCTGTATATAAAAAAAGTCGCTCCTTTAATTTCCCTCCACTTAGTTTTAAAGTGTCCTTAATTCCTAAAGGACAGAAGTTTTCTGTTGTTTTACCAGGGAGCTGGCAAAAAAAGAAGTCTCTTAGAAATAAAATAAAAAGAAGGATTATTGATATTTTGAAAAAAAGCAAAGACTCTTTTCCTGAAAACCTGGCTGTTATTTGTTTTGTTAAAAAAGAAGCAAGTCTTCTCCCCCACAAAGAACTTTCTTTAAAAATAAACACTTGTGTTGAAGTAATAAAAAACTCTTTTCCAAGAGGCGATAAATAAGCTAGAATGGCCAAATGAACGATGGAATATTTTTCAGCTTATTTTATCAGCCGATTTACAATCTTAACGTTTTTTTGATTGATGTTTTGCCAGGGGGGAATGTTGCTTTGGCTGTAATTTTGACTACCGTTTTGGTTAAACTCCTCCTTTTTCCTTTAACTAAAAAAGCTCTTTTAACTCAAATAAAAATGAGGGAAATAGAGCCTAAAATGGAGGAAATTAAGAAAAAATATAAGGACGATCGCCAAGCCCTAGGGAAAGCAACCTTAGATTTATACAAAGAAGCCAAGGTCAATCCTTTTGCTAGTATTCTTGTTTTGATAATTCAAATACCAGTCGTCATTGCTCTTTACTGGATATTTTATAAAGGAGGGTTACCAGATATAAAACCAGAAGCACTCTATGGATTCATTGGTTTTCCAGATTTGGTTACTATGAAACTCTTTATTTTTGATATGGCAGAAAAAAGTTGGATTTTAGCCGTTTCAGCGGGGGTTACTCAATACATACAAGCCACACTTTCTTTCCCTCCCCTTCCTCCTAAAAAAGAAGGAGAAGAAAAGTCTTTTAAGGATGATTTTGCAAGAAACATGCAATTTCAAATGAAATATTTCTTTCCTATACTGATTGTAATTATTAGTCACAGCCTGTCTTCAGCTGTAGCCCTTTACTTTGTGGTCAGTAATATTTTCACTATAGGTCAAGAGCTTGCCCTGAAGCGACACCGTAAGGTATAAGATAAACATTATGAGTAACGAAGACCTAAAAAAAGAATTAGAAAATATATTAAAGGGATTAGGCCTTACTTACTCTGACATTTCTATTGAAAATGACGCAGAAAGAACACTGTTGTCGGTTGAATCATCGGATAGCGCAATTTTAATTGGAGGTTCTGGAGAAACCCTCGCTGCCCTAAACCACATTTTGCGCAAAATGATTGAAAAAAAGAATGGGGCTGATATGTCCGTCACAGTTGATGTTAATGGCTACAGAAAAAAAGCAGAAGAAAAAGTGAAGGGAATAGCCTCGATGCTCGGAAACAGAGCTTTGATGTTTAAAAGTAGCGTAGAAATGGAACCGATGTCATCCTATGAACGTCGCGTGGTGCACTCCTTTTTTCAAAATCACCCCAATATAGAAACCCATTCGGAGGGCTTTGGTAAATTCAGAAGAGTGGTACTTAAATACGTTGAAGAGAAAACAAAAAAACCAGAAGAACTTGTTGTTTAGGTTTTTATAAAATTATACCCAAAGGTATGAGCGTCCCCTCACGCCAAGGGCATAAGTGTTCGCTCTGCTCCCTTACCTTTCCAAGCGAACACTCCAAAGAGAGTTGTTTGTTTTGTTTTGTAAAATAAGGAATTTATCATCTTTACTTAAAGAGAAAGAAGCAATGTCAAAGAAATAAGAGTTTTTATAAAGATTAAGAAGTTCTCTCGTTGTGCCGCTTGTTGCATCTACTTCCCACAAATTATCATTAAAAGAAGTTTTTCCCTGATACCAATCATCAGGATAAATGCCAGTTGTAATATTGTTTGGTACGGCACAAACAATACGGCCAGTATTATTTTCGCTCCAGCGACACTTGTCGGCAAAGGTTCTAAGTGAGGTTTGAGTTGTGGTTTTTTTAGCTACGTCATAAATATAGAGAAGGGGGTAACCAAAGGGGGTGCTGGAAAACAAAACCAAATCACCTTTTTTATTTGGGAGAACAGAAAGCCCTACTGTATTTGAAAGGGTCGGAGTCGTCACCCCAGTTTTTACATTTAAAGAAAAAAGAAAAGAGGGCGCGCGACCAGAAGATTTTGTTTGAATATAAGCCAAAGAATCGTTTATTCCAAAAACCAACCAATCTTTTAGAGAGGAAGAGTGAGTGCGGGCAATTTTACTGCCATCGTTTTCAGCAGTAAAAATCGAAGAGCCAGAACCTTCCGTTAAAGAATAAATTATTTTTGTAAGAGATGAAGTGTTGTTTATATTAAATAAACTCAAAGAAGAGATGTTTTCTGGTAAAAACTTTCCATTTAAACTTCCTTCGCCGGTAAGATTTTCTTTTAATGTGGCGTAAAAGCTCTGAATAGAATCATTTTCATCTAAGTAGCGCATTATAAAAGAATTTCCCCCTGGAGCCCAAATCACTTCGCGCACTTTCGGTATTGTAGTATTACTTATTCTTTTTTTAGAAACAATCTCAAGTGGCGCATCATAAACGTTTCCCGTTTCTTGGTCTATATAACGAACAAGAGCAAACCCTAAATTATCACTAAGAGGTAAAAATCCTGCAACAGGAAGATTAGAGACTTCTCTAATTTCTGGGGCCTGTTCATTTTTTGTTTCCCCCTCATTTTCTTTTGTTTCCCCCTCATTGTTATTATTTGTTCCACCACCATTTCCAAAAGGGAAAAAATTTATGCCACCACCATTTTCCTCACCGTTTTCTTGTGGTGAACTCAAATTAAAATACCACCAAGCTAGTCCCCCGCTTAAAATTAGGAGAGTTACAACAATTATTGTTATGGCGGTTGATTTAGACATAATTATTAAAAGTCTCCAGATGCGCCCCCACTATTTTCTGGCCAACTTCCACTGGCTCCGCTGGTAGGGTAAGTACAGGTGTAGGTTATGTTTCCTCCCCCAGAAGGACGATTTTCCAATATTCTGGCATTGCTTCCGTGTGTTCCTCTACACTGAGTTTCAAGTCGGGCTCTTTCGGCGGCTCTTTGCACTGGAGTTAAATCATCTCTAACTACATAAGTTTCCGCACTAGATAATCCGGCATTTTCACGAGACTGTCTCGTTGTTTGGTCTAGAGAAGTTGTTTGTGAACTTGGGGCAGCAGAGTTTGAATTCCCCGGGACGCCGACCGTTTGAATATTTAAATTAAAATTAAGAAGAGCGGGGTTTATTGTGTTTAGAATTAAAAAGGATGAAGCCAATATTACAAGGCCAAGAAACGCATTTTTTATTTTGTCCTTTCCTTCTTGTTTGAGTCCCATAGACTCACTTGTCATATATTGGAACCCGCCCAAAGTTATCATTACAACTGCCAAAACAGCAGCAATAACAATAGAGAGTTTTATTATTGCATTTACATACTTGCCAATATCCCCTGTTTTATAGGTCTCATCAAACCCTGGAATAGGCGCCAGCAATTTATAATCAGTATTATTTTGAGCCAAAACTAAATTTACAGAAAAAAGAAAAGAAAAAATTGAAAAAAGAACAAAAAGAAAAGCGAACCTTTTTGATAATGATTTTATAAATTTATTCTCCATATTTTACTAATATATTAGACGCCGCTGCTTGGAAGATTCTATTAATGTTAGAAAGAGACACTCTTATAGATGATGAGCCAATTCCTTCAGGACTTCTTATTGTGAGAGTGCTTTTGTTTTTTGGAATATCTATAATTTTTTCATTGTTAATATACCATGTGTATTCAAAGCTTTGGGACTCTTTGTTTTTCCCAGAAAAGAAATATGGATAGGCTACAAGCGACATTTCTTTTCCATTCAAATTCCCCTCTCTAGGAACAGCCTGATTTAAATTAACCCCAAGAATTGGATTGTCTTCATAAATAACAAGTTGGGGCTCTGTGGTTGGAAGTAACAATGAGGAATATCCCCTAATTCCTTCCTCGGGAGAGAGAACAGATACTTCTACCAGGGGGGTGTTTTCTGGCAATCTTCCTGTTGCAAAAGTGTAAGTATTTTTTCCTAAGCCGGACTTTGCCCCGTCCACCACCCCATCTTTTTTCCAAGTGAACATTAAATCTTTAGCTAAAATGGCGGCTCCATTTTTTTTGAAAAATTTTGGCAAAGTTAACAGCGTTACAGAGCTTTCTGCCGAAGGAAGGGCCTTTCCTTTATAAAAAGGCGGAGTATATGTATTGGCTTCATAAATTAAATCAATTGATGCTGGGTTTATAACAATTTCTTTATTTAAGGCACCCGAAGAAGGACTGCTAACAGAAATTAAAATTTTTGTTTCTTTGCCAGCATCTTTCAATTTTGTTTCTAGTTTTCTGTTGTCACGGCTCTTACTTACTATTTTGCCATCAACACTCCAAGTTATTGTAGACAGAGAGAGGTCTACCAAAGAGCTTTCTAGGGTTATAGAAATTGTTTGGTTTGGCTGAGGGTTTGCAGGCGTAATAACGGTTCGCAAGGACTCATTATAGGAATCTATTGTTTGGGCGGATGTAATAATTGGTAAAAAAACTAAGGAAAGAATTATTAGAATTTTTTTAGTAAAAGCGATCATTTTTATGCATTTTATGCGGCTTTAATAAAACGGGAAGAGTCATCAGATGAGGCAATTCCCTTAAAGTCTCTATTAATTAAGGGTGGATTTTGGCGAGCGTTTACAGGGATTATATTAGAATTTCCCGATTCATTCGGAGTGTAGCTTTCTTCGTTTGCTGCTTGGCGCGCTCTAGCTTTTTGTTGAATTTGCGTCTTTTTTTGTGCGGAATCAGCAGAAGTTTTTATTGAAACTGTTTTGTTTGAAGCAAGGTCCTCTCCCTTAACAACAAGAATCATCAATGACGTAGAAATTGTCCAAGCTGGCAAGGCGTTCAAAAGAGGGACAAGTTCTAAAAGAAAACCAATTCCTGACAAAGCAATTTTTCTTGTGCCGTTATAGCTTACTCCTCGAAAATTGAACCAAAGAAAAAAAGTCAGAAAAGCAACAACCCCAATTGCGGACGCTATAAGCCATCCTGCAACCGGTATAAAAGCAAGACCAAAACCCAAAAGATCAAACACAATAGCAACAGAAATCATAAGACCCGCAATGACAGAAGGGATTCTATTTATTTTTTGTGTTTTTTCCATTGGTTAATTTGAAAGACTTAATTCATTTTTTGCTTTGCGAATTGAAAGAACTTGGGATGGATCCGACGTAATAATTTGGTCTTCTGTATAAGAAGCTATTATTTTTATAGCCACATGTTTTAATCCAGCAAAGAAAATCCCCTCCCCCACATCGCTTTCAAGGAGCAAATACTTTTCTTCCTCAGTTAAATTGAAGGTTTTTTGCACCTCATCAATTGAAGAGGGCGATTGCTTTAGAAGCAGTTGAAGTGAGGAGTTGGTAATAATGGGCATGCCATATGGAGATTTTAAGAAATCCCCCACATCTTGTGTGATTGTGGCAACTCCCAAAAAATATTTTCTTCCTCTTTTAACCAAACTATAAAGAAAAGAAGCTGTGTCATCGGACTTCATCATCCACCACGCCTCATCCACTATCAAGAGACGCTTTTTAAGTTCGCGTCTAATTGCGTTCCATATAAAGTGCATCACTATATACATAGCAACTGGCTTTAGTTCGTCTTCCATGTCGCGAACAGAAAAGACTACAAACTTTTTGTTTATATCTACGTTGGTTGGCCGATTTATAAAACCAGCCCAAGTGCCTTTAGTGTATTTGGTAAGACGCTGAGCCAAACTCTCCCCTCCTTCCATTCCAGTAAGAACCAATTCGAAATCAGACATTAATGGGGGTTCAATATTTGAGAAGTCAGAATCCGGAGTTATGTCTTTCAGTGCATAAGTTTCACTTATAGCCCTATCAATAATGGCATCTTCTTCAGCGCTTAATCCTCCCATCATTACGCGGAAAAGACCAACCAAATTAACAATATTTGAACGCAAAACATCGGCCGTGGACTCGTCTTCCCTTGGAATTGGTAAGTCAAAAGGATTTATGTGGTGTTCTGATGTTAAAGAAACATTGAAATATCTTCCTCCTGTTGCCTCCGCTAAATATTCGTATTCCCGCTCTGGGTCTAGAACAATTACTTCGGAATCAAACATAAGGGTGCGCAAAATTTCTAATTTTGTAGCATAGGATTTTCCTGAACCAGATTTAGCAAAAGTAACAGAGTTATAATTTTCTAAAGAAAACCTATCAAAAAGAACCAAGGATGCATTGTGGCGATTGATACCATAAAGAATTCCTTTGTCTGACGTTAAGTCAAAAGAAATAAAAGGAAAAACACTAGAAAGTGGAGAAGAGTTTAATTTTGAGTGAACACCAAGCTCATCTGTCCCAATCGGGAGCACGCTTCTAAAACCTTGCTCTTGTTGGAAAAGAGCTGGTTTCATGTAAACAAGTTTTGATTCAAGAATAGATTTAACTTCAGATTCTACCTTGTCTAATTCTTGATCGGAGTCTCCATAAATTGAAATATAAAGACCAACATCAAATATTTTTTCTTGCGCTTGTTGCAAAGAGTCGCGTAAGTGTTCAAGGTCTTGGTAGGCGGTGTCTAGCATGGGGTCGCGCACCAAACCTTTTTCTTCGCGTTCATGTATTTGACTTTGGACTTCCGCTACCTTTTTTTGGAATTGGCGTAGTATCTTAGCTGTTTCTATTGGGTGAATAAAAATAGAAGCATCAAAAACCTTATCCAAATTTATTATTGGGGCAAACCAGCTTTCTGTAAGATAGCGCGGGTAAGATATTACAAAGAAGGTTCGAACAATCTTTTCCCCAAGATTTATCTCTTTAGGGGAAATTTTTAAAGCAGAGGGCGCTATAACATCTTTCAGTTCCAAGACACCAGACTCGTAAATTTCTTGAGGCAAGATTGCTGTGAGTCGGGCTTCGTTTTTTGGTTTGGGTTTTAAAAAATCAAGGAATGCCATAAGAAAATTATACCAAAAATAAGCCAACCTTAATTTGTTGCTTGTTGGAAACTATTCCTCTTCTTATTTTTAGTAGAAAAGATGAAACTTAAGAGAGTTTCATGGGCTTATCCTGTTCCCCCGGATTAAATATTTTATAGTAAAGCTCTATGATTTCTTCTGTCCCGAGCTGCACCACCCTTACTCCAGTGCGAACTAGACCCTGTTCCACAACAGAGATTCTTTGCTCAAGTTGTGTTCTGTGTTCTTCAAATTGACCAGAAATCTCTTGAGGCGTCGGCTTTTTGTTTCCGCCAAAGAAATTACCCACAGAAGAACTTGTTAAAATTGGAGGGGTGTAAGGAATTACTATAAAAAAGCTTTTAGTCATAATGTTAGCGCTTTCGGTAAAGCTTTTTATAAACTCTATATATTCACGAGTTTGTATTTTAAGAAGATCCACCACTTGTTCGCGGTATCGGTTCTCTAATAAAGAAAGATACGGTCTTATGTCTAATTTTCTAGATTGAATAAATATTTCCACAGGAAATTCGAGGGAGTTTAGAAAATTTTGAAATTGGAAAATTATAGAACTTTGCTCGTCCTGTGACTTAAGAGCGAAGTTTACAGAAGATGTTAAAAGTATAGCTCGCAGTCCCCCATCTTTAAGAACCACAACGCCATCGCGCACTTCTTTGATTGGGACGAAATCTTGCGTAGAGCCTGTTTGTTGTTGTGCCATAAAGTTTAATTGTGCCCCTTGGCACCAATATCATAGTTTTTGGAGAACTCGACCCTCTCTTTTTCTTCCTCAGTAAAAGAAAGATTTGATTCTTTGTATTTAGAAAGCGGACTTGCGTCTACTTTTTCCTTAACATCCAAACTCCAAGCTAAATCCTTAAGACGGCTATCAGAAAGACGCGGGGCTAACAGAGTATCTATAGAAGGACCTTCGTCCGCGGCTTCTTTTTTATGCTCAATTTTTTTAGCTGTTTTTTTCCAAATATAAAGTTTGCTTTTTAACCAATAACCAATAGCAGCTTCTAATGTAAAAATAAAAGGCTTGTTATTTATTTTATAAAAAGCTAAAGCCGCAGAAAAGGCCACAAAAGGAACGGCTAACAGGATGGCTATAAATTTAAAAGGAATAAAAATATAAAAAACAACAGCAAGGCCAACGCCACCAGCAAGATAAATAAATTGTTTTAAAGTTAAAGGACCAAAAAGTTTGTCCTCAACCTCTATAAATTGTGGAACTTGGTACTGCATATTTAAAAAGTTTCTCTGTAAGGGTCAGAGGTTTTATTTGAAGAAGAAGTTGCCCCAGTTGGCTGGCTTGTAACATTTACAGATTGTCTGGGTATACGAACAACACTATTTAACTTTTCTATTGAGGAAGTCGGCACTCCTGCGGGCTTGGGTATTTCTATAGAAGGGGGAAGTTTTTGAATTATCACAGGCGAAGGTAAGGGCACACTTATACCCTCGTGGTGCAAGGGCACACTCAGAGGGGTTGGTGTTGGAGGCGTTTTAATTTCAACTTTCTTTTGTGCCACCAAAACAGCTTCTTCCGCCAGTGATTTTTTAGGAGGAGTGAGGCTTCCTGCTAAAGGATTAATTTTCATTTTCTGTATCATTTCATTTCTTTGCTCCACGTATTCTTTTGGATCACTGGTTTCCACATTTCTTTTTGGGCTATAATCGGCGCTTAATTTTTTCTCAACACTTTTTATCGGATCTTCAATTGCAGATAAAATAGCGTCGCGCGACATACTATTATAGTCGGCCTCATGAGGCATTGCTGGAGCTGGAGGGATAATTTCTGCTGCTTTAGGTGTAAAAGTTTGAACGGGACTCGGGGCGGGCTTATTATGTATAGACATTAAAGAAACTCTGATTGGTTTGAAAATTTTCTCATCAACTTCTTTTACTAAGCTGTTTCTAGCTACTTCTGGAAGGTTGAACAAAGAGCTAATTTTTTTGCCAAATTCATTTGGGTGAGTCATACCAAGCAAAACGAAACCGACTTCTTCAAAAAGCTGATCTAATTGATCAAGATGTAAGCCACTGGTTTTACCAATTTCTTGCAACGACTTTGCAAAGTCCACGGAAGTTATGGCTTCCTTCAGCTCTTCGGGCAGTGTTTCAAATTTTCTTTGTAAATCGTTGTTCATACTTTTTATATTATACGACGTTTCTAAAAAATTATTTATTACTTCGTGCAAAAAGAACGCTTCCAATGGTTTTTTCTGCAGGCGGCCTGGTTGTCGGAGTTTCTGATGCAATCTTCTGGTAATTGTTTTGTGCTATTGCCAATAAGTCCCTGACTGGCCAAAAGATAGCCTTGTCTATTTCCCCAGCAATTTTCTGGGCTTTTAGACCCTCTATTTCGAAAGTTCTAAGTTTTTGGGAGAGACTTTCCACCCTCTCAATTCCAAGAAGAACATATAAAACAGCAATCTCTGTTTTATCAATCTGGACTTGAGAGAGAGCGTTGTTTTTTCCAATACCGCGAGTGTCATCAATTGTTTTTATTGATGTGATAACCTCTTGCAATTCCTCCGGCACATTTCGGAAGGCCCTCCTTAATTGTTGTTGAGATGGATTCATAAATTATGAGAATATTTGTCTGCCTCCTCCAGAATCAAACCACTTAGCCGTGTTCTCAGCGATAGAGTCTGCGGGCCGACCTACCTGTAGGGATCTGTTTCTAATAGATTCTTTTATTAAAGCTATGTCTGACGGCCTTAGATTTTCAGCTGCGTCGGCTAACTGTCTTGCTGAAACATAATCCTTGAACGTGTTCGAACCAGAACCTGTGGTCATTTCTTTTATATCCATTCTGGCTATTTCTTCCCCTACCATATTTCCTAGAATACTTTTTGCTTGATCAGGATTATATTGAAGAGCCGAAACAAAATGCTCCTCTCTCTTTTTCTTAAATTTATCTTTGTTAAGAGAAGAAATTTCTTTGCTATCTAACAAACTCTTTGTTTGTTTGCGAGAAAGATTTTCAACAAACTCTTGAATTTCAAATATATCATCAGAAATAATTTCCAACTCTTCAGCCCCTGTCTTTCTAAGATTTTTTACCGCATTCTCATATTCAGAGGAGCCTTTAGCTTTTGTTTTAATTATTACTAGATCATCTCGAAGTTTTTGTTCTCGAAGCTTGGTAATTTTTTCTTTTTCTTGAGGTGTTAGTCCAGCCTTTTTCTTTATAGCTTTGATGGCCGCTGGTGAAAGAGTCTCAATAATTTCTTTTTGATCACCAATGTTTTTGAACCATTGTGTGGCAGTAGACATCATTTGGACCTGTTCTTCCTCAGAAAGCTTTGAAAGATTTTCTTTTAAGCGCGCTTTTGCCGTTTCTGCCGCAAGGGCTGGAGGTGTGCCAGCAACAGCTCCTGCCCCAGCACGCATATCTTTTATATCTTTTTCAATTTCAAGCTTCCTTTTATTACTGTCAAGGGCTTCAACAGATTCCTCGTCCCGCTGGAATACTTTGTCACGAAGAGTGCGGAACTTTTGTCTCTGTTCTATAAAACCACCCTCAACTCCAGTTCCGAGACCAGCCCCTTGTAGTCCAGCTCCAACTAAGGTGGAAGCGCGAGCGTCAAAGCTCGAACTCGCCACTCCCTTAAAGCCTTTCTGTACAGCTAGGCCTAGACGATTTGTTTTAAGAGCGTTTATATTTGATAGTCCGCTAGCCATTCTTCCTACTGTCTGTCTCCCAGCAAATCCAGCTGCGCCAAAGGTCATTCCGCCCGCCACTTTTCTAGACCACTTATCAGCAACTCCTAAGACTGATCCACCGGCGGAGCCGCTAAAGCTTTTGGAAATGACAAGGGAGCCAATTAACATTGCTATAAGAATTCCAAAATTTACTAATACCGCCATGGAATCTTTGCCGGTTTCGCTTATTGCGCTAAAGAATCCACCGGAGGTCTGACCGTTTCTGTTTATCGCATTTATAAAGGCCGGATTATTAACTATAGAAGCAACAATCCAAAGAAGAGCCATTATTGTTGGTGCAAAAATAGCCTCCCTTATTAGAGACTCTTTCCACATAGACCAAACTTTCGAAAGTCCAGAAATAACCGTTCCTAGCAGGGCGATGGGAGACAGCATCATCAAGAAAAGTAAAACTACAAAACGAATTACAAACAGAATTCCTATGGCCAGAAAACAAAAAGAAAGAATAATGCCAAATATAAGCCCAAAAAAACCAATCAGAAGAATATTACTGCCCCTAAATCCTCTCGCTTCGTTGGTCACTCCGTTAGTGCTGTCAGAAGAATAAATAGTGGTGAGACGTGAAGCGTTCATAAAAACCCAAGAGAAACCGTTACTTGAAGTGCTGGGGCCTTTGCTTATAGAGTTGTAAAATTGAATTGCTAAAATATTTGAGGCGTCTACCACAACCTTTGTAAAGAACATACTGAAGTTTATAAGTAGAGCAACTATTATTAATTGGACGAGCATTTTTTTAGTCTCACCGCTTGAGGCACCAACAATGGTCATTATTGCGATATAAATAAGAATAAAAATGAAAAACATGTTAGCGAGATCGCGAAAAGTTTTCCATCCAGCAGTGATAACTCCAACTTCATTAATAAATTTAGACATTTGCAATACCGTAATGTCGATTGAAAAGTTTAAAAATGTTCCTGTAATTCCTACGAAAGCCCCCCCTATTATTAAAAGAACATTACCTGTACAGTCAAAAATACTAAAGCCTGTTGTCCAGTCCCAAGAACATAGTCCAGGTGGACTATTCTTATTTGTTTCTTTGTTTGCTTTTTGAGCTGCGGCTGATTCTGCTACAGCTGTTTCTGTCGACACATATTCTCCCCTATTTAAATCATATATTTGTCCCGCAGGTTCTGTTGTGGACTCGTCACCAATCGGTTGATTAGTGTTTGGGTCAAGTAGGCCTGTTTGCGCTTGCGCGGGTAAAATAAATCCAAAAACACTTTGGAGAATTATTGTAGAAACGATAATGTAATTAATAATTTTTTTCATATATTAAATACCGGCACCCCCCTCTGTACTGCCACCACTATTGATATTTGGAGGATTAAGACAAAGATTCAAATCTCTAGCGATTTGCTCATCGATAGTTCTAAGTTGTTCTGGTAGATCATAATCTCTTTCAAATTCCGCTTGTATAACATCTCCTTGGTTATGCACTTGAGAAATTAAGTTTGCAAACTCATTTACGAGAGAACGAAAACTGTCTCTTCTCTCGTATGGCAGAGCGTCTATCCTGTCTCCCAATGAATTTAAATTGTTTATATTGTTTTCGGCTATAGAAATGTCTCTTTGCATGGGTGTTTTGAAGAGAAGTATTCGTGTCAATTGAGGGGTTGTTATGGGAGTGGTTGTTGCTGATTCTCGCAAACATATCGCAAGATCTCTTTCTTTTTGGGCGGATACCTCTACACGAGCGATGGATTGATTTTTAGTTAGAATATAATTATTTTCAGCATTTAAATTAGAGTTTATTTGAGAAACAGTGTCATTTTTAGTGCTTTGAAAGGCCTGTCTGTTTTCCTGTTCTACTTGGGATTCATAATCATTCACATATCCACCCCCACCTCCTCCTGCACCAAACAAACCACTGTCTCCCAAAACATTGGTAACTAAGCCATATAAAACAGCACCAAGGACCTCACTTATTTCATCCGCTGCAATAAGTTCATTTACTCCTGCACCAAGAGAGCTGTTTATTTGATCAGCAATAACGCTTCCTGGGGTATAAACATCACATTTTTGATAATAGATTTGTCCTTGCCCCGCGTCTAATTGTTGACCTGGGGTTATTTCAAATCCAGCCATTTGGTTTGCTGTTAGCGTGACACTTCTACCCTGAACACCAGATTCATTATTAAATTCGTATGTAGCACGCAACTCTTCTGCCTGCCTATTTCTTTCTTTACAGCTCGGGTCTTCCCAAGAGAAAAATCCACCACCCCAATTTAAAAGATTGAGTTCGCGTTGCTTGTCGGTTGTGATGGCTGCATCAACTTGTAAATTAAATAAGGCATATGCGCCGTACGGATTATTTTCTGGCTGTGTCGCCATTACATTCCAGGCGTTCCATCCACCAAGGGAGCCAAGTTCATTATTAACACCATTAATAAATCCTTCGTAATTCCCAATAACTTGAGTCAAAGTACATTGCGCTCTTTGTGTGAATGAACGATTGTAAATTAGCGCACGTTTAAGTTGAAGCCGAAACGGGCTACACATCCACTGCAATCCGGCATTATTGTAAATAATATTTCCTATAGCTTGATCAGCCACATTTGCAAAAAATTGTGTCGGGTCTTGTATAAAAGATGGATTTCCTTGAAATCCAGTTGCTGCCCACTTGATAATGCTTTGAGTTATATTGCGCAAAATCGTACGCGCAATCATTTTGAACATTGGGTCTAAAATATATTCCTTTACTGAAAGGGAGGTAACCTCTTTTCCTATTATTGAACTAGAAATTGTGCTTATTGTGCTCACAATGCCGTTATTGTAAATATTTAGTCCCGCGTTGGTCGCGTCAATTACTGGTTCATCAGCCTGTATTTTCTTAGCAGGAAGAACTGGAGAAAACAAAAATGCTAAAATCACAAATGTATAAATAATCTTAAATATCAACCATTTTTGTTTTTGTGGGGTAAAAATACTCATTGTTGTTTGCTTTTTAGTTCTACTATGTCGGCAAAATTGGCATAGTAATAACCACTGTCTTTTATAGGCTCATAAATAATGTTATTTCTTTGGAAAAGACTACGAGCATCAATAAAAGCTTTATGAAGCTCGGTAATTATTTCTGGATATTTTCCAAATGTGGCAAGTGTGGTTACAGGGTCTTTGAAAACATTTTGAGCTGATTTAAGAGAGGAAATAATTTTTTCTATAGCATTCAATAAATCTAAATGAGTGGAGACGGCTTTTTCTGGTACAGAAATCTTCAGCATCTGCTCTTTCGTGGAAGTGTAGCCGTTTATGATCGGATCAAGTTGTTTTAAAACATTTTCATCTTCTTGTTCTAGAGCTTTTTGAATAATTTCCAACTCACTTTCTTTCCATGTAGCTGTATTTTTTATAATACTTCCCATTTTATCCCCGTAATTTTTTAAAGTTTCCGTGCCATTCTCTGTCTTAACATTTTTTTCTATTATTAAATCTCCTTCTCCATAGAGACGGAACAAACCTATTGTTTTTGTTTGAGACAAAACCGAAGAAGCTATTTGTTGTTGCAGAGTAGAATCAATTTCTTTGCCACTTTGTTTGGCAGCTACATACTTACTAAAGAAATCTCGCGCCACAATATCTGTAGCTGTTAATTTCTCCGTATCTTTGATTGTTGCACCATCACTTGTGTCAGTCAGTATATTTAAGGTGTCATTTGGCCCCTTAATTTTTGGATCTCTATTTTTCTCTATTTCTTCGCCATCCGTTGTGCCGTCACCGTCCGTATCAGCATTTTCCGCATCAGTTTGCCAGAGTATTTCTTCCCAATTTTTTAATCCATCATTGTCACCGTCCATTGAGTTGGCTTTTTCAAATGAAAGTCGCTCTATCTCACTACTTGCAATAAGTGAGGGGCTGTCAGCGATTAAAACAGAAGGATTTTTTGACATAGAAAGTGCTTTGGCTCCCCAAACTAAGGCAATAACAAAAACCAGCGACCCCAACACGGCCGAAAAGCGTCTGCTAGGCAGTATTTTTGCAAAGTTTGTCATCTTTGCCTTTAAAAATTATATCAGACAAATGTCTTTTAAATTTTAAAAGACAGCTAACTTTGGGGATAGTTTACTAAAATTCTATAAAAAGTATTTTTATCCTAAATTGAGGCGGCTAAATCTCTCCACTGTGATAAAGAAAGGTCCTCCCCCCTTATGTTTAGGGGGATATTTGCCTTTCTGAAGG
>JAKFXT010000010.1 GCA_021731245.1 Patescibacteria group bacterium
GTCTCATAATATTGAGCTTTGTTTAGCTGGAAAAATTAATAATTAGAAAATTTATTTGATTTTTCTTACTTTTGCTTATTTTTTATAAAAAATACTGCAAAAATTAGAAATTTTACAGAGGAGAATGGTTTTAAGAAAACTAATCCGAAAATTTCTTCAAGAGAAATTTTCGGTTCTTTAACAATCTTTTTTCTTCCGCCTCAACTCAAGTCTTCCTCAAGTTCTAAATATTTTACACCAAAGACATGGGAACCACCACAAGTGGATAACTCTTTTTTTCCTAAGTCCCAAAAAATTTATATAGCGCCCCAAGCCAAAGAATACTGGAAGCACAAACCTTTGAAAACAACACACTTTTCTCAAAAATCAACCCTCTTATCGCTCCCCTTGTGTTAAATTATTACAGACAATTTATTCGAAAATATAAGTCGTATATTTTAAAAGAAAAAATCCAACAAATAATCACTTTGATATAATAAATTTATGGCTAATTCAGAAGTTAAAACTAAAAAAACAACTAGCAGTGTCCGAACTTTTATTTCTCGTATAAAGGAAATAGAGAAACGAAATGATGTAAATACACTTATAAAAATATTTACAAAAATTACAAAGAAAAAACCTATTATGTGGGGAGATTCTATTGTAGGTTTTGGAGAATACCATTACAAATCTATATCCGGACGAGAGGGAGATTGGCCTTTGACTGGCTTTTCACCGAGAAAACAAAATCTAACTATTTATATAATGCTCGGCTTTGAACAATATAAAAATATTATGAAAAATCTTGGGTCATATAAAACCTCACGATCATGTCTTTATATAAAAAAATTATCTGACATAGATACATCTATACTTAAAAAACTTATAAAGAAATCCTTCCTTGATGTGAAGAAAAAATATACTTAAAAAGAATGTTGATTATAACGAGACATATTTTTGTTATTTTAATTGCAACGCTAGCCTTTTATGTATTTATTTTAACATTTACAAATTCTTTTTCTTACAAAAAAGAATTTGAGAAAAAAGAAGAAACAAAAAATAATTCTGCTTTTGTCATTGCCCTACCAGAAAAAATTCTTTTAAGTAGTGGGTATCACGTTTCTCAAACATTTAATAACTGTGCGCCAGCAGCTCTTTCAATTGCACTCTCTTATTATGATATTTCTGTAAGTCAAGAAATTTTAGCCAAAAGTCTAAGGCCATTTAATAATCTACGTGGCATAGACGACGACAAGTCCACTCCCCCGCAAGAACTAGCGGAAGAAGCGGAGAAATATGGGCTCATTTCGTACTTCCGAGCTGGCGGTGACATAGAAACATTAAAAAAAATCCTTGCATCAGGTCAACCCATAATCATTCGCACTCTTTTAAATACAAATGAGGATTACGCACACTATAGAGTGATTCGCGGATATGATGAGAGGACAAAAGAAATAATCCAGGACGACTCTTATCAGGGGAAAGACATACGCTATACCTATGAAGAATTCAATAAAATCTGGAAGCCATTTAATTATGCCTATCTTGTGATTGTAAAACCGGAAAAGAAAGCCGAGATTGAGCAAGTTCTGGGTGAAAACTTAGACCCAAGACTCTCTTGGCGAAAATCAAGAACCATAGCTAAAGAGCAACTCATGAAGAATCCAGGTGACACAATGGCTCGCTTTAATCTTTCTATAGCTCACTACTATCTAGGCAATTACAAGGGAGCAACTATGGAACTTGAAAAAATAGGGGCAACCCTCCCCCGTCACACTCTTTGGTATCAAATGGAACCAATAGAAGCTTACTTTCAAATAAGAAATTATGATAAAGTTTTTAAATTAACTGACGGTATTTTAAATGATAAAAACAAAGCTTACAGTGAACTTTATATTCTGCGAGGAAAAAGTTATATGGAACTTCAGCAATCAAATTTGGCTCGTGCAGAATTTGAAAAAGCAGTCTTCTATAATATAAATTCAAAAACTGCTAGAGAAGCACTAGCCTCCTTATTGGGACAAACAAACTAAAAATGATTAATCGAAAAAATATATTTTGGCTGATAATAATATTTTTTATTATCTTAACCGCTGTAATTATAATTAGCCTTCCTCAATCTTCAGACTACACATCTGAAAAGACACCGGAAGTAAAAAAAGAACTAGTGGGGCCACATATAAAAATTAAAGAAAAAGATATTAAACTTGAATTAGCAACAACAACGAAAGATGTAGAAAAAGGTCTTTCCGGTCGCATCTCTCTTGAAAATAACTCTGGTATGCTTTTCGTTTTCTCTAAACCTTATCGTTATTCATTTTGGATGCGTGATATGAATTTTCCCTTAGATATGATTTGGATTAACGATGGACTAATTGTTGATATAAGTGAAAATGTACCAAATGACTTCAATCCAGCTTCTCCAACTTTTTATCAACCTCTTAGTCCCGCTCAATATGTACTTGAAGTAAATGCAGGTTTCAGCGGAGCGAACAACATTAAAATTGGGGATGCTGTATCATTCATAAATATAAATCTATGATACTCACTCCTGCAAAAGCAGAAGACAAAGAAAAGTGGAATGATTTTGTCAGAGACAATTATCCCCCGATTGGGGCTTTTATGATTACTTTTGAATGGGGTGAATTTCAGAAAGCTTTGGGGCGCAATGTTGAACGATATGAAATAAAAGAAGGGGCAAAAACTCTCGCATTATTCACTCTTATACACGAAAAACTACCTTTTAACTTTTACTACGGCTATACTCCCCGCGGACCCGTTTTTGATAAAAACATAAATACTGAGAAGTGTCTTGAGATTATGAGTTTTATCGCCAAAAAACTAAAGGAAAAGCACTCAGAATTTCTTTTCATACGCTTTGAGCCTCCAATAAATGAATCTAGTCTCCCCCAACAAAACTCTTATCTTGTATTTACTAGGAGTCACATTCAGCCAAGAAAAAACCATGCTGTCCCCCTTAAAGATGGGCTCGAGAAAATAAGAGCCAATCTTCACCCGAGTACCCGCTCTAATATAAAGAGAGCTTTAAACCGTGGGGTGGAAGTTGTGGCTAAAGACACTTTCAATGAAGATGACTACGGGAATTTGTTTGCCATGATTGAAGACACCAAAAAGCGTAATTCCGGCGTAAACACCTATCCAAGAGAACAATATTTTAGGACTTTTCTTAACACTATTCCCAAACTTCTAGAAAAAAACCGAGAAGGGCTTTCTTTACGTATTTATTGGGGTTATCAAAATAATGAACCAGCAGGGGTACACATGGTGGTTTATTTTGGTACAACCGCCACATACCTTTTCGGCACAACGTTTACTAAAAATTTAAATTCAAAAATAGCTACATACCTTCATTGGCAAGCATTGAGTGAAGCAAGTGAAAAAGGAATGCTTTATTATGACTTAGGCGGAATTGACGAAAAAATTTGGCCAAGTATTACAGATTTCAAAAGACAATTCCGTGGCAAAGAGTGGGAGTATGTTGGAATAATAGACGCTCCCCTTCGCCCGCTTTTTTATTATATATTTGTTATTCTGCGGGCAATAAAACGCAAAATAAAATTTAATTGGTTTAAATAACATTCTGACCTTCAGCAGAAAGTTAGAATGTTATTAATATCGACTTATTCTAAATCCAAGCCAGATTCCGAGAGCTCCACCAACCGCGCCCCAAATTATTGAAGAAAAAGAAAATATGCCCGCGCCCCAAAGGGTTGGCGCGTAACTTCCGAGAGATGAGCCAATTATCATTCCTATCCACACAAACTTTTTTGAATCCATCTTGTAGTAAGGAAGTTTTATTGTTAAATATCTAAATAGTAGCTCCGTCACCTAATCCCATTTGAGCTTTATATTGCTCAATGACTTCTGGGTGCTTCCCTTCTTTACAATCATTTACAAATATTTCTGCACTTTCTCCATCAGGAAATGACATGTAAGCAAGAGCGCTTTCACAAACAACATTTATATTAAGTTTACCTTCTGGGGCAGGCGTATTTGGCAATTCGGACGAAACACGAAACATTCCATAATAGGCAACAAAAGCTATCACAAGAAATGCAACGATTACAGAGGTTATCTTCTTATTTTCCATATACAAAGGATACCATAAAAAATTAATTATAAAATATAAACATTGTCGCCATTATAACCATTAATATATTCTCAGCAAATGTTAGCCATGTCACTGGCACATTGAAAAACCCCCCTAAACAAGCACAGGCTGTTTCCTCCTTTTCGCTTAATTTATAGTAGACACCGACAGAGGCGACGCTCATTAGTATTATTGTGATAACGCTCGCAATAAAAAGCTCTGTCCGATTGAAGTACAATATTCCCAAAAAAACCTCGAGAGGTGCATAGAAATAGCCCCATAATGGGAATCTTTTTGCGACAATGTCGTACCCTCCATACATTTTGGCAAAATTCTTTATATTTATAACCTTGAGCCCACCAAACAAAATGAAAAAACCTGCCATAAAATCAAGCATCCAATCGTGAAAGAGGTGTTCCAGGGAACTTATAGGCCAACTTCTGTAGGTCGCCCAGATAAAAACGAGTAGTAACAAAGTTAGAAGTGGTAATAATCTTTTGAATTTTTGAAAAATTCTTCCCTTTATGCCATTAGAAACGGCACCGGTTCCAAAGACATTTTCCTTATCAAGGATAAATCCGGTCACTAAACCAAACTTATCCGTAGTTGGAGTAACTTCGGGACAACCCTTCCTTTGTTCTAGTGTTTTTCCATCAGGCGACACTGTCGCATGAAAACTGCAATGAGCTTCATTTTTTAAACCCCAAGCAATGTATGCAAGGGAATTTTTGTAATAAAACACGCCAACGGAAAAAATTATATTGTCTATGGTTTTTTGATAAACTTCTTGACGAAGATTTGGTATAGAAACTCCTCTATATTCACGATTATTTCTAACCTTATAACGCTCCCATCCCGAAAGATCCAGTCTATTTTTAAAGAGATTTTCCATAATTTTGATACTTTATTATACAAAGAAAAAGGCCGGGACGAATCCCGGCCTTGCGACGGCGCCTTGGTACCTCAGGTGATCGCCAAGCGGTGTGTCTTGAACATCCACGCGAGCGCCGACTTGAGCATCGTCACGAACCAGACGACAAACAAGCCGATAAGAACGATCGTGACGAGGAAGGTCAGCACCGAGCCCAGGGCAGAGCCGAAGAGCATTCCGACGATCGGCGATACCGTGGCACAGATGATCTGCTCGCCAAGCAGAGCCCAGCCAAACTGAGGCGACGAGAACATCACGACCAGAGCTTCGAAAGTGAGCCCCATGTGGATGACGAAGTGCTCGATCTCCCAGAGCGTGGCGCCGATGAAACTGAGATCGGCCGGAGCCCTGTGGCTCGAAGCATAGACACCGGTTGCGAACAGTGGCGCGACGACTGCGAACAGAAAAGCGGTGATTCGTTTCATGGCCGACTCCTTATGGGTTGGTCCAGCTAGTTGGAATAAAAACTTGAAGACGTGCAACTATATAAATACTAGCATAGACAATATGAACTGCATTTATAAATACTGCAAAACTCACTTACTCTCAAGTCTTATGAGCTTACCCCTGCGCTTCACTATATTTTTATAATCCCACTGAATAAATGTGGCCTTTTTGAGCCAACGCTTAATTTCCTTTTCTTTTATCTCCGTAACCTTGGTGTACATTATCGAGGCATCTTTAAACCTTCCTTTACCTCCAATTAGAATAGGTTCATCAAAACTCCTCCCACTCCAGAACATAAGCTGAAGACCGGCCTTCAGTTTCGAATATCCCGCAACTGGATTACCATCGAGAAACCATACTGGATGAGCGTGCCACACTTTCCCCTCACCTCCCTTTAAATATCCCTTAATGATGCGGAAAAGCTCATTACAAATTTTCTTATCTTCGCCTCGCTGTTTGGAATTGTATTTATTAATGTCTGAAATCATAAATTAATCACAATTGGGAATCTTAAGAATTTCACAGTGATAAAAATCAACTCCCATGCCATACCCTCCCAAAACGGAAAAACCAACAAAGAGTATCCCAACTAAAATATTAAGAACCATAAAACGAAGATTCCTAATTGCAGGATAAAGTGAAACTATGCCACCAATAAATACAAATGAAATGAGACTGAGGATGAGGAATTGCTCGTACAGACTTGGGAAAGTATCAAGAGCGAGGATTTTCAATACGGGAAACCCCGACACCACGAGCGCGTTTAGGATGAAAAAGGGAGAAGCAAGAATTATACCAAGATAAAGATGTTTATTCAGAGTAAACATGTGCTTATTATACCAATCATACGTCTTCAAGGTTACCACTTTTTGAAGACTCCATCGAGAATTTAAGAGCGTACATTACATATTCCGCGCAAAGCTGTGTCTCCTGAACAATCACCTTATACCTTAAAAACTTTCCATTCGAAGTCCCCGAGAAACACAATTTCAAGGTCTTGTCCCATGTGTTTCAAGGAATTAAGGGCTTTGGAATTTGGAGGCAATTCAATACTTTTATAGTGACAAACTACTCTGAGAGGAAGAAGGCCAAGCCCTTCACGTATTTCTCCATCTGATTCATCATCGTGAAAGGCACTATACCGCCCAATCGCATACGCTCCAGCAGATGAACCGACAACCGTTTTACCATCGAGATTTTCTTTAAGCTCAAGATAGTTCTTCAAAATCCCTAGGAGTTTTGGGGTGCTGCCACCTGGTATATAAAGAACATCCGCTTTCTTTAGTTGCTCCATAAAATTACTTTCATCCGCGAGTAAAAAAATAAGGTTCTTGCCATGCGCCCACTTACTAAAAATCTGGCTATCCTGCCCAAACTTCCTTGTGATGTCAGTATCTCGGGAAGCAAAATAACAAAGCAATATTGTGGCACCATCCGAAACATCACGGACAATCTCTTCGTAAAAAGATCTGTTCAAATCATTATCTGTTCGAGTATATCCGCCGTGGAGAATGTATTTGGTCATGATTTTTCTTATTGTATCGCTTTCAGCAAATTTGCTAAGCGACCCATCTCATACTAAATCTTTAATAAGATTTCATTTATAAACTCAATTTTCCTTCTATAATACTCCTTTACCGTAACGCCGTTGCATTCTTCCTTTAAAATTCTATATCGATTCAATTCATCATGATGGCTCTTGAGATATTTCTCAAAGGCTTTGCTATTTAAATAATTAGGATGATCAACATCAATTAGCTTGAGGTCAATCTTCTTACCCTCTTCCTTAACTTCAAATCTAACCCTGTCAGGGTATACCGACTTTATAGGACCAAGTCCCGCTTCAAGTTTCTTAATGTAATCAGGAAACCTCCCTTTATTGGTCACAATAGAAACATCGATTTCGTCTTGACCAGAAATACCGAAGCTACTCGCCCCAACATGTTCTACTGTCACCTCGGGACCTAAAATATTCTGTATTTTCTTTTTAGCTTTTATAAATAGTTTCTTAGCTTTTGGATCATAAGGAACAATAAGTACCGCCTTATCTGACAAAGACTCAACCCACTTTTCTTGTTCAGGAGTAAGCATTAATTATTCTATTTAAAATTAAATTTACTTCAGAGACGCCTATTGTCTGTTCCGCGCAAAGCTGGGAGACTTGGACTCAATTTCCTTATGGGAAATTCCGGGGAAGTTCCCCGAACTTCCCTTCTCGTCCAACTTGAACCAAAATTACCGCTTTCAGAAGCCTTATTGTCTATTTCGTGCAGAGCTGCGGGACTTGGACTCGAACCAAAATTACCGCTTTCAGAGAGCGGCGTCCTACCATTAGACGATCCCGCAGCTCTGCACATAATAACGACAATTTTTCAAAGAAAACCAGATGGAAAACAAAACTGTTTGTTTTCCATTCCCACCACTTCGATGATCTCCCAGCTTTGCGCACAACACAATAGCTGTAAGATTAGCTAAAAAATAGAATAAAGTAAAAGCTATTTTTTACGAGCAATAGCTGCTTTTAGAAACTCTGTGAAAAGTTTATGTGGCGCAAGGGGTCCCGCTTGAAACTCTGGATGAAATTGAGTGCCTAGGAAAAATGGGTGTTCTTTTTTAGAAAGTTCAGCTATTTCCATAAGACGACCATCGGGCGAGCGACCGGAAAAAATTAGCCCCGCTTCTTCAAGACGTGCAATGTATTCTGGGTTCACTTCATAGCGATGACGATGACGCTCACTAACTTCCGCTGTGCCGTAGGCACGGCGAGCAATTGTCCCCTGCTTTAAAACCGCTTTGTATGCACCAAGTCGCATTGAGCCACCATACTTTCCTTTTTCAATAAGTTCCTTTTGCTCTGGCATCACATCTATTAGCAAATGCTTGCCCTTAGGATTTATTTCTGCCGTGTGAGCATCTTTTATTCCCAAAACATTTCTCGCGTATTCAATAACAGCAAGTTGCATACCATAACAAAGTCCGAAATATGGGATTTTATTCTCTCTTGCAAAACGAATAGCGTTTATTTTCCCCTCTATTCCAGTTTCACCGAATCCTCCTGGTACCAAGACACAATCATAATCCTTCAAAATCTTTAATTTACTTTTATCTTTCTCAAAATGTTTGGCATTAATCCAGCTAATCTCTGGTTTTCTATTTAAGTGATACGAGGAGAACTTAAGGGCCTCAATAACGGAAATGTATGCATCTGACAATACGAAATCTCCTGTGTCGAAATACTTACCGACCACAGCTATTTTTACTGACGCTTTGGCAGTTTTTACTTTACTTACAAAACGAGCCCATTCTTTCATTTCGCCATTCTTATGCCCCAATTTCATAGAAAGCGCTTTTAAAATTAAGTCCCCGATATTATCTTTCTCAAAATTAATTGGCACTTCATAAATACTTTCTATGTCGGGCGCAGAAATTATGTGATCCGCAGAAACATTGCACCAAACAGAAAGTTTTTCTTTTCTTTTCCTATCAAGCGCCATTTCGCTTCGTGCAATTATTAAATCCGCCTGCAATCCGTGAGAATTAAGTTGTCTTACAGCGTTTTGCGTTGGCTTTGTTTTCATTTCACCAATTTTGGAAGGCACAGGTAAATATGAAACAACAATAGTCAAAATATTTTGCGGGTGTTTCATTTTCATCATTCGTGCCGCTTCTATGAAAAGAGCATTCTGAAAATCTCCAATCGTGCCACCAATTTCAATTATAGAAATGTCTGATTTATTTACTTGAGCAGATTTCTCAATTCTAGAAATTATTTCTTCGGTGATGTGAGGGAGAGCTTCAACACATTTTCCTTTGTAATAAAGCGCGCGCTCTTTATCTATTACCGCCTTATAGACCATACCTGAAGTCATATAGTCGTGGTTTGTGAGATTGCGCCCCATAAAGCGCTCGTAGTTCCCCATATCTTGGTCAGTTTCTAAACCAGAATTCAAAACAAAAACTTCTCCGTGCTCGGTCGGATTCATTGTGCCAGCGTCAATATTTAAATACGGGTCAATCTTTATTGGATTGATTTTATATCCACGAGATTCCAAAATTTTTCCAATTGAAGCGGTGGCTATGCCTTTTCCAACACCGCTCATAACACCCCCAATAACAAAAATATATTTATGATCTTTTTTAGGAGAATTCATTTTATCTTTTATAAAAAACCGTTTACAAAAAAATGGGGCAGGAGGATTTGAGCCCTTCCCTGCCGTAATTCATTCTATATGTTTATAAACGCCAAGACTACTGTGTATAGCGGAGTAGGAATTTGAAAACCTATATCGTCAAGTAGCGACGAACCGCCAAATAACTACCAAATATGCCCAAAAAGACACTGGAGCCCATGATAATGCCGAATATTTGTGGGAAATTGCTTACATAGTAAGAAGCCAGGTTAAGCCCTCCGAAGAAAATGCTGGACGATGGTGCGAGCCACCAAGCAAACCCATAAAGAATGATGAGGGCGATAATACCAGCGATAGCGCCGGACATTATTCCGGTCACCATAAATGGACCTCTTATATACATTAAAGATGCCCCCACAAGTCGCATAACAGATATTTCATCTCTTGCGGTGTAAATAACAAGTTGAATCATCACGAAAGTAATGAGTATAGACATCACTATAAAAATCCCAACAATAAGTGTCCCGACACGAGTCGAGGAGCTTATTATTTTATTCAGAGCATCAATTGATGTCTTATTGTCGTAATAATTAATCTTACTAATTAAAGAAGCGGAGCCGGTTGCACCAGCGCTTTTACCATCCAAAAACTTAGCGATGCTTTCATATTGAGAAGTGTCTCTTGCTCTAATATTTAAAGTGGCACCAAGTGGATTCTCTCCAAGTTCTTCTAGTGCCTGAATAGTAAGCTGATCATTCTCATGGCGACTCTTAAATTCTTCCAGTACTTGTTCGCGACTAAGATATTCAACGGATTTTACTTCAACAAGTGCTTCTATATCTTTTTTCAATGCCAAAATATTTTCCTCAGGTGCCGTTGTTACAAAATAAACATTTATATCCACTTTTTGTTTTAATTGTTCAAGGGACGATGTGAAAACAGCACTTCCAAAAATCATAAGTCCCACAACAAGCATTGTGATTATCATCACTAAAACAGAAGCGAGGGACACGAAGCCATTTCTCCAAAAGTTAATGAAACCGGATTTACATATTCTTTGTACGTTTGTCCAAAACATAATGTTATTTTAAATTATATCGCCCAGCTGGTTCATCACGAATTATTTTGCCCATTTCCATTGTTATTACACGTCTACCTAATGCATCCACTATCGCCTTGTTGTGAGTAGTCATAATTACGGTTGTTCCGAGATTATTTATTTTCTGCAAAATATTTACCACATCATTTGTGGCAACTGGATCCAGATTCCCCGTTGGCTCATCAGCAATAATAATGTCCGGCTGATTTATAATCGCACGCGCGATGGCCACTCTTTGCTTTTCTCCTCCTGAAAGCTCATGCGGAAAATTGTGAATTTTATCCTTCAAATCAACTAATTCTAAAACATGAGGAACGTCAGATGATATTTCTTCATCAGAACGCCCCGCGACTTCCATAGCAAAAGCGATATTTTCATAAGCGGTCTTATTGGGAAGTAGTCTAAAATCTTGAAAAACAGTCCCTATACGGCGACGAAAATCATTTATTTCCCCTTTGTTCAATAAATGTATATTGGTCTGCTCTACAAAAACAATGCCTTCTGAAGGAATTTCTTCAGCCAATAAAAGCTTAAGCATAGTAGTTTTACCTGCCCCCGAGTGCCCCACAATAGAAATGAACTCCTCTGGGTCCACCTTCATATTTATGTCTCTCAAGACGAATCCGCTTGATGGGTATTGTTTGGAAACTTTATCAAAGAAAATCATAGGTGAATGGCCTTTTTCGGTTATTGTCTTAATCTCCTCCATTTTACCTTATTAGTTAGCTTTTAAAAATGGCTCTATACCACCAGCCAACACTTTTTCAGTATCGTGCACTTCTACATTGGTCCTGTGATCCTTCACAAGTTTATACGGGTGCAATACATAAGAGCGAATTTGATTACCCCACTCCACTTTTGTCGTCTTACTTATATACATGCCTTTTTCTTTGGCAATTCTTTCGTCCTCCCGTAACTTAAATAATTTTCCAGAAAGTAATTGCATACCTTTTTCCCTGTTTTGTGCCTGAGAGCGTTCGGACTCAACGTGCACAGAAAGTCCTGTAGGAATATGCACGATGCGCACAGAAGTTTCTCTTTTATTTACATTCTGCCCACCTGGACCTGATGAACGCGCAAACTCAATATTTAATTCATCTTCCGGTATCGGCATTTCATTTACTTTTTCGAATTTCGGAATCACTTCAACCATTGCAAAAGATGTATGTCTTTTTTTAGATGCATTAAACGGTGAGATGCGAACCAGACGATGAACTCCGGATTCACTTTTTAATTCTCCATAGGCACCTTTTTTCCTAATTTCAAAAGTAATGTTTCGGAAACCTCCATGATCATTTTCATTTTTGTGTATTAAATATGATTCCATCCCCTGACGTTTCAAATACTTTTGATACATTTCATATAGCATATTGGCAAAGTCCTCCGCATCATCTCCACCGGCACCTGCAAAAATAGTTATTATCGCTTCTTTACTATCATAACCAACACCACCCTCGGCGGTGGCTTTTAATTCTTTATGTTCTTTGACTAGCTCTTGGGCCTTTTCCTTATCAAGCCAAAAATCTGCTTGTTGCATCAGACCTTCAATTTCTTCAATACGCTTTTTACTTTCTTCAGACATTGAAACGATTATACCAGAGTAAACTTGAGCCGAAGGCGAGAATCGAACTCGCGTTTCTACTTTACGAAAGTAAAGTTCTGCCACTGAACTACTTCGGCTTGCGCTCTATTAACAAGCGCGCTTCTTGAGTTCTTTTGCTTGGGGCTCTATTTTTTCTACCCCTCCCCTTATTTAAGGCTGAAAAGGTCGGCAACAATGAATCACAGTTCGGACATATGAGACGAAGATTGTCCTCTTTATTATTACGCCAATTTCCATCAATATGATCGGCAACTAAAGGAACTTTGCCTGTTTTTGGGTTAACTTTGGACCAACTGCAGAAACAGCACTTATTTCCAAATTTTTCCCTCAAATACCGTTTAACTTGAATCGAGACAATTCCTATACTCTGTAAGCCGCTCACTTCACCGGCTTTCCAAGCTCCAAGATAACGCGACTGCTGATATTTCTGTTGGCAAGCATTACTACAATACTTGTAATATGACCGAGCGGGCTCTTTATCGCACACTGGACATTTTGGGCGTATTTTTTTAGGGTTTGGCACCAATTAATTATAACTTTGATGAAAACCACAATCAAGTTTATAAACTGGTCAGCAGTTGCTAACTTTAGATTTATTCTGGAGCCGAGAGGCGGGATTGAACCGCCGACCTCATCCTTCGCTTACACCTTCTCTTTATATATGCAGAAGGGCTAGACTGTATATCCTCCGATGCAATATCGGAGCCCTTGTCAGTCGTTCGGGCTATTTATCAAACAAACGCCACGGTCTTGTCCCTTGAACTCTAGGGATATTAACCGTTATTCGGGATTCAAACGCGCATTACTGCGCATAGGGGCAAGGAGTGCTTCCTACCATGGATGTGCTCTACCAACTGAGCTATCTCGGCTTATTTTATTTTCAACAGAACAAAAAATACTATAGCAATTTGACACTCTTTTGCAAAAAAGATTAATCCTCTTTATCTTCCTTACGAAAGTGTTTATAAAGAGATCCGGTAAAAATTAGAATTGCAAAGCCCATGAGTAGAATCAAAATTGGATTTTCATGAAAAAACGGTATTCCGTCAATAACTCTTTCAAAACCATACAAAACTGAGACTAAGCCGAAAGTTGCCAGAACAGAAAAAAGTAATGGGTAACGCCCAAGAACGTCACGTCCCCTCTCTTCCATGTAATCATGTACTTTCTGAGTTAAATTTTCTACTTCTTTAATAGGATCTCTGTTGATCATTTTATTTTTCCTTGGCGCGGCCAACCGGATTTGAACCGGCAACCTCTCGCGTGACAGGCGAGTGCTCTAACCAGTTGAGCTATGGCCGCATTTGTGTTTTCAAAAACTTTCTTCCAGCTGCAGTTTTTAAGTATCTCTCACGAGAAACTGCTTCTGTTCTGGAATCAAATTTTTCAGTGTAAACAATCTTTGGATTTACAAAATTCTTTATAGATTTAGTATCTCCTCTACAATGTTCACTAAAACGTCTTTCAAGATTATTTGTATGCCCCTTATAGAGCTTTCCATTCTCATCTTGTAAAACGTATACAATAAACATTTTCCATGTTGAGCCCCGCCCGTACCGAACGATACGTTCGGGCGGGTATGGCCGCATTTTTCCGATCTTTAATCGGGTGCCGGTGAATGGAATCGGACCATTGTTTGAGGCTTATGAGTCCTCCGTTCTACCATTGAACTACACCGGCGTTATCGCTTGGTGACAGTAGAATTATATTTTCGTCTGTCACCAACGATAAACGTGTTGCGGGGGCGGGACTTGAACCCACATCCCAAGGTTATGAGCCTCGTGAATTACCATTACTCTACCCCGCTATTAGAATAGGAGGCATTGTAGCAGAACTTGCCCCTTATGCAACAAACTAAATACGTATATTTTATAAAAATTATAAAAAACTAAATATATTGAAACTCATTAAAGACATCTTCGTACAACCTAATAACGTGTCTCATTTCTCTTTCTGAAATCTCAAAACTAGAGCCTTCATGGGCGATTGAGTTTCTTATGCGATGAGCTTCCCACGCTTTATCAATTGTTTGAAAATCACTCCTATCCACTCTTTTTAATCTCTCCCCAAGAGTGTCCCCCAAATCATCAAATTGATGAAAAACTAATTCATCAAGCATTATGTCAGCCTCAAGTATGGCGAGACGCCATTCACTTGGAGTATTTGAATTCACGTGAGATTGAACTTGTTGCCACTTATGAAACCCGGGAGAATCTTTTCCAAAAACTTCTTCGTTTTTATGATGATAGTCATGCGTAACTTGCTGTACTTTTTTGTTTTCAATAGTTCTTATCTGGTATATACGAAACAAACAATAACCAATGCCTATAATTAAAATAAATGAAACAAAACTTGAAGCAAAAGAAAATGTTTCGTAAAAATTTAAAAATCTAGTAACAACTTCCTGCTTATCTACCGCCTCTCCCCTATTTACGAAAATATTATATAACCACCAAATAATATTATCCCAAGGTATTATAGGCACTTCATAATTAGAACTGTTCATATTACATATTGTCCTCTCCTAGGAACTTTTTGCCAAGTTCAAAAAGTGCAAACTCAGAAAATTCTGGTCCTGTGAACTGAATCCCAAGAGGCAGTTTTTTACCTTCTATTTCAGAAAACCCAGACGGAATAGAAAGAGCCGGAAGTCCTGTGATGTTTGCGGGTGTAGTAAATATATCTGCTAAATACATGGTTACAGGGTCATTAATTTTTTCTCCAATTTTAAAAGCAGGAGTCGGGGAGGTCGGTGTAACAATAGCGTCAACTTCACTAAAAACTTTCGCAAAATCATTTTTTATTTCCTCACGAACTAAAATGGCTTTTTCGTAATAAGCGTCATAGTAACCTGCCGAAAGAACGTATGTGCCAAGCAAAATCCTTCTTCTGACCTCCGCCCCAAAAAGTGAGCGTGTGTTAGTGTAATCTTCCATTAAGTTAGATCCTTCTTTTCTTTTTCCATAGCGCACACCATCAAATCGAGATAAATTTGTAGAACTCTCCGCTCCCATAATTATGTAATACACAGGAAGAGAATACTTTATCGTCGGCAACTCTACTTCTTTTATTACATAACCTAAACTTTCAAGTCTTTTCAAAGATAATTTAAAATTTTCTAAAACAACACTATCTACCCCTCCTTCAAGAAAGTGCCACGGAACACCTATTATGTTTTTTTTATTTTGTGAATTTTCTTTAATGTCTCTTGAGGTACTGTCAAAATCATCTTTTCCAGAAACTATCCTGAAAAGAAGTTCGGAATCACTTACACTTTTGGTCATTGGTCCTATTTGATCAAGTGATGAGCCCATAGCAATAATCCCATACCTAGAAATGGCTCCATAGGTGGGCTTTAATCCAACAATTCCACAAAAACTTGCAGGCTGTCTGACAGAGCCACCAGTATCAGTCCCGAGTCCAGCCATTGCCATATTTGAAGCAACGGCAACAGCGCTCCCTCCAGAAGAACCTCCTGGAACACGTGTCTCATCGTGGGGATTTCTCGTTACTCCATATGCAGAATTTTCAGTAGACCCCCCCATGGCAAACTCATCCATATTGGTGCGTCCCAAAAATATAGCCCCCTCTTCTTTTAATTTCTTTGTGGCAGTGGAATCATAGGTTGCCATATAACCTTCTAAAATTTTAGAGGCCGCTGACACTTTTTTCCCTTTTATTAAAATATTATCTTTTATAGCAAAAGGAATTCCCAGAAGTTTCCCCTTATTACCTAAGTCTCTTGCCGTATCAGCGGCCTTAGCAAATTCAAGCGCATCATCAAATACTTCCAAATATGCATTCAATGACCCATTCCTATTTTTAATTTCATCTAAACAGGAAGAAACAATATCTACAGAAGAAACTTCTCTTTTATCCAGAAGTTTCTTCGCTTCACTTATTGAAAGTTCACTTAATTTTTTATTCATTTTAAAGAATCTTTTTAACAACAAAATAATCGCCTTTTGATTTGGGAGACTCCTTTAAAACTTCAGCTCTCATAGAATCACCAAAGACCTTATCTTCTCTCATTACATTTTTAAGTTCTACGTCACTCCCCGTGACATCTTTTTTGGACAAACTGACTTCAGAAAGTTGTCCGACGTAGGAAAGAATGCCTTCTAGGTCTTTAGCAAGTTTTTCTCCCTCTTCTTCACTAATAGTTATGCGAGAAAGAGTACTTAATTTTTTAATATCGTCTTTAGAAATCATTTTGCTATTATAACATTTTTAGAAACTCATCTTCATTGATAATTTTAATACCTAAATTATTCGCATCATCATATTTAGAGCCAGGGTTTTCTCCCACAATTACAAAATCGGTATTTTTTGAAACAGAACTTACAATATTTCCTCCCATTTTACGAATTATTTCTTTAGCCTCATCCCTACTCATTTTTAAAAGGGTTCCAGTCAAAACAATCTTCTTTTCTGAAAAAACTCCACTTGAGGAAACTTTTTTACCAGATTCTTTCTTTATCGTAATTACTCTCAACAATTTCTCCAATTGTTTATTATTTTCCTTATCAAAAAACCAATCCACTGCAGACTTGGCAACAATTTCTCCAACTCCGTATATATTCATTATTTCTTCAACGTTAGCTTTAGATAAATTATCAATTGTTCTAAAGTGAGACGCCAAATCATAGGCCGTCTCTTCTCCAACCTGAGGAATTGATAGGCCAATTATTAATCTCGCCAATTCTATCTCTTTCGCTTTCTCAATTGACTCAATTAGATTATCTACAGATTTTTCTGCAAAACGAGGTAACGTTAGTAAATCTCCCTTTTTTAAGGTAAAAATATCATCAAAACTTGTAATCAAGTCATTTTCTAATAACAAATCTATTATTTTGGGACCCAGCCCTTCTATATCGAAAGCGTGCTTCCCGGCAAAATGATAGAGCTTTCTCTTCCACTGAGCAAAAGAGTTCTTCTCCACACATCGCCATGCCGCCTGTCCTTCAATTCTCTCAATCGAACCGTCTCCTCCACAGGCAGAAATTTTCTTTGGCCATACAAAAGGTTTTACCTTACTTGTACGAAGCTCTGTCAAAACTTTCACAATATCCGGTATTACATCTCCTGCTTTTTGCAAAATCACAGTATCTCCTATTCTAATATCCAATCTTTTTATTTCATCTTCATTATGAAGTGTGGCGCGAGAGACTACAGAGCCATAGACCAAGACCGGCTTTAGATGGGCAACAGGCGTAACGACACCAGTTCTGCCAACTTGAAATACAATATCTTCAACAACGGTTGTTACTTGTTCAGCTGGAAATTTAAAGGCAATAGCGAAACGTGGAGCCTTGCCTGTAAACCCCAGAGTTTCCTGCAAACCTCTTTCATTAACCTTAACCACAACGCCATCAATTTGATAATCTTCTTTAATGGCTTTCTTCTGCCATAATTCCCAATAAGAAATAACTTCTTCTATATTTTTTGCATGATTAAAATGTTTATTAACTTTAAATCCTAAATCTTTTAAAAAATTTAATTCTTCAAACTGCGTTTCTGGTATTTTAGAGCTTTGAGCAATGTCATAAATAAAAGCATCCAATTTTCGCGTTGCGGTTATTTTTGCATCAAGCTGTCTCATGGAGCCAGCAGAAACATTTCTTGGATTTGCAAACTCCTCTTCATTATTTTTTCTACGCTCCTTATTCAATTTTTCCAAAACACTTTTTCTCATAAAAACCTCTCCTTCGACTATCACGTCTATTTTTTTTTCTAAAATAAGTGGGACCGATTCAATTGTCTTAACATTATGAGTTACCTCTTCACCGATATTGCCATCTCCACGAGTTGCTCCTGTAATTAAATTCCCATTTTTATAAGTAAAAACTATTTTTAAACCATCAATTTTTAATTCTGTTGTATAAGTTGGATTTTTATTTATACCCTCTGCTTTTAAAAATCTTTTGACTCTCGCGTCAAACTCTCTCATGTCTTCTATCGAAAAAGCATCATTAAAAGACCATTGGGCTACTTCATGCCTAACTTTCTTTAAATCTGGGAGAGGCTCTCCTGCCACTCTTTGTGTGGGTGAATCTGGTGTTATAAGAGAGGGATATTTAGTCTCTAGGTCATAGAGCTCTTTTTTAAGAGAATCCAGTGCCCCCTCTGTTATAGAAAGCTTATCTAAGACGTGATATTCATAGCGATAACGATTAATAGCGTCGCGCAATTTAGCAACGCGACTCTTTAACTCATTCGTTGGTTTAATTTCAGACATTCCCCTATATTACCTAAAAAAATAGAGTACGAAAGTACAAAAACTACTGAAGTGTGGCCTTTATAGCACGCTCAACTCTACGATCACTCTGTTCGCAAGTGTTATATCCGTGACTTATTATTGTCGTTTCAAGCTTTCCTCCAACCGTTCTCTTTTTAACTTCAATTTCTGCACATATGCCATTACTATTTAAATTAAAGCTGGTATCCCCCCGCAATCCTTGGTTTCTAAAATTCCCATCTGCAGGAGTGATACCTATGGGTGCTCCCATACATTCTATTTTAGGAAGTCCTAAATTAATAATCCCGTATCTATTAGATTGTTCATTACTTATTATTCCATCTTGACTAGGATCTCCGCTTGGACCATCACTTTCTCCTACCCCAAAAGCACTGCCACTATCGTCATCACTTGGCTTTCCATAATGATAATTCCAATAAAGGGCGCATTCCAAACCCGTGTCGGCTGCATAAAAAGCAAATTGACTGTCACGCCCAGTGGAGGAAAGAATGATTTCAACCAAAGCAATTCTATAAATAGTCGCCCCTATTGCCAAAAACAAACTCCCTATCATTATGGCCATTAAAAGCGCGAATCCTTTTTTTTTATTTAATTTATAATTCATAATTAATAACCCCAGTTGAATAATCTTTCCTTAATTACAAAACTTCTATCCAAATAAACTGTCCTCCAAATAACTTTTACGGAAACCTCTACTTCAACCCCAGGAACAATTTCTGTCATAGTCACAGATCTTTTAAAGGTTGTGGCCGGAGAAAAACCAGCGAATCCATAACGCTTTAAACTATTATTATTACTTCCTAAAATAGTAATGAGAGCAAATGGCTGACAATTGTCTATGTCAGGACAAGTGATGTATGTGCCCGAGACGTAAGGACTATTTAAGGCATCAAAAGTACAGACGTCACTACCAGAATCTGTACCCCCGCCAGAGCTTTCATCTATACAATTTTCAAGTCCATTAAGCCAATTTGGACCGGTATTTCCACTTAAAACATTTGTGTCTCTTTTATTTCTTATAAATTCCATACCTTCTTGTGCTAAATAAGAAGCCACAATCTGATCCTTACCTACATTTGCATTGAAAACACTTTTTGAGGTTAATGAAAGAGGTTCCACAACAGCAACCAATAAAATAGATATAGCTATTAAAGCTTCAATGAGGGTAAATCCTTTTTCTTTTTTTAATAAAATTTCTTTTACCATATTTAAATATCCAACTTTCTTTGAGAAGCTAAAGTCTGTAAATTAAAATCAACTCTTCTTGGATTGTTACCTGCCCCTTCACTAACAAAGGCAAACCCTTTAATTATTATTCTTACTAAAGGTTGCTCTCCTCCCACAACAGCTCCGGTTACATAAAATCTTATATCTTCTATCGTTATTTCTGGAGCAGTAATACGAGCCAAAAGATGGACTCCGTCAATCGTTTTTTTTGTGTATATAGAGCCATTTTCAAGCCAATATCCCCACTGATCACTACCGCTTGAAGTCCCTTTTTCAGATTCAAAAACTATTTGGGAACCTCCATTTACACAATCCTGAGGACTAATGCTATTCCAAAAAGGGTCAGTCCAAAAATTAGAAATGTGATTTGCGTCGCACCTATAGCTACTACCTGTGCGAATACTACGAGCCATATTCTCCAGAGCAAAATTAATATTATTGATAGCAGATTGTTGGGCTTGTGCTTTTTTATTTAAATTAACAAGCGTAAGCAGGGCACCAGCAGCTATAAACATAACAACAGAAAAAAGACCGAACGCAACAATGAGTTCAATGAGCGTAAATCCTTTATTAGATGTTTTTTTAATCATATTATTTGAGTTGTACCGTCACAAACTGTTTGTGACTTAACGGATATTTGGCCAACCAAAGTTATTAGCACACACCTTTTATCAACGTCATTACTAGAATTCTTCAAGACAACTTTAATGGCGTCGATGTTGGTTTCAGATCCATCAGCTCTACGAAACTCTGGTTCGGGATTTGGTCTAAGAAAAGTAACGGTAAAATTTTCTAATCTTATTACAGAGGGGCTATCGCTTTCACATGTCCAAGTCCCACCATAAAAGGTACATATGTCTGAAATATAGTTACGATTATTTATTCCTATAACACTCGTTTCCTCTAAGTTATCATAAGTATTATTTCCATTTACATCAGCAAATAAAATAAATTTCTGCGAATCGGCCAAATCAAAGTAAACACCGTAACCAACTTGGGTACTTCCACCAGCTTGATAAGTACGGGAGCTTAAGCCAAAAACTTGTGCCTGCCTTGCAGTTAAGGCAATCTCGTAACCGAGATTGGTTAAAAGAATGGTGGAATTAAATTTACTATTTTCATAGAGAACAACCGCACCAATCAAAGTCACAACCGAAACAGTAACCATAAGCTCTATCAAAGAAAAACCTAGTTTGGGGGACATGTAAAAAAATTTAAATTTTGTTGTTTTTATCATTTAAATTCCAAAAAGTAAGTGTATTGAGAACAAATCTATGGGGTGGAGGAAAACTGTAATCGTGGAAACCACCAGAAACGGTGCAAACGGTATCTCACTCTTAATTGTAAGGGGAACTCCACCTTGCCACAAGGAAAGGTTTTGCATAATTTTTTGTAATAATAAAAAGAATAGAGCCCACAGTGCTCCAATCCAAAAAGCAATAACGATAGCGGATAGGCCCTCTGCTGCCCCAAGTAAAAATCCAATACCTATAACCAGTTTTCCATCTCCTAAACCAATCCAGCGACCATCAGAATATTTCCAAAGCCCATAAAATGGTAGGAAAAATATTCCTCCCGCACTAAAATTTATAATTCTAGAGACCAAATCTACGTGTGATGTGTCAATAAATCTAAACGTAGCAACAAAAAAAGAAAGTGCTATGAAAATAAATACAAATGTATCAGGGATTATTTTATGTCTCAAATCATAGACTGTGATGGAAAGTAAAATGCAACCAATAGAAATATAAATTATTAGTAGGAGAGCGTTCGCAATAAACCCTATTGAGTAAAGATACGTTAAAAAAAGAAAAATTACTCCTGTAATAAACTCAATAAAAAAATACTGGGATGATATTTTACTAAAACAAGTACGACACTTTCCCCTTAAAAAAATAAAGCTAAAAATCGGAATGAGTTCATACCATTTTAAAGTGGTATTGCAAGAAAAGCATCTAGATCTACCTCTTGCAATAGAAAGTCCTGTACCAAAACGCAAAATTACTACATTTAGGAAACTGCCAACAAATAAACCTAAAAGAAAAGTGATGGGTAGTATAGTGGGTTCCAATATCATTATTTATAATTATATATCATCACTAAATTTAAATCCTTGAAAACAAAAACCCCCGCATTCCGGGGGTTTTTGTTTAAAAAAGTAAAAATTAATTATCCGCAAACAGCCTCATCAGTACCACCCAAAGTAGAGCTGACTGTAGTAGTTGACTGCCCAGAAGCATCAACACACTGAAAGCTAGTGCTTGGAGTTTTCAAAGGCACCTCTATTGCCCAAGCAATTCCGGTGTCATGGCATGTAGCAACGCCCGCACTTCCTGCTCCAGTAGTAAAATTAGTTGGCGTTATTATACCAGAAGCTTGTTTTGCAGCATTAATAGCATTAACTACTACCGAGTTAGTGCAGACACCAACATATGAATTATTACCGGGACCATCATAGAATATTTCTGCTTGTGAACGAATATTAGCTAAATTTGATTTAATAGCTGCGTTCGCTCCTTTATCACGAGCTGTGTTAAGACTAGCCAATACAACTGAAGAGAGAATACCGATAATGGCGATAACCACCAATAGTTCGATAAGTGTAAAACCTCTTTTTAAACTATTCATATTTAAAAAATTATATCACGAAAAAATTATAATAAAAATAAACTATCCACACACATAATCATTCGGGTCTAAGAAATTAGTAGAGCCAGTAAGAGTCGTGGACTGCCCAGTATAATCAATACAATGAACTGAATCAGCCAAACCTCTTAAGGGAATCTCTATTGCCCATTCAATAACATTTTCATGACAAACAGCAACGGAACCAGTACTAGGTGAACTGTTAGAAAGACTAGTTGCACTTGTTATACCAGCGGCCTGCTTGGCAGCATTAATCGCGTTTTGAACATTAGGATTCACGCAAAGATTATTATAGCTACCTGTATTATCATAAATTATTGCCGCTTGTGAGCGAATCCCTGCTAAATTTTCCTTTACATTAGCGTCGGCCGCCTTATTTCTTGCTTGATTTAAAGAAGCAAGAACAACAGTAGAAAGTATTCCTATAATTGCTATAACTACCAGTAATTCTATCAACGTAAACCCTTTTCTCATATTAATTTATCTACTGACAAATAGGGCCTGTTGGTCTTGCGGCAAGTACAACGGCCTTACTAGTATCATCTACACACCAAAACTCAGCTGGATTTGTTTTAAGAGGAATAGCTATTGCGTATTGAGTAGCTGTTATTTGACAAGTAGCGTCTCCTCCACTTTTTGCTACAGCATCCGCTATACCGAGTCGAATGCTATCTTGTTCTAATATAGTTCCAGCTGTGTTCAAGCCACTACAAGTATCAGTTGCAATGTCTGCTCCAGTATTATAAGTGTTGCCCATATCATCATATTTAGCTGCCGCAGAAGCACGCAAACCTTCTAGGTTTGATTTAATATTGGCATCAGCCCCTTTTTCTCTGGCTGTATTTAATGAAGCTAAAACAATTGAGGAGAGGATGCCGATTATCGCAATAACTACCAAAAGTTCTATTAATGTGAAGCCTTTTTTCATATAAAAATATAAATATATTAACTATTTAATATTTACAATATATCACTTTTTAAACAAAAAATCCCCACAGTATGGGGATTTCTTGTTTTCAAAAATTAGTAACAGATATTATCCGCAAACAGCGTCACTGGCACCTAAGACAACTGGGGTAGTCGTAGACTGACCAGTTGAGTCAACGCATTGCATCAACGGAACACCTGCCGTTGAGCCTTTCAAAGGAACTTCTACAGCCCAAGTTCCAGCAGGAGTAGCGGGAACGTGACAAGTAGCCAGTATTCCACTTCCAGCTGTTGCAAAAGCAACAACCGTAGCCGCACTTATACCTGAAGCCTGCTTAGCAGCATTTATAGCATTGATAACGGTTGCGTTTGTACACACAGCGTCATAATTACCCGCGGTGTCGTAAACAATTTCTGCTTGGGCACGAATGTTCGCTAAGTTTGACTTAATAGCTGCGTTCGCTCCTTTATCACGAGCTGTGTTAAGACTAGCCAATACAACTGAAGAGAGAATACCGATGATGGCGATAACCACCAATAGTTCGATAAGTGTAAAACCTTTTTGTGTTTTTATCATAATTTACTTAATTATTAATATCTATTTTATTTATTACGTATCGTCTTTAGACTCTTTCAAATCGACCCCGCAACCCCATTACAGCGGGGTGCCTTCATTTACGATACGTAACGCAATTATATACCTAAAGCTATATTTAAAGAAAATAGTTGTGGATATCCCTAAAAATAACAACTTTATATCTACTGAATATTACCTGTTATATTATAAATTGGTATCAAAACAGAAGCGAGGAGTGTTCCTACTCCCAACCCCAAAAGAACAATCATGACTGGCTCAATAAGATCAACTAAGGTGTCCACTGCCGTTGAAACTTCTCTTTCATAAAACTTAGCCAAAGTCTTTAAAATAGAATCCAGTTCCCCTGACTCCTCCCCCACTTTTACCATTTGAATAACGACTCCTGGAATTTCTACCCCTCTTGGCAAGGAGTCGGACAAAGATGACCCGGCCTTAACACGATTGGATGCTTCTTTCAAAATATCTTGATAAATTCTATTGTCCACAACTTCAGATGTTATTTCCATAGCTCTAACTATTGGAATGCCACTTGCAAGCATGGTGGAAAGATTATCGGTTATGCGGGCAAGATATAGTTTCCTATATAAGTCTCCTACGTATGGAACGGATAACTTAAAAAATGAAAGGGATAGACTTCCTTTGGAAGTATTAGCGAAGCGATAAAATACGAATCCAGCCAAAACGACTAACGCTGCGAGAAATATTCCATAATCTATCAAAAAAGAACTGAGTCCAATAACGATTTTAGTATAAAGTGGGATTTCTTGACCTGATTCAACTAAAATCTGACTTATCTTAGGAATAACCAAAGTAAGCATTAAAACCATAACAGCTACGAAGGTGCCGATAACAAAGCCTGGATATATCAAAGCATTTTTAGCTTTGCTCGTTAATTCATAATTTCTATCAAGATAATCTGCTAAATATTGAAAAACTTCATTCATTTTGCCAGACTCCTCACCTGACTTAATCATATTTGTATAAAATGGAGTGAAGACATCAGGGTGTTTTGAAAGGGCCTTGGAAATCGGGCTTCCCGCCTGAATATCATCTGTAATTTCTGCCAATCTTTTTCCAAGGGCCGGATTTGATGCTTCAGATGAAAGCATACGGAAAGTACGCAGGGCAGAGACTTGAGCATCAAAAAGAGTCGCGATTTGACGGGACAGAATAACGACGTCTTTGTTAGAAATGTGTTCAAAAAGAGCAAAGTCAGTATCGAAAAGTTTTTTACCACCCGTCTCACGAATTGAAGACACAACTAACCCTCTTCTTTGCAAAGAAGAAATGGCAACGTCAACATTAAGAGCGTCAATAGATCCTTCGTTTTCTCTACCATTACCATCAACTGCTTTATAATTAAATAACATGGTTGATTTTATTAACGAGTCGGCGAGTTTTTAAAATCACCACCCAGCACCTTTTTAAGTTGTTCGACCTTATTAAATTTATTCTTATTACTGTTTATCATAATTTATTAATTAATTATATTTACGAATTAAGGTGCTGGGTTGTGAAAATTACAGTCATTACATTCCTTAATTTTCTACAACAATCTATCCAAAATACGTGGATTAAGTGAGTGCATATACGCATTTTCTGCGGTAATCTCACCCCGACGAACCAAATCCGACAACGATCGATTCAAATCAATCATACCTTGATCCATTCCTGTTTCAATAACTGTATTAATTTCATGACTTCTACGCTCTCTAATTAAATTAGCAACAGCGTTATTATTTATTAAAAGTTCATAAGCAGGAACAAGTCCGCCTGAAATTCTAGGAATTAGTCTTTGTGAAAAAATTCCCGTCAAACTTGAGGAGAGCTGAAGACGAATCTGATCTTGCTGTTCTGCTGGGAAAGAATCAATTATGCGATCTATGGTTTGAGCGGCATTATTTGTGTGGAGTGTTGAAAAAATTAAATGCCCAGTTTCTGCTGCGGTTACGGCAGTTCCAATCGCTTCCATTCCTCGCATTTCCCCAATCATAGCCACATCCACATCTTGTCTAAACATAGAGTGGAGCGCCGTACCAAAATCATCCGTATCCACCTTAACCTCTCTTTGATCAATAATGCATTTTTTCGGTTCAAAAATATATTCTATTGGGTCTTCAATTGTAATAATATGTTCTGCTCTTTCATTATTTACAAGCTCAATAAGAGCTGCGAGGGTCGTTGTTTTTCCTTGTCCTACTGGCCCCACCACTAGAAAGAATCCTTGTGGTTTTCTAGAAAAAGTTTCCAAAATCGGAGGCAGATTCAATTCCTGAATTGAGCGAATTTTCTGTGGAATCAAACGCAGAGCAATACTAATTGACCCTCTTTGAAAAAATGCATTACCTCGAAAGCGAGTGGTGTCATGATGCTGATAGGCAAAATCACATTCCTTGCTTTCCATAAACTTATCTTTTATCTCCTTTTCAACCATTGCACTAAAAAGACCCAGAGTGTCCTCTTTAGTAAGTAGCGCTTTCTTAACAAGGGGCACTAAAAATCCAGACACTCTCACAGTCGGGTATCTTCCCTCTGTTAAATGCAAGTCCGATGCGCTCTCATTGGCAACAATTTTTACCAAATCATCTAATTCTCTTCTATAGTCTTCTAGTGTAGTCATGTTATTAGATATTTTTTCTTTTTAAAATTTCTTGAACCTGCTCCAAAACTTCAGATGGAATTGTGTTGGCCTTAACAATGTACCCGTCTATGCCTAATTTTTTAGCTGCTTCTATATCAGAATTTTGCCCTTGATTAGACAGAACTATGTAGGACGCATTTGGTGCCAAATTACCCTTTCTTATGGCTTCCAAAAATTCTAAACCAGAAAGTCCCGGCATTATCACATCAAAAAGTATCGCATCTGGGGTATAACCATTCTTTATTTTTTCCAGTGCATCTTCTCCCGAAAAAGCCGACATGATTTCAAAAGAAGCACTTTTAAACTTCAGTGTATACATATCAACTAAAAACTTATCATCATCAACCAAAAGTATTTTCTTATTTAATTCAGCCATAATTTATTTAAATCTTCAAATCTTTAAAGTATTATAACGCATAATTAGAATTTATTTATGACAAAGTGTTCACTTCTTCAAAAGGAATTAGCCCATTTGAACATTTAATAATAGCGTCTTCTTGAAGAGAGATCATCCCTTTATTTCTCATAATATCTCTCATTTCAGGTTCTGTTGCCTTTCTCAAAATAGCCTCCTCAATCTCTCTATTTATTTCAAACATTTCAAAAACAGCCATTCTACCTCTTACTCCATTTGGACAATCAGCAGTTGGCTGTATTCCATAAAGATTTTCTGTTGGCATAATCTGAGAACGTAAATCTGCTGGCAAAGTAGCGAAGTGACTTTCGACAAAAGCTTTCATAGAGCCTTCAATTGGAAGTGGCTTACCAGTATTCGGACAAAGAGTGCGCACCAATCTTTGTGCCATTACTAAAACAATTGTGGGAGCAATTAAATATGGGTCAATTCCCATATCAATAAGTCGAGGTATAACGCCAAGCGCATTGTTGGTGTGAATAGTTGAAAGAACCAAGTGACCAGTAAGAGCCGCTTGAACCGCAAGGGCCGCCGTTTCTTTATCTCGTATCTCACCCACCATTATAATGTCTGGGTCTTGGCGCAAAGTAGTACGTAGCCCCGTTGCAAATGTGTAATTAATCTCGGGACGAATCTGAGATTGATTCATACCTTCTATGTTAAATTCAACAGGATCTTCCAAAGACAAAACATTTTTTGTCTCTCTATCAATTTCATTTAACATTGAGTAAAGAGTGGTAGATTTACCAGCTCCAGTTGGACCAGAAATCAAAATTATACCGTACGGCTTTTGAATAGATCTTCTAACCATTTCTAAATGTTCTTTAGAAAGTCCTGACCCCTCAAGGCTACGGACTCCTTTTTCTTTATCCAAAATACGCATCACAACCTTCTCTCCATAGTAAGTTGGAAAAGTTGATACGCGAAAATCTACACCACGACCATCAATTTTTGCCGAAAAGCGTCCATCTTGTGGTTTTCTGTGTTCATCCAATTTCATATTGGAAAGTATTTTTATACGAGCGACGACACTTCTGTGAACAGTTATAGGTAAAACTAAACTGGTATGTAATTCTCCATCAATACGAAAACGAACGCGGGTGCGCTCGGCCATTGGCTCAATGTGAATGTCAGATGCCTGACCTTCTATCGCATATCGTAAAACTGTTGCCACAATTTTTGTAACAGGGGCATCCTCAATAATTCTCGCCTCTCCCGCTTTTTTGCTTTGAGTTAAATCTTGAGTAGATTCTTTATTTAAATCAGTATCTTCCCCACCAAGTTCTCCCGAGAGTTCAGAAAGAGCCTTGGTTACTTCACCAGAAAGACCTTTGTACATATCGATAACAGATTTAAAGTCATCTGTTGATATTAAAAATAGTTTAAAAGGAAGATTTATCTTTGAAGAAATAAAATTCAAAGCGTCTCTTGCCTCAATATTATCCGGATCAACAATACCTACTTCCAAAACTCCGTCGGAAACACTTATTGGAACAAATTTATAGTGAGACGCAGATTCCTCTGGAATATATTTAAGTATTTCAAAGGGTATATCTTTGTCATCAACACTCCTTATAGGGATTTTCAAATATTGACCTTTGGCTTCCAAAAAGTCCTCACTTGTTACACCGTGATCTTTAAGAACTTCTTCAAGAGGTGATTTAGATTCTCTTACCTCACGCTCAACAGTAGCCGCCTCTTTGTCGGTAATAATATTTTTACGAACTAAAATTGAAAGCAGTGGGTTAGCCATTGTATCCTTCAACCATTATACATCGCCAAACTAATCTTAAATACAACTAATTGGTCAATGTTCCAACACCAATATTTATTTGTGGGGAAGATGGTGCGACAGAGCCTTCAAATGGCGCGAATGGATTTTCTCTTCCTTTGTCGCCTTCAGTTAAAACAAGGTCTGTACTAAAATTATTCAATTTCTTAAAAACTGAATCAGTGAAAATATCCTGACTGAGTTTAATTCTCTTAAGCTCCAAAAGCAGTGGTAGCACTTCCCCACCAACACTGCCGCCCGCAGAAGAAACACTTATAAAAGTAGTTGGGTCTGATGAAGAATTTTCAGCAAAAAAATAATTATAAACAAAATATAGACCAACTAAAATTGCTACAAAGATGACTATATTTTTAATTTCAGATTTTATAAAATCCATATAATTATATTATTACTTAACGTAACCAATAAGTTTTAATGGTAATGTCGTAATCATAAACCTCTCCGGTGGTACTTCTTACTGCTATATTTGTAACATCGGCTAGGCGAAGTGAGCTTTCTAAACTCTTCAAAAATTGCTTGAAAACCTCATATTTTGCGGAAACGCTAAAACCTAAAGTCACAGAACCGATCGTTTCATTTCCTCCTATCGCAATCTCACGTTCTTCTCCAGAATTAGCGTTACTATTGCTTGTATTCCCAGAAAAACGTAATGATTTAAGAACAAGTCCATAAGGCCTAGCTATATCATTTATACCGATAACAAGACGAATATTATCAATGTAGTCCGGTAATAATCTTTCGAGCCTATCTCTGTCACCTTGATTCAAAGCATTCTTGGCTTCAAGTAATTTATTTTTCTCACGAACAAACTCGTCAGAATTTCCAATAGCAGTATCATAATCAGCTATTTCCTTCATAATCATTTCTATACCTGGCTTTGCGGGGTCATCGCTTCTATACATTGGATCAATCACTGTAAAAAATAGTCCGACTGAAATAACTATTAATATGACTTGAAAAATAATTTTGTTCATATTCCTTCAGAATCGATTACGCTCCTAAATTTAATTAATTGAGGGTCAACAATTGTAGAAACAGAAAAATTTATGTTACCGCTACCATCAAGGCTAAGGTCAGAAAAAATTGGCTCACGAAAACCTTTGGTTCTATTAAAAAGGTCTGATTGTAAAGCAACGCTTGTATAATTTTTAGCATTTCCCCTTGCTTTAAATTGTATGCCACCAATAGAGGTCGGCAATTCTGATGTTTCTACAGCCCCAACCTCTATCTCTCTATCGGGAATAACAAGATTTAAATCCAAAAAGCGAACGTGTTTTATAGTTGCGTCCTCCAAGATATCGAAAAAAGCTGACACAGCAACGTGCTGATCGAGCAATTTCTGAGATTCTTCTATTCGACTCCCTAAACGCTTTAAATCTCTAACGGTATCTAAATCAAAGCCCTTTCTCGCCCTTTCAAGAGTTTCTCTTTTATTTACAAGTGACTTCTCCAAATAACCCTTATAAAGATACGCCCCAAAAGACAGGGCTACTGCTCCAAAGAAAATAATGACGCATATTATAGTTACAACCGAAACACCTCTATTTTCATAGCTATAGCTGGTTTGGATTATTGGCTTTTTTGGTATAAAAGAAGTCTGAGATTGACTATCCATATGTTTATTATATCAAGAAGAACAACGATTTTTATAACAACAAACGTGAATAACTCATTATTCGCCTACCTAGGAATTTTAATTTTGTTGACTCAATTTACGTAATGCTAAACCAACAGCAACAGCAAACTCTGGCCCAACAGCTTTTAGAGTAGGTGAGAGAAAGGCTGGGGTTAAAGTTTTAGAAAATGGATCTCCTGCAATTACCTCTGCTTGAAAATGTACTTTAGCGGCTTCAGCAAAACCACGCATCACAGCTCCCCCGCCGGACAAAACCACTTTTGAAATAGTGTGATTATTTTTTTTCTCAAATGAAAGCAGAACTTGATTACTTTCATTAAATATATAGTCCAAAGAAAGCGTTACCACTTCATTAATAGCCCTGTTTGCAGGGTCGGTCGACAAACCAACACTTCTTTTTAATTCTTCCGCCTGAGAAACTGGTACATCCAAAGATTTTGCGATCGATAAAGTAATATCTTGTGAGCCGCGATTTATAATGTGTGAATCTTTTATGACACCATGCTCCATCAAATAAAGCTTGGTGGTCCCTGCCCCCATATCCATAATCATAACTGGCTCAATCCCCTGATCTAAGACTGAGCGAGCTGTGCTAAAAAGTTCTATTTCAAAAACAGGGTCTTCAAATCCGAGTTCTGTACTAATTGTTTTATTTTTTATAAGCGCATCATTTAATATAGCAACGAGAAGAACGTCAATTTTTTTAGCGCCATTGTCTTTGCCTTTAGATGCCTTAGTTTCTCCCGGAGAAGAAAATCTGTCTTCTTTTTTTGGTATTACCCACCAGTCCAGTGAGACTTCGGAAATAGGAACTGGAATATAACGCCTTGCTTCAAGCGGAATCATTTCTGCCATTTTCTTTTCTCCAATATCTGGCATTTCCACAAATGAAATTAGGCTTGAGGCAAGTGGGATTGAAACAACAGCATTCTTACTTGTCACTTTAGCCTCCCGAAACAAATCTGTAAGCGCCTCTTTAATTCTGTCTATAGGTAAATTAGTAGCACGCCCAAGCTCAATACCGCCATATGGACCAAGGGCAATTTCTCCATAAGTCTCGAGGACTGCACGGCCATTCTTTTTCTTAAGTTGCACTACTTTTATGGCAGAGGCGCCAATATCAACTCCCACAACGCTTTCGTCTCTACTTGTCAAATTTTGAAAAATTTTTTTAAATGAAATATCCATTTTCTACTGAAAATATGTCAGAATGATATTAAGTATATCATATGGATTTTCTAAATTTAGCTCTAAATTGGGTAAAAAATGGCCTAGAATTACTGACTTCTTTTGTCTTCCCCATTTCACTAACTGAAACTAAATTAAAAACAATTTCGGTTGAAAAACTTAAATCTAATTTCCCCAACGAATGGTTCTCTAATGACAAGAAGACAGTGGCTATTTTCCCTTACAAGAATACATTTATAAGAGAGTCTATCTGGCTTTTAAAATATAGAAAAAATGAATACGCGATAAATATTTTTGCCAAAGCGCTAGGCGAATCAATAATTAGTCTTTGTGAGGACCAATTACCTTTTTATTCTTCTCCTCAAATTATTTTGATTCCCATACCAAATCATATATGATTTGGTATGGGAATCAAAATAATTTGAGGAGAAGAATAAAAAGGTAAT
>JAKFXT010000011.1 GCA_021731245.1 Patescibacteria group bacterium
TTATAATACTTATTTTACTTTTTGTAAAAAACAATTTTGGAGCTTGATTATAAACAGCTTTAGATACAGCTATGGTGTCATGAGACAAAAAAATTGTAACCCAACAAAAAATGCGGATAATTAATTTTTGCCAAAGTGGCCTTTCTTCATTAAACGCCCAACCGTGGGCAGTAAAAATAATCTTGGGAACAAAAGTTAGCCTTGCAGCAAAAGCTCCCAACCCCCCAACTTTTGAACTATTTAAATGAACAATGTCTGGCTTTTCATTATGAAAAATTTTTAACAATTCTATGAATACCGAAATATCTTTAAAAAAAGAGATGTCGCGTCCTAAACTTGGAATAGAGATCAGTCTGATATTTATTTCCATAAGCTTTTTTTCCAAATCTCCTTTCCCTCCGGCAACAACAGCAACATCAAAAAACTCCCCATCAAACGCTGTGGCGAGATCATAGAGGTAGCGCTGAGCGCCACCCCAATTTGACTTGGTTATTACAAATAAAACCTTTTTCATATTTTAAGTGTTGTACATAAGTATACGCCTAAATAACGTTGATTTTATTAACTTTTTCGGTAGTATGGAAGTTACTTTTTAAATATGACTCTAAGGGATAAAAAACCCTCCGTTGTTCTTTTCTTGGGCGATTTAACATGCCTCATTGTCGCTTTATGGCTATCTCTATTCTTAAGACATTTATCACTGCCTTCAAATCAGCTTTTTTTAGAACACTTGTCACCATTCATTATAATATTTATTTTGTGGATTTTCGTGTTCTTTATAGCTGGACTATATGAAAAACGAGCTTTTTACCTAAGTTCCAAATTATCAGAAACCCTACTAAACGTCCAAGCCGTAAACTCTATATTGGCGGTAATCTTCTTTTATTTCACTTCTTACAAAGAAATCAATCCGAAAACCATACTTTTCATATACGTATTCACTGCTACGGCTTTTATATTTTTATGGCGATTCTATGGGACCCGTTTCACACTGCCTTCCAAAAAAGATAACTTCATCCTCATTTCTGGTGGAGACGATGCCAAAATCTTAATAAAAGAAACATCAGAAAATGCTCATTATGGTTTAAACTTAAGCAAAAACATTGACCCAGAAAAAACACCCGTAAATGAGGTGTTTTCAATCATAGTTAATATTATTGCGAAAGAAAAAATATCAATTGTAATAATTGATTTTAAAGACAATCGATTAGAGCCGCTTTTTTCAAAAATCCATAATTTAGCTCTGGATTATAATTTTCAATGTATGGGAATTGAAAATTTATATGAAAATATATTTGAAAGAGTCCCCCTCTCTTATGTAAAAGATCACTGGTTTGCGGACTACCCATCAACAAATCCTCGCCTTATTTATGACACCCTTAAGCGCTTGATGGATATTATAATAAGCATAACCCTAGCAATACCATCAATGATAATTTTTCCATTTGTATTTATAGCTATAAAGCTGGAAGACGGTGGGCCAATTTTTATAAAACAAGAAAGACTTGGCAAAGAAAATAAATCTGTTTTTGTTCACAAGTTAAGAACAATGAAAGAAAGTGACAGGGGGGTTTGGCAAGGAGAATCGAAAAACGAAGTTACGAGAGTAGGAAGTTTTTTAAGAATAACTTCATTTGATGAACTCCCTCAACTATGGAATGTCATAAAAGGAGAGATGTCTCTTGTAGGCCCACGCAACGATATTATTGGTATTGCTGAAAAATTGGAAACTTCTATTCCCTTTCATTTTTTACGATACATGGTTAAGCCGGGTATAACTGGATGGGCCCAAACTCATCAAATTTATGCTCCGGGGAAAATAAATCCTCAATCAATTGAGGACTCTAAAATGCGTTTTGCCTACGATCTTTATTATATAAAAAATCGCTCTTTTTTCTTAGATTTAAATATTGCCCTAAAGACAATTAAAGTATTATTATCTAGAACAGGAAAATAAAATGGATAACATAAAGAAAGAAACATTATTTATAACAGGAGCGGCTGGCTACGTAGGAGCTATGCTTGTAAACGAACTTTCTAAAAGAGACGACGTGGAAAGAATAATTGGACTTGATAAAAATTCAACGCCAAAATTAATCGAGGGGAACAAAAAACTAATTTGGATACAAAAAAATACATCTGACTCCAACTGGGCTCAAGAAGCAGCGAAATATAGCCCGACAATAGTAATCCATACCGCTTGGCAAATTCGCGAAATGTATTGGAATAAAAAACTTCAATGGAAGTGGAATATCGATGGCTCAAGTAATGTATTTGATTTTGCAATAAACACAAGTTCAGTAAAAAAACTGATACATTTTTCTACAGTAGCATCATACGGCGCATACTCTACAAATACATTGGAGCATTTTTTTACCGAACAGGAATCTTTTAGAAAATCAGATTATCTTTATGCTGAAGAGAAAAGAATTGTTGAAGAAATTCTAGAAAAAAAAGTGAGAGAGAATAAAAGAGAGCTGGGAGTTTCTATTATTCGCCCCGCGGCAATTACCGGGCCTAGAGGGCGCAATATGACAGAACGCTTCGGATTACAATCAGCACTTTCTGGAAAACTAAGAGGTTCTTTTTTCTATTGGCTCGTATCTAAACTTGTGTCTTTTGTACCAATAACAGAGAAGTGGTGCCGACAATTTGTACACGAAGATGACATAGCTGACGTTGTCACTTTAATCTCATTCAGCCCTCAAAAACAGTCGTATCAGGCATTTAATCTATCCTGCCCTGGTCCTGTTGTATTAGGTAAAGATATGGCAGAAGCCGTCAATAAAAAACCTGTGAAGGTTAGTCCGTTCATAATACGTTTTACCTTTTTTATTATGTGGCATATAAGTATGGGGAAAATCCCAACCTCTCGCGGAGGATGGAAATCCTATTCTTACCCAATTGCCGTTGATGGTTCAAAAATTACAAAAGAATACGGCTACAAATACCGAATGAATTCAAAAGACGCCTTTATAAAAAATGTTGGCAGATATTCTAATTAAAGAATTTAGACACCCCAAATTTTTCTTAGTTCAGCAATACCTTTTTCAATACTTACCTTCGGTGTCCATCCCAACATTTTTTTAGATTTTCTATTATCAGCTTTTGTATGTTTTGGTTCAAAACGAGGAGGAACATGTAATACTTTACCGCCAATTAATTTGGCGACCTCTTTTATAGATTTATTCTTACCAGCGCCAACATTGACAACTTCGCCTTTGCCTACTTTTTTACTTTTAGCCGCAAGGATGTTTGCTCTGACGATGTCGCTAACATGAGTAAAGTCACGCGTTTGTTTCCCATCTCCCGTAATAGTCAGGGGTTTACCTTCTTTTTTTTGTTTCAAAAACTTTCCTATGACCAAAGCGTAGGCTCCTTCTGGATCAAGCCTTGGACCATAAACACTAAAGTATCTAAGTGAGACTGTAGGAAGCCCATAAACAATATTCCAAACTCGACAATACAATTCTCCGACAAATTTATATAATCCATATGGACTCATTGGATTTGCTAACATTTCTTCGTGAAGCGGTATGATTTTTTGATCTCCATAGGCAGAGCTCGAAGCAGAATAAACAAACTTTTTTACTCCCCCTTCTTTACTTGCAATTAAAACATTTACTATTCCATTAACATTTACATCGTGAGATTCCATAGGAAAATCAATTGAACGAGGAACTCTCGGTAGAGCCGCGAGATGAAAAACATACTCTGCACCTTTTATAATTGGCTTTATCCCCTCTAGATTCCTCATGTCTTTCACATGTAACTTGGCTTTTTTGTTTACGTGTTCTTTTTTGCCAGCAGAAAGATTATCAATCACATGGACGTCATACCCTTCTTCCACTAGAGCATCGGTCAAATGTGACCCAATAAAACCAGCTCCCCCAACAACAACAACTTTTCGACTCTTTTTATTCATAGGTTATTTTTTATTTAATATCTTTTTCCCGTAAACACCATTGAGCAAATCTAAATCTTTTTGACTCTCCAATAAAAGATTTATGTTTTTTTGTTTAAGATTTTCTATTATATTTTGTCCAATTTTATCTTTTACATTACTTTTATAAAGACGTGACAAAGCTTCAAAGTCTTTTATGTGACAATCACCACCAATTCCCCTGCCTTCTTCGCGAACAGGCTCTATGTGCCATTTTTTAATAACAGGGTCTCTAAAAGCTATCATGGGATCTAAAATTATAAGATCTTTAATGTCTTCCCAATTTACCTTTAAAGATTTAGCCAGATCATACAATAAATTCATATATACACCTCTCACAAATAAAGAGGTGTTATGAACATATTTAAATAATTCAGATGTCTGAGAAGAAACTATTTTTGATGATGCTTTAGGAAGAACCGATATTATTTTTTTAGCTATTTTATTATATTCAGAATTGATTATAGGTATTCCAATTATATTAACTATTGGATGAGACGCATCATAAGAAGCCGTCCCTCGACTTAAAAATTCTGGAGAATGTACAACGAAAATGTCAGGATATTTTTTCTGTATTTTGACTGTAGTTCCAGGTAAGAGAGTCGACTTTATTACAACCACCTTACCTTTTCCAATAAGAGATCCCGCTGACATAACTACCGAGTCGTCAAAACCATTTGGTGTAGTTGGTGTTGGTACCGCTAAAAAAACAATGTCGCAATCTTTTATTTGATCTTTATTGCCAACATACTCCTTTTCAAGGGAATATCTTATAACCTTAAAACCTCTTTTTTCAAAGTCATTAGAGTAATTCTTCCCAATCCAACCCTGTCCAATAAATCCAATCTTCATATTGTAAAAATGTAACCATAATACCCTAACAAATGTTACAAGTCTTATGCAAGCGTTTTAAGCATGATAAACTGCTAAATAAACTGACCTCTATGAAAGTAGCCATTGCCACCCCACTTTACCCACCAGAAATAGCTGAACCCGCTCCATACAGTAAAGAATTGGCTAAACGTCTCAAGGACAATCACAGCGTAACAATTATTGCTTACACGCACTTATTGCCAGAAAAAGTCCCTGGGGTTGAAATTATTGCAATAAAAAAACACAACCCCCTACCAATTAGATTATTTCTTTACACCATAGCCCTTTTTAAGGTGGCGATTAAATCTGATTTAATTTTTACCCAGAATGGACCTTCTGTAGAGTTACCTGTTCTATTAATCAGCCTCATGACTAGAGTCCCAATTGTTATGAACATAAGTGATAAGCCAGCGCATAATCGTGCCAAAGATAATTCTTTTATAAATTTTATAGAAAAGTATTTACAAAATAAATCTGTAGAGGTCATCACTAAAAACCCACTAGAGAAACCAGAGATACTACCGCTTGAAGAAATGCCTACAGAAAAAATTAATTCCTATAATAAATCTTGGGAAGAACACGTTGGGAAACTCAATGAAATTTTCAAAAAGGCATCAAGAAAATAACATGAAGGAAGATTGGGAAAAATATCTCGAAAAAGAAATTAGTATAATTACTCCCATAATAAGGAGTTTGGGCTTTTCCATATCTCTAAACCAGCCTCATATAAAAGGAGAGCGCTATCTTATGAGCGCTGTAACCACAAAAGCGGGCAAAAAAATTATCCTTCTAGGAAATAGGGCTAGTGACAATAAAAAAGTTGTCATAAAAATAACAAATGATAAGTATGGCGCAGAAGAAATAGAGCATGAACGAAAGTGTCGAGAAGTTTTAAAAAGGATTAACTTCGCTTATCAAATATTTTTTTCACCAAAAGAGATAATTTTTACAAAAAAGGATGGCTACACTATTTTTATACAAGAATTTATAGAACAAGAGGTGTCCTTTCTGGATAGATCATTAAAAGAGCAATTTACACTGGCTTTAAATGCCTTCAAGGGGCAAGAAAGTGCTCACGCGACCACTTTTGAGCACTTTAATTTAATCAGAAAAAACTTTGGACAAATACGATCTTCTAAATATTTAGAGAATTTGAATAGATTTAATAAAAAAACAATAAACGAAACCGGTGACGAAGAATTATCAAAAACTATAAATAGAGCTCGGATCGAGATAACAAATAATTTGGAAAACATAGAACAATATTGTGGTTTTTTGACTCATGCAGATTTTGTACCACATAACATAAGAGTCGTTGGGAATGATATTTACCTTCTAGACAGCTCTTCAATGCGCTTTGGTAATAAATATGAAGGCTGGGCCAGATTTTTAAACTTTATGGTTCTTTATAATAAACCGCTTGAAGAGGCTCTAGTTAAATATGTTTCTTTAAATAGAACTCCGGAAGAATCTCTCTCCTTTCACTTAATGAGAATATATAGACTTTGTGAAATCATAAGTTATTACACAGAAACTATTAAAAAATCAGAAGGTAATCTCCTAATCTTAAATAAAAAAAGAATTTACTTTTGGGCAGAAGTTCTTAAATCTTTATTAAACAATAAACCCATAGAAAATAGTGTCATTGAAGAATATAAAAAATCCCGTGACTCACTTAGGGATGAGGATGAGAAAGTTCGCCAAGTTGGATTACACTAAATATTTCTACTTTTAATTTTTTCTTTCAAAACATTTAAGAGCCTGTCGTATTCTTCTATCATTGGATGTTTCCATGAATCCTTAAGCATTTTGAGCATACTTTCTTCAAACCATATTTTCTTCTCCATTCCCCTATTAAAATGAGACCATACCTCATCTCCGTACTTTTCAAAAGCAATTAATAAACTTTCTAGGTTGTGAATTTTGTCCACTGTTGCGACAGCTTTAGCCTCATCTCCAGCATTTCTAACGCTATTTATATATTTCAACTTCTTTTCCTCCCACGGCAAAGTGTCATCATTAGTAACGGCTTCAACAATATTCCATACCTTATCCCCCAACTCCTGTATCAAATCTTCCTTTGCAAATGAAGTATCTTCAATTACATCGTGAACTAGGGCTGCAGCCACCACCTCATCAGAAAAGCCATATTTAGAGAGTTTAAAGGCCACCATAAAGGGGTGCATAACGTAGGGCAAATCTGTCTCCTTACGCATTTGTCCATTATGAGCACGAGTAGCTATACGGACAGCTTTTTCAATTAAACCGATTTCCATGTTCCCCTGATTATACAACTTTTGCAAAAACTTTCTCTCTCATTTGCAAAGCAATTTTATCCCAATCATATTTATCCTCAACCATTTTACGAGCATACTCTGATATCTTTTTGACTTTTTCTGGATTAGCCAAAATTGCTTTAACCTTTTCCGCTATTTGCTCCGGTTTATCTGGATCTATTACCCAAGCAGTTTTCTCATCAAATACATAGTCCGCCATGCCACCAACTCTAGTTGCGATTAATGGCAGTCTCGAAGCAAGGGCTGAAATAAAAGCGTTTCCCAATCCTTCGGATCTGCTTGGTGCTATAAATATGTCCGAGGCTCTTCTATATAAAGTAACAATATTTCTATCAACCTGACCTGCAAATATAACCCTGTCTTCTAATTTTAATTCTTTAGTCAAATCTTTTAGCTTTTTTTCATCAGAACCAGAACCAACTATCAAAAACTTAATATTAGAAGGAAGCGTTACAAGTGCTCTTATTGTAGTATCAAAACCTTTTTGATGAACTAGGCGAGAAGTGTTTACTAAAAATATATCTCCTTCTTTTTTACCCAATTTTTTCTTTGTGTCTTCTATTTCATCTGCAGAAACAGTGTCTCTCAAATCTCTTGGATTTCCTCCGTTGTATATCAATTCAATTTCTCCTTTATATCCTCTCTTTCTTGGCCACTCACTTAAAAATACAGATATGGTTTGTATGATTTTTGCAGAACGAAATCCATAATCAATAATTGGGAGCGCGGGCAATATACGAATGCGACTAAAAACTTTTTCATATGGGTCTCCATCTTGAAGTGTAATAATGTGTGGGATTTTTACACCTATAAATTTAGTTATGACTGTAGGAATTAACATATAGGTCATCATTGCCCAAATGGCACTGAATTTAATTTCCTTGTGTAAATTTCGAGCTTTCAAAGCAGAGAGTGGTATAAAAAGAATTTTAGATAGATAAAGAGAGCCCACTCCAACTCTATAAACAACCACGTTTCCGATTTTTTCTCGACTTAGAGCGTCTTTGTCAAGACGAAGAGTAATAAGGTGAAACTCAATATCCTTTATTCTGTCAGTAATTTCCTTGATGGCCGCTTCGGCGCCGGACACATTGCTTGGGTAATATGCAAGAGAAAAAATTAAAATCTTTTTAGGCATTTTTTGTCTTTTTAATTTCCTCAATGTAATCTTTCAATTTGTGTTTTTGCTTCCAACCCAGACTTTCAATTTTTGAAGTGTCGTCAGATTCCGACGAACGTGAAGCTTTGGTTTGCGGATGCATTTCAATCTCTCCACCAAACATTTCTGCCACTTCTTTTACTGAACAAACATCTTTGGAACTAATATTAAAACCGTCCCCTTCTCCTTTTTCCCCGGCCAAAACTATCCCCTCCACTGTGTCATATACGTGAGTAAAAGCTCTTGTCTGTGTTCCTGGTGCATTAACTTTGTGAGATTTTTTATTCAAAAAGTTTTGTTTAAATGTTTCAATCAAAGTGCCGTACTCTCCCCAGGCACGCTCACCTGGTCCATAAACAGAGTAGAAATAAACAACAGTGTAAGGAAGCTTAAACCATTTCCCATAATTACAAACGAGGCTGGCGTTAGACGCTTTCGCCCAAGTATAAGGTGATAGATTTTTTCCCTCAGTACCATCAGTGCCCTTTGCATTTGCTGATTTTGTAGAAGAGCCCGCGTAGACAAGTTTACCCCCTTTCTTTCGCCAAAACTCTAAAACTCCAAGTGTCCCCTCAACATTTAAATCCCAAACCAAGTTCGGCTCCTCTAAGCTTGCGTGAACCCTAGAGTACTCCCCGAGATGATAAATAATGTCTATTTTTTCCGAAATGTGTTTTTCAATATCTTTAGTGTGTCCTACTCTATAATCAACCCCTTCAATATGATTCTCGCGGGAACCTGTAAAATAATTATCCAGAGAAATTATCTTGTACCCTTCATTTAAAAGGCGCCTACATAGATGAGAGCCGATAAATCCAGCCCCGCCTGTAACTAAAACTAATTTTTGAGTTTGTATTTCCATGTCGAATTTATACTAGTGTCTAAACCAAAAAAGCGCAATAAATGTCACTCCTCTACTTCAGTGATTTCATATAAGTCTGCCTCACTTCTTTCTCTCCTTGAATACAAAACTGTCACAATAGAAACGCCCATTAAAATGACAGCGAGTGTTATCCATAACAAATTAGCCCCACTCGAACTTTCCCCCACGGCCCCTAGTAACTCTTTATTGATACTTTCTTCGTTTTCGCTGACTTTTGATACCGGTTCTACTTCCTTTTTTAATGAAACAGAAGCTGTTCTATTACTCTGCGCAGTAATAACTGTTTGCGCAACAATGCTCTCAGTGCTATTTTTCACAGCTGTTTTTACAGGCGTGTAATTTGGGTAAAGAAGCGACACAGGAGAAGTCCCAGAAAGTTTTGTATTTATATTTGGAAAGCGAATACTAGTTTTTCCTTTTATTATGGTTCCTGTTGGAAAAATAAAAGCGCTGGTCGCACTTTGTAAAACAAATTTAGAAATATTTGCATCAGTATTTCCATTATTTGAAATCGTTATGTAGCCCTCACCTCCAGAAACAATTTCTCCTACTTTTATTTGAGCCTCAGCCACTGTAATTATCGCTATGTCTCCTTGAGAATACTCACCGGATGAAACATCTAAGCTCACTGTATAAGTTCCAGGAAAATAATATGTATGCATTACAGATTTTCCCTCTTTAAATGAGCCATCGCCAAAATTCCAAATATAACGAGCGTTTATGAGAGGTTCTTTTTTTATTCCTAATGCCGAACCATTAAACATTGTCTCCGCGCCAACAAGAGTTGTTTTATCCGCTCCTGCATTTGCAAATATTTGTTGTTCAAAAACCGGTGACGATGCTTGCGTGGTCGTCTCTGATTGATTTTCTGTACTAGAGCTATTTATATTTGACGAACCTTGTGATTGCGGAGTGTCGGAATCTGTAACATCAGATTCTCCTGGAGTTGGAGAAAAAGAAACCCATTGTCCATTTATTAATTGCAAAGAATTACCATCATTGTTTGCTCCCATATCGGAATTAAAAGAGACCGAATCTAATGCCTCCCCACCTTCATTTTTAATACTGGCAATATCGGTTGTTGTAAAAGCAACAGAACTATCAAGAAGGGTGCCATTAAAATTTGGCCATTCTAATAAAAACTTACTCGGATTACTTACTAAAATAGCTATTCCTTGTGGAGGGATAAGAGTTGAGGAAGATTCAAAAGAGCTTATGGAGTGATCTGAGCCATCAGAAAATTTAAAAGAAGAAAGGTCCAAAGAAACGTCTCCTGTGTTTTGTAATTCTACAAAGTCCTGCACTTCAGATGAACCGCTACCCAAAGCGTTATACATTATTTCAGTAATTCTAATATCAGCAATAACAAAAAAAGGAGTGGTGAGAAAAACTATAAAAATAAAACTTTTAATTGCCTTCATTATCAACGTGAAGCATTTTTTTTAATTCTTCTTCTGAAATCTTCCCCCCGCTTGTTTCTTCTACTTCTTTTTCACTTTCCCTTCCCCCACTTTCTTTTTCCTGTAATTTCGCCAAAACTTCAGCTAGAGCTTTTTTATGATTAGACATTTCTTCATTCTTTATTTCTTTTTTAGGAAACTCTCTTGGTTTTTGATTATTATTTTGTTGTTGTGACTGAAGTTGCACTTGCGGCCTTTGAGATTGCGTTTCTACCTTAGGAAGTGGTTTTTCTTCTTTGTTTTTTAAATCAGCCCCCATAACCCCAGCCAGAGTTTCTCGCAAATCACTTAAATGACTATTTTTATCGGTCCTTTCTTTATTTACACTGTCTGACTTTAATCTCTCTCCACTCCCCATACGCTTTTCATCTCTTTTTTGAAACTCTGATTTAGCTGGAGCTGGTTTTTCCTCTCTCGGCTTTTTCTCTACTTTTGGTTCAACTCTATTTATAAGTTGCTCAGTTATAGCCGACTCCACACTCGCTCTCGGGGATGCAAATTGTTCGCGAGAAGAAGCTAAAATTAATCTTTTGTAAGAAGAAGGCGGCTTTGCAATGGGTCCCATGGTTTTGGCAGAAAATGGTTGTGAACCAACTCCATCTATCATTAACTTCAAATATACTTGGGCAAATCCAAGATTAACCAAATCTTCTGCCAAAAATACTGGGGCAAATTCCTTTTCTAAAACATCTGCGTCAAACGCACCAACACGAAAAGCAATTGTCGTTCCCACGTTTCCAAACACAGCATCACGCACCTCTTCTTCCATTTGCTCTATATATTGGTGCGCTATAGTTAAATTCAATTTATATTTTCTAGCTTCCGAGAGAATGTCGGCAAAACTTTTATTGGCAAAAGATTGGAATTCATCTACGTAAAGGTAAAAATTTGGAAGTCGGACCATAGACTTTTCACTGACATCCGCTCTAGACATCGCTGCCAAATATATTTTAGTCACAAGCATACTACCCAAAAGGTTGGCATTGTTTTCTCCCACTAGTCCTTTTGATAAATTTATTATCAAAATCTTTTTCTCATCCATTATCTTTCTAATATCAAAAGAAGATTTTGGTTGCCCAATAATATTTCTTATTAGAGGGTTGCTTGTAAATTGGCCGACTTTGTTTTGAATAGCAGGAGTGGCTTCGGCGGCAAATCTATCGGTGTATTTTGCAAATTCTTCCGTCCAAAAAGATTTTACAGTTGGGTCTGACACATTATCAACCACCTTTTTTCTGTACTCTTTGTCAGTAAGCATTTTATTCACACCAAGAAGAGTCGCTCCTGGATATTCGAGAAGTGCATGCAGTGTGTTTTGCAAAATATATGCCATACGTGCGCTCCATGCGTCAATCCAAATTTTTTCAAAAGCACTCATTAATCCGGCAACTACCAAATGTCTTTTGTCAGGCCCCACATCTTCCATCACATTAAAAGCAATTGGATTATCCAAATCAAAAGGCGCAAAATACACAACGTCCTTTATGCGATGCTCTGGAACAAAGTCCAATAAGTATTCTGCGGTTTTGCCGTGTGGATCAATAAATGCCAGCCCTTCTCCATTCTGAATATCTTGAATGGCCATATTTTCAAGAAGAGTAGACTTACCCATTCCTGTTTTACCAATGACATAAACATGACGAGTCCTGTCTTTGGCTTTAATACCAAAAGGAACTTGTTTATTCCTCGCGTCAGTGTGCGCAAAATAGGTTATACGATTTTCATCCAAGGGTGCCATAATTTACTTAATTATAGGGCAAAAATAGCCCTCTAGCTATTTTAGAAGAGCCGCTTCCGTGTATCTGTTGGACGGTGCCCAAAGCATCCAGCTCGTTAAACCAATGCTGTAAGTCGCATCAATTTGTGCGCGCACTTCTTTCGGTCCATAGGTCCCACCATATTTAAAATCTTGTAGCCATGGTCGCAATTTCAATTTATTCCAAACTGGCTTTGTATAAAGCTGAGGCGTAGTACTTGCAATTGGCGTTGAACCAAAAAGTTTTATTTTAGTCGTTGTAGCAAGAGATCTTTCTACGGCTCTACCCATAGAAAAAGCTATAACTTCTCCAGGAAAAAGATTTGGGTTCTTCCAACCATTAAACATGGGTGGGTAGTGACTTGGGTAAACCATAGGCGCCACATAATCAAAATACATAAGACCGTACTCCAAAACTTGCCCAATATTTAAATCATCATTATTTGTAGTCGTCATACCAAAAAGATCAGCAGAAGTTACTATTCCTGTACCCTTTAAATTATCCTGCAAATAAGCAAAAAATTCTCTAACAGCTTCTGATTTTGTTTTTCCACGAGAGTGTGTGTAGTCAATGTCTTTCATGTCTCCGTCCGATGGAAATCTTATATAATCAAAATTTATTTCATCAAATCCAACATTGTAAGATTCTTTAGCAATTTCAATTGTGTAGTCCCAATGTTCCCGCGCTCCGACATCAATAAAAGAAAGTCCTTTACCATCTTTCCAAACAATATTATTATCACTTTTCTTTTTTACGGCTAAATCTGGTCGGAGCTTTGTCATATACGGATCTTGGAAAACAGTGACGCGACCTATCACATATATTCCCTGATTATGTAAGGAAAAAATAAAATCTTTCATATCCACTGCCCCACATGCATTTGAGACAGAGTTTTTTAATTTTGGATTTTCTGTGTTAAACGCAATTTTTCCTGTGTAATCTTTAATATCAATAACAACGGCATTTAATTCCGTTCTATTTATTAGATCCACTAGGTCTTGTCTAAAATCTTTGGTCCCCACCACACATTGGCTCATATAAATCGCCTTAAGCGGCTCTGGTGTCTTTAAATGCAACGCCTTTTCTTTTTCCTTTGTAGATACATTGGGATTATTATTAGCTACAAATTCACTTCTATAAGTAACGAGAGATGGTAAAATATTTGGAAAATATTGAAGACCTAAAAACCCTCCTGCGAAAATAGCCCCTGTTGCCAAAGTATAGCCAAATAATTTTCCTCTATTTTTGTAAATCTTTTGAGATCGTGTTTTCATCAGGAGAATTATTCTTTACCGACATATCACTTAAAATTGGAGTGCTTGGAGAAGACTTTTTAAAACGCTTTATGTGAGGTATTGATATTAATTTCTTTTTTAAATATCTCTCCCTATAACTTGTAATGGCAACAATCGCTCCAAGGACAATATAAATTGGGGTTTTATAAGAATGAGGAATAGAAAGAAATGGCAATAAAGCTATAAGGATGCCGATTATTATAAAAAAGTTCTTCTGCATAGTGATTTTATTTTAACACTTTTACATTCCAGAAACTATAACTACAAACTCCCCTCGAACACGGTCTGGATTTTCTTTAAAGTAAGTCAGTGTTCCAGCTGCGCTGCCGCTCACAAACTGTTCGTGAATTTTGGTTAGCTCTTTGGCTACAACCACTTCTCTATTTTCCTCTATTATTTCTGAAAGCTTTTCCAAAGTCTTCATTATTCTGTGAGGAGATTCATAAAAAATGAAGGTTCTTTCTCCTTTAGCGATTTCCTTAAATAAGGTTTCTCTGCCCTTTTTATGAGGCAAGAAGCCCAAAAACGTGAATTCTGAGGCAGGAATACCTGCGGCGGATATAGCCGCAACAAGAGCGGACGCCCCAGGTATTGGCTCAATTTTCAATTCCTCACTTGTAAATTCACCTTTTAATTTTTCCACTAATTCGCTCCCTGGGTCTGATATTCCTGGAGTTCCTGCATCCGTTACAAGCGCTATGTTTTTCCCTTCTTTTATCCAATCAGCAATTTTTGCAAAACTAGCACCACTTTTTTGCGCATTATATGTAGAAAGTTGCTTATCATTTATTTCATAGTGTTTTAAAAGCTTCTGTGTCACCCGTGTATCTTCACACAAAACAATGTCTACCTCTTTTAGAATACGAATAGCCCTCAAGGTCATATCCTCAAGATTCCCAATTGGCGTTGCAACTATATAAAAAGTAGACATTCCTGCACTCTATCAAAACAAAACAGCAGAGCAAGTTTCCTCACTCCGCCGCTTAAACCCTAATTGCTTCAAGTTCACGCCGTCGCTCAATCAAAATCTTTCTTGTAACTCGACTGCCGTAGTCGACAAGAAGCAGTCGGTCTCCAGTCACAGTAAAGTTTTTTGCTTCTGTGAAGTGATGGGGGTCATTTGACAAGGCTCCCTCGATTGCTGGGTGTATCTGAGAAAAGAAAATTCGTCCCATATAACGCGAGGTAACCAATGTCCCGTATTTCTGTATATTCATCAACCCAAAAAAGGAAAAGTAAGTTGGCTGACAAAAACCATGACGGCTTTTGGCAAAAAATACAAACTCCAACCAGTTATTGTAAATCCCCTCAAATAGGTTGCCCGAGACGGTATTGAATTTATCTGGGTGCCCGATTAGAACCCTCACTTCCCTCCACTTTCGTCGCCAAATTAAAACAAAGAGTCTTTTGGCGCAAGACTCCCAGGCAGCCCTAAAGAAAAATCTGGGGAATTTCAAAACCACCCCAATACCAGGCAGAAGTACGACAGTTCTTTTCATTCCACGCTTAACTTGGAACATTTGCAGTCCCTCCGAAGATCAGTTATTTACATCTAACAACTTCTCCCCCACTTTGTAAATGTCACCGGCGCCCATGGTTATAAGTACATCCCCTTCTACGGCATTTTCTCTAAGATATTCTTCTATTTTTTCAAAACTCTCAAAATATTTAACTTTCTCATTTTTCTCTTTTACTTTTTCGGTTAATATCTTTGAGGAAATACTTTCGTCTAATTTTTCCCGAGCGGCATAAATATCGGCAAGAATTACATAGTCCGCTTTAGAAAGAGCTTCGGCAAAGTCATTTAAAAGAAGCTTGGTTCTAGAGTACAGATGAGGCTGAAAAATAATGGTAATTTCTTTGTCGGGAAATGCTTCACGAGCACCGGATAATGTCGCTGCAATTTCTGCAGGGTGATGAGCGTAGTCATCGTAAACAATGGCTCCACTTTTCATTTTCCCTTTATATTCAAAACGCCTCCATGTTCCAGAAAAATTTTCTAAAGCATTTTTCGCTTTTTCCATATTAAAACCCATTGAATCTGCCAAAGCGAGAGCGGCTGCTACGTTTTTTCTATTATGCTCACCTGTCACCTTAAGTTTTAATTCTCCAGCCATTTCTAAAAATTTAGTGTAATCAATCACCTGTGCAGTTACTCCCACAAGTGCCGGTATCAGATTTTCATCATTTGGATTACAAACTACAAAACCATTTTTAGGTACTTTATTTATCAAATCATTAAAGGCGCTTTGTATATCGTTTAAATCTTTATAGTAATCAAGGTGGTCTCTATCAATATTAGTGATTACTAAAATCTTTGGCTCAAATTGCAGAAAGTGTCTCATATATTCATCTGCTTCCACTATAAAATAGTTCCCCTCTCCAGCCCTAAAATTGCTTTTGGTTTTGGCGCGAAGCGAACCTACTATTCCAAGTGGATCCAAATCAGCTTCTTCAAACATGTCTATAAGCATTGCGGTCGTAGTCGTTTTCCCATGTGCGCCACTTACAGCCACAAGTTCATATTGATTAGCAAATTCACCGAGCGCTTCAAAATATGATTTTTCTCCTATATGAAGTTCTTTAGCGCGCACTCTTTCTACATTATCTTTTGGAACCGCATCACTATAAATAATCAAGTCTGTATCTACTGAAACATTTGCTTTATTATGCCCAATAAAAATCTGAAGGCCTTTTTCTTTTAACAAATTAGTTGTCGGGGATTCTCCCAAATCAGAACCACTTACAGTTTTGCCTTTGTGTAAATAAAGCTGAGCAAGTGCCGACATACCAATGCCCCCAACACCTACAAAATGAACTTTTCTTATTGAATCGAAATCTTTCATTTTAATTTTTTAACTATTTTATTGAATTGTTCTCCTCTATCATATTCGTTTTTAAACATTCCAAATGATGCAAAAGCTGGACTTAACAAAACAACATCTCCGCGGCGTTCCAAGTGGCGCGCCGAGTCTACTGCCTTTCTCAAATTATCAAATTCCTCGGCTTCAATTAGAGATTTTATTTTTGCAGTGCCGCTTCCGCTCAATAATATTACTTTTTTACAAAAATCTTTCGTTGTATTTATAAAATTACTCATATCAAGATTCTTGTCAGAGCCACCTGCTATCAAAATAATATTTTTACTTTTTTTACCTAAAGCTTTGAGTGCAGCAACAGTAGCGTCTGGTGTCGTCGCAGTGGTGTCATTGTAATATTTCACGCCCTTAATTTCTTTGATTAATTCCAGCCTGCCTTCTATGCCCTTGAAACTTTTTACAGCTTTTTTAATTATGGAATCTTTTACACCAAGAATTCTTGCTGCAGTTACCGCCAAAGCAATATTATAATCATTGTGAGCGCCAATTAATTTTGAATTAAATCCATTTATTTTTTCTGGCGCCACAATTGGCTTAACGCTAATTTTCCCTGATATTTTTTCTACAAATGGCGAGGCTTGTTTCCCCACAATTAACATATCATTCTTATTTTGATATTTAAAAATATTAGCTTTATCTTCAAAATATTGATTCCTATCATTTTTATAATAAGCCAAATGATCGTCCAAAAATGTTGTGAAAATAGAAATTTGCGGACTCATCCTAGAATCACCGAATCCTTGAAGCTGCCAAGAGTCTAATTCAAAAAGAGCAATAGAATCCTTCTTAACTTTTTTAAGTAAACTCAAAGTAGAAACCCCTTTAACATTTCCTCCAAGCAAAACATCTTTTTTATCTTCTTTTAAAATGTGATGTAGTAAATGCGTAACGGTGGATTTGCCACGTGTTCCTGTAATACCAATAATGGGAATTTTCACGAGTTTAGCGAAAAGAGAAGCGCTCATCTCAACTGGTATATTATTTTTCTTCGCCTCTGCTATATAAATAGAATCGAGTGGCACTCCAGCGGCTTTCAATATAAAGTCTCTGTCTCTAAAGTCTTCCAACCGGTGTTCGCCCAAAACATACTTAATATTTTTAAATTTTTTAAGCTTATTTAATGATTCCTTCAGTTCTGTTTTTGTCTTTAAGTCTGTAACTATTAAATCTGCGCCACACTCAGCTAAAAAGGCCACATCCCCCACCCCACGCCCCAAAAGGCCGAGTCCCATTACTGTTATCTTTTTACCTTGAAAAAAATCTTGATAGTGGCTCACGCCCCAAGGTTACCACATCCTCATAGGGACTTCTATGTTTTATCTACCTTGTTTCTTTTCCCAGTTCTCTAATATCTCTCGTTCTTTTTGACGAGCGTAGGAAGTGTCTTCCAAAAGACTAGCTTCCATGCCTTGGAACTGACTTGTAATATTTTCAATGGTTGGTTGATTGAATTTTTTGTGGAGTTCAGTATAAATCTTTATTAGCTCTTTAACTTGAGTTACAAGAAAGCGAGCCTCATCTGGCGAAAGTCTTCTAGATTTTCCATACGTTCCTTCTACAAGTGGACCTTTGGTCGGCATATAAAACTCACCAATAAAAGGAGAGGTGTGGGAAACTGTCCACATACGAAGGTCTTCTGCGTTCTGTAATTGCGAAGCTTCTTTTTTTGCTTCTCCCACCATTTCTTTTGCCCAAGCAGTCTTAGCTGTTACTCCTACCGATTCTTTTTGTGAAGTGGATGCTTCCTTTTTAAGAGATTGTGCATCAGCTTCATGGGCAGCTCCTCCAAGTGCCACCCCACCAGCAATTATTGCTGTATTGATAAATCTAGAGATTTTTCCGGATTTTTCTGGTTTCTCTTTTTTTAAAGGAGAAACTGTCTCTTCTTCAGAGTTTAAGGGGAATTTTTCCATATATACAATTTTATCACATCATTTCAGCACATCAATAGTGTAATTTTCACTACTAAAAAACTCTGATACTTTTTCTCTGAAAAAATCGCTGTCTTTGGATATAATAAATCTTATACTTCCCTTTTCCTTATTCGCCCATTCGCGCGAATTAGGTAGTAAGAATAGTTTTTGGGCTTCGCGAGCGACGACTTCGGCCGGGTCAAAAATTGTGACTCCTCCTGGAATGTTCCGTTTAAACAAATCAATAACTAAAGGAAAATGGGTGCAACCTAATATTAAAGTGTCATAGGTTCCATTATATTTTTCTAGAGCGTCCCCAATCATAGCGAGAAGTGCTGGGTGAGAGGTCTTGTTCTCTATCGCTCCTGCTAAATGTGGGAGGGCAAGGGTTTGAATATCCACATGGAGGGATTGGAATCCATTTTGATAAATTCCTGATTTAATTGTCGCTTCCGTCGCAATTAAAAGTATTCTGGCGTCTCTGTTTTCAGAAAAAGCGCGAACGGTAGGGCCCACCATTTCAATAATATTTTCTGGTTTTATTTTAAAAGAATCCAAAAGTGGCAAAACAATATTAGCGGAAGCGCTATTACAAGCAGAAACAATTTCACTTGCGCCATTATTTATAAGTTTTTGAAAACCTAAAACTGTGAGAGCTCCAATTTCTTCTGGAGATTTATTTCCATACGGCGCATTTTTCAAATCACCAAAATAAATAATATCGGCTTTTGGTATTAGCTTTTTTATTTCACACAAAACTGTAAGCCCTCCGCTTCCTGAATCGAATACTCCTATTAGTTTATTCTGCATCTTTTAATAATAAGCGAGGTATAAGAAAACAAAAACCCGCACGTGAGTGCGGGAGTTTCCTGGGACTGATGAAAGAGCTACTTCTTGTCCTCTCTTCCCAGAAAAAAGAGTGTGACGAGGGCTACCACGACGAGAATGGCCCCAATGACCGTGGGCTGCTTGGGATCACGGAATACTTCTCCAACCGCCCCATCGTGATAAATCTGCCAGCCAACGGCAAACAGGCCAACCACAATCGCCACAACTGCAGCAAAACGCAAAATAAAAAGCGCTGGACTCCGACCATACTTAATTCCACTAGGCTCAAAGTACATGTTCATTTCAACCCTCCCTGTAGGATTAAACTGATTATTTTTGATGTTGACACTATTCATACACAAAGTCAAAAAAGAAAAACCCGACCTAGGTCGGGTTTTGATTCGGGAAACAGCCTGAACGAAACAGCTGATCCCAAAGAAGGCAGATTGAGAGAGCCAGTAGAACAACGAGGGCCGTAATCCCCCCTACCGTAGTCCAGCTGAACTCGTTCCGCCAAAGGTGATCTGCGACACCTTTGGCGAAAATTATGCTGAGGAAAACTGCTCCCGCCAGCACATCCAACCTCCCCGCTTCGCTCCATTTCATGACGGCCGCCTACTGACGTTCGACGTCACGAAGGTACTTGCAAGCCTTGGGGTCTTTCCCGGAATTACACGCCGACTCGGCGCGCTGCATTTCGTTGTTCACCAGCGTTTTGGCCGGCGGCATCGAGACATAGAAACCATAAATCACCAGAGTGATGACTCCCACCAGGAACATGATCCAATAGCGGGGATTTTCTTCTTCGTTGAACGGATTCGACTGTCGTTGCTGATTGTGAAAGAGCTTCATCGTAAATCTCCCTGCGAGTTTAGATACCCTCAATCATAGCATATATAGTATAAAAAGTCAACCCTGTAGTAGATTTTGGCATCGTCCCGAAATCATCGGGACAAAGGTAAACTAATGCCAAAATTCACTACGGGGTCAATAGGAAGAAAGTGGCTCTGTTGAGGGCTTAAAAAGCAAATATTTGAGGTCCCCTTCCTTACATCCCTACTTCTACCTTGAAGCCAGCGTAAGAGAACTCTTTCATATCAAAAGGCATTTTCATTTCTTGTTTAGCGTACTTTTTATCAAAGTAAGCCATTACCTTTTTGTTCACTTCATCTCTGTGTTTGCGAGATTTGAAAGTTATAAAAGAAAACCATACCGCTTGATTTGGCTTTGATTTTGTCATTTTTGGAAATGTGTTAACCACATATTTTGGTTTTACATCATCAATAATGCATTCTTTGTAATCAAGTGCGCCAAATTTTTTCCAAACAGCACAGGCATCTTTGGCTATTTTCTTATACTCTGCAGTTTTCTTTTTTGGGATTTTTATTATAAATCCATCAACATATGTTCCTTTTTTCATATTGTATAAAATATCATAATTTATAAAAAATGTCTGTATTATCCTTACTGGGCCGTGAATTGAAATTAAATTGCATACCTAAAAAGAAAACCTGTCTATGACATTGGTCCTTTTTTCCCTGAATTAGGGTTCCCTTCTTTCATTTGGTTATTGGGTTTAGGAGAATCCAAATAATTTTTTATATGACCAGAATAAACCGCCACTTCATTTTGCAACCAATTCAACCGATCTTGCATAAAACCTAATTGCCTATAAGCCAAAGATCTAACACCATTACCCCAATGCTGGTCTGACAACTTCTTTTGAACATCCGCTATTCTATCAGCCAAAATTTTTGCCTCCACTGAATAAATCTCCATAAAATTCTTCAATGAGGATAAAACCACTTGGTCTCCTTCTTGCAAAGCTTTTATCCAAACCTGATCCTGCTCTTGCGCCCATATAGTTGCTTGATCTACAGGAACTTCTTGTTTAGAGCCAGATTCAATTATTTTATTAATTTTTCTTTCAGCAATACTACCTCCAAAACCAACTGTAGCGGCAGCTGCGCCAGCAGCCACCGTTTTCAAAAATCCTCGACGAGAGCTGTTGACTGTTTTTTCTTCTTTAATTTCTTCTGGTGGCTTCCCTCCTGGTGCTGATTCTTTCATATCTTTTTATTCTAACAAAAGGTTATTTTAATATCTACATACTAAAATTTTTTCCTTGGCAATACTTCATTTTTCTGTTAAAAATAGGCAATTGCGCGTGTAGCTCAGCTGGTAGAGCACTCGACTGATACTCGAGCGGTCATAGGTTCGACTCCTATCGCGCGCACACTAAACAAAAACCACCCCGCCATTAGGCGGGGTGGTTTTTTCTTTCATCCTTTATTTTGTTCCGTTCTTCTTCTCCAATTTTTACGTCAGAGTTTAGAGTGGAACTTTCTCCACCTGTCAGATTAACTTTAGGGATAGATAATCATTATCCTTTCCATCCTCGATCGAGAGACAGAAAACCGACCAATATCATAGGATGGCACAACGGCCCCTATGACTGGTTTCTCTTGAATTAATCCACGAACAGCTTCCGCTACCCGTGCCTTGTTACGACTTACTCCCTGTTACCAAATTTACCGTGGTTCCATATACATGGAACTTTGGGTACTCCTGGCTCCCTTGAGTTGACGGGCGGTGAGTACAAGACTTGAGAACGTATTCACCGCGGTATAGCTGACCCGCGATTACTAGCGATTCCGGCTTCATGAGGTCGAGTTGCAGACCTCAATCCGAACTGGGCATATGTTTATAAAGATTGGCTCAGGATTACTCCGTCGCGACCCGTTGTCATATGCATTGTATCACGTGTGTAGCCCAGGGTATCAGAGGGACATGCTGACCTGGCGTCATCCTCGCCTTCCTCCCCCGCAAAAGCGCGCAACACAAATTTTAATTTGTGCGCTTTTGCGGGGGCAGTCTCGCCTGACACTTGTAACAGGCAATAAGGGTTGCGTTCGTTAGCCCACTGAAGGGAACAGTTCAAACCACGAACTGACGACGGCCATGCATCACCTGTGCAACCGCCCTTGTGAGGCGACAAAAGTTTCCTAATGTCTTCGTTTGCATTTCTAACCCTGGTGAGGTTCTTCGTTTGGCGTCGAATTAAACCACATGATCCACCGCTTGTGCAAGTCCCCGTCTATTCCTTTGAGTTTTAGCCTTGCGGCCGTACTACCCAGGCGGTCTGCTTAACGCGTTGGCTTCGCCACTTGGAGGGTCGATACTCTAAATGGCTAGCAGACATCGTTTAGGGCGTGGACTACTGGGGTATCTAATCCCATTCGCTACCCACGCTTTCGTGATTCAGTGTCAGGAGTGTACCAGTGTACTGCCTTCGCATTCGGTGTTCCCCATAATATCAACGGATTTCACCCCTACACTATGAGTTCCGTACACCTCTTACATCCTCGAGTCATGCCGTATTTCTTGCAGATCCGCGGTTAAGCCGCGGGGTTTAACAAAAAACTAACATGACCACCTACTCACCCTTTACGCCCAATAATTCCGGATAACGCTTGAGGCCTCTGTATTACCGCTCCTGCTGGCACAGAGTTAGGAGCCTCTTATTCATGAGGTAACGTCAATTACTTCCTCCCTCATAAAAGATCTTTACGTCCCGAAGGACTTCATCAATCACGCGGTGTCGCTCCGTCAGGGTTTCCCCCATTGCGAAATATTCTCGACTGCAGCCACCCGTAGGTGTATGGACCGTGTCTCAGTTCCATCGGTGGAGGTCAGCCTCTCAGCTCTCCTAAGCGTCATAGCCTTGGTAGGCCATTACCCTACCAACTAGCTGATACTGCGCAGGCCGCTTTTTTAGCGATAAATCTTTACCCTTGCGGGACTATCAGGAATTACCCCGTCTTTCGACGAGCTATGCCCGACTAAAAAGTGCGTTCCTACGTGTTACTACCTCGTCTGCCGGTTGCCTTGCGGCCCCCTTGACTTGCATGCCTAATCCACACCGCCAGCGTTCATCCTGAGCTAGGATCAAACTCTAAAAATAAATTTAAAGTTTAAATTAAATTTCGAACGGAACAAAATAAAGGATGTCAGCAAAATTAAAATTAATTAATCTACTGCCAAGAAATATTTTGTTCATTTGATGCTAGCTCTCTAATTTGGAATTATTTTGTACACCACAAATTTTTCGCTCCTAGCAAAAATAATTGTGGTCTCTTAATTTTCTCAAAGAAATTTCAGGAAACTTGCCAAAGCTTATCGTAAAGTACGATATAGACTTCTTCACGTTTCTCAAATCTCTACCCGTTGAAATTGCTTGCGGAATTTCAACGGGTTCGTCCCGATTAAGTCCGGGAGGACTTAATCGGGACATTCATAACAAGTTGTCAAATAACAAATCCCTAAAAACTAGGGACATCGAGGCATTATACGGATATCAAAAGGTAAGTCAACAACCCCATAAAATGGCTCAAAAAGGCCATTTCTGGGGGTAACTTGTGGGTAAAAAATAACCAAAACAAAAGGGCGCCGAATACGGCGCCCCAATCATGGCCACAGAAATACTTTCCCGCAGCTTTCCTCTGCGCACCTCCATTGCAAATGTGCAACATGACTACATTGCAAAGGTTCGGCTTGCGAAGGCTCTTTACGGGAAAAACAATGCGGACACTGTAGAGCGTCTAACACCATCTTTCCTCTTTTCACAGAGGCCAATTTCTTTTTATACTTTCTTTCCTCAATCAATTCCGAAAGCCAATCTCTGATGGCAAATGGTAGCCATCTCAAAAAAATGCTCATGGGATTTCTCCAGGTAATTTCAGAACTCTTCAGCCCGTCTTCCGAACTGGTGAAAAAAAATTTAATTCTCTCACCAATCAAAAAAATTATTTCCTTAAAAACTCTAACAACAATCTTACAGGTGAACCCACAGCTCCACTTGAAAGAAATTCATCACTTGATGCTTCCATTCGGGGCGCCATATCTATGTGCATCCACTTTTTAAAATCCTTAGCAAATTGTAGAAGGAAAACAGCCCCCATTATAGAACCTGCCTGACGATTCTTTTTATTATGAATATTTGTAACATCTCCCACTGATCCCTTTACATCATTTTCATATTCTTCCCACATAGGAAGTGGCCAAACATATTCTCCACTTTTCTCCCCCAATTCTTGCGTATTTTTAATTAATTTTTCGTCTCTTGAAAAAATAAGATTGGCTCTGTCGCCAACAGAAATTATTGCAGCCCCAGTAAGCGTTGCAACATCAATCACAAGTTCTGGATTATATTGTTTAGCGTAAGTAAGAGCGTCAGCCAAAATAACCCTTCCCTCTGCATCAGTGTTTAATACTTCAATAGTTTTTCCAGACATGCTTTTTATAATATCCCCTGGTCTATAACTTTTTCCAGAAACACCATTTTCAACCGCAGGAACCAAAGCAATAATATTTTTCTTTAATTTTAATTTTGCACCCAAAATTAAAGTCTGAAGTACTGCTGCACCTCCCGACATATCCATATTCATGCCAAGCATTCCATCTCCCAATTTGATACTTAATCCTCCAGTATCATAGGTAACTCCTTTACCAACTAAAACAATAGGATTTTCTTTTTTCTTTGTTCCCCAATATTCCAAAACTATAAATTTTGACTCCTCATCAGACCCACGACCGACAGCCAAAATCGCATTCATGTTTAGGCGTTGCATTTCTTTTTCATCCAAAACATTCATTACAATCGGAAGCCCCTTAATATCCTTTTTTATTTCTTCCACCAAAATAGAAGGTGTCATATCTCCTCCTGGCGTGTTAGCTAAGTCTCTTGTCCTATTTACACTTTCACCAATTAAAACTCCTTCATTCAAAAATTCTTTTATTTTTGCGTTCACATTGCCAACAAAACAAATTTCTTCTACAAAATTCCATCCGTCTTTTGGAGTTTCTTTATAAACAACATATTTATAATTTGCCATTAAACAATTGGTGGCGAATATTTTAACAGCATCTTTCAAATCAATTTTAGCTTCACGCAATTTTTCTTTAGCAATTTTTAGTGATTCCTTATGATTCAAATCAATTATTATTCTTTTCGCTCCTACGTTTTTAGCCGCCATTATCATACGACGAACCAATAGAAAATATTTTCGGCGAGTAAATTTACTATCTTTAGGAAGAGAAATATTTAAATAACGCACTCCCCCTTCCTTAAAAATCTCGTCTTTTGCAGAATTAGAAAGACGAACAAGAAGGTCCTTTTCAGTAGTTTTAGGTACTTCCTTATAGAAATTAAGGTTTATAGACATACTCATATACTCGCGTTTTACCGCTTTGGAGACCAAATTGCAAGTGAAAGGGAGGGCCTCAATTGCTTGACAGGGAATTTATTATTACGTAAATTACGTTTGCAGGTTCGTCGCTACTGACAAGGCGATGTATGGTGGAGAAGTAAATTCACTTGGATGGTGTGGTTAGATCCACCACAGACCCACACTGGTTCGGCAAAGTCGCCATTTGTCGTCCGACTGTCGGCGAAGCCCCGGGGTATCGGGGCTTTTTTTATTTATTATCCTGTCTTTTTTCTATAGTTACGAGTAGAGGAGATGCCAAACAAATAGAAGAATATGTTCCAACTGTAATACCAATCAAAAGTGCGAGAGAAAACCATTTTGTTGATTCGCTTCCCCAAATATACAAAGCAACAAGAGTGATAATTGTTGTAAGGGAGGTATTGATTGAGCGAGCGAGAGTTTGCGAAACACTTTTTCCAACCGTTTCTTCAAATATTTCTTTCTTATTATATTCTTTGTTCTTTTTCAAATTCTCACGAACCCTATCAAACACCACAATTGTGTCATGCACAGAAAAACCAAGAACAACTAGAAGTGCGGTCACAAAAAGCGCATCCACTTCTACTCCTAAGTAATGCCCAAGTATTGCAAACACTCCCGTCGGAATAATTACATTGTGAATTAGTGCGACAATTGCCATTAATCCGTATTTCCAAGAAGAAATTGGCTCTGAAACTTTTCTGAAAGCGAAAGCGATAAAAAGTATTATAGCTATGATTACTAAAGCAATTGAAAGTAGCGCCTTACTACGAAGTTCTGCACCTAACGTTGGCCCCACAGAACTAAAACGCTTTTGTTCAAGCGGCCATTTACCTCCACCAGAAAGTGCTCCTAGGAGCTTCGTTTTATCTTCTTCACTCAAATGAGCGGTTCGGACTATCAAATCCGTATCTCCACTTGCTCGGAGAGAAAAACCTTTAAAACCAGAAGTGGCAAGTAATGCTTCTACTTCCCCGTTTTCAGGTCTCTCCAATGGATATCCTACTTCCATAATGGAACCACCCTTAAAATCTATTCCGTAATTTAGTCCGAAAACAAAAAGAGAAATGATAGAGGCAAGTACAACAATACTTGAGATTATGTAAAATATTTTTCTGTTTTTAACAATTTTCATATTATTTTTCCAATTATTTTTTGAATCCGCTACCGAATAGAAAATCAATAATTCCTCCGCGGCGTTCTAGATTGAATCCAAGAGAATACATAAATATTCTGCTTGCCGTTACAGCAGTAAACATTGAAGCCACAACTCCCAAGAAAAATACTAGGGCAAAACCTTTAATAACAGCCGAGGTACCAAGCCAATACAAAATAATGGCCGTAATCATACTAGAAATGTTTGAGTCCCTTATTGAAGTCCATGCTCTTCCAAAACCATCGTGAATTGCTTCGCCTAATTTTTTACCAGATTGTAGTTCTTCTTTAGTTCTTTCAAAAATCAAAATATTTGCATCTACCGCCATACCAACGGAAAGAATAAAGGCTGCAAGACCTGCGGCAGTCAAAGTAACTGGAATAAATTTAAAGGCAGCCATCATTATCAAGCTGTAAAGCACAAGTGCCAAAACTGCCACAAGCCCTGGTAAGCGATACCAAAAAAGTAAGAATATTGAGACCAGTGCAAAGCCAATCACTCCCGCCTTCAGACTATCTTTAGTCGCCTTTTCTCCAAGAGATGGACCTATGGTTTGAGTGGAGACAAGTTTTATAGGAACAGGAAGCGCACCATAATTTAAATTACGAACCAAAACTTTGGCTTCTTCCGGAGCAAAACCACCAGAAATCTGCGCTTCTCCATTTGGTATTTCTTCACGAATTACTGGGAGAGATAAAACAGCTCCGTCCAAAAATATTGCCAAATATTTCCCACGATTTTCTTTTGTGATTTTAGCAAATAATTTCTGACCTTCAGCATTAAATTTCAAGCTAACTTGTGGCTCTTGAGTATTTGGATCAAATTGGAGTGTCGCCTTCTCCAATAATGAACCTGTTAATCCTGTATCAGCAAAGTGACTGGCGAATTGAGCGGGATCAGCAATATCTTGCAAAGAAGCTGGAGAATCGTCCTTCAGCATTTTAAATTCGAGAAGTGGGGTCGCGCCAATTGCGCGCACAGCTTCTTCTATGTCAGTTACACCAGGAAGCTCTACAATCAATCTCTCCTGCGTATTCCCAGAAATAAATCCTGCGTGCTCAACTTGTACGAGTGGCTCTGACACTCCAAAAATATTTACGCGTCGCTCTATGACTTCGCGAAGTGAGTCCATAGCTTCGCCCACAGAACCAGAAGCAACTTTGGAAGTGTCTGCTTCATAAACCAAATGGGTTCCCCCTTTCAAATCTAGACCCAAACGAAAAGGCCATTTACCCAGTTTGCTTTCTGGCTTGTATTCAGAAAAATAGACGAAAAATCCAAGAGATATTCCGACAAGCAGGATAAAAGCAGCAGTGAGGCGGGTTCTTAACATAATAGCGTTATATTATGCAGGTTTAGAGAATTTATTCAACTATCTATTTTCCGAAAGTTTCAGTAGATTTTTAAATAAAATAGCCACAGTTATTGGTCCAATTCCTCCTGGAACTGGAGTAAAAAATGAACATTTTGAAGCGCAATTTGGATCTGCGTCCCCTATCATCTTTCCTCCTTCTTCACTCGTTCCCGCATCAAACACAACAACTCCTTCTTTAATCATTTCTGGTTTCAAAATTCCTGGAGAACCGGCTCCTAAAACTATAATGTCAGCTTTTTTTGTATAAGGAGTTAAATCATTAATTTCTTTAGTAATAACTTCCACATCGGCGTGAAGATTTTGGAACAAAATCTTCACAGGCATTCCCACCAAAAGACCCGCTCCAATTATCAAAACTTTTTTCCCTTTAACTTCAATTTTATATTCATCAATTATTTCTTTTATGGAGCCTGCAACAGGAGGCAAAATTTCAGAAACTCCCCTTTCAAAATTACTCATGGCCACATCTGATATTGAATCAATATCAAGC
>JAKFXT010000018.1 GCA_021731245.1 Patescibacteria group bacterium
GAGACATACTATTGACTTTTTTATAATTTACTTTATAAATTCATAATCGTTCTTTCAAATGGAGCTGGTCATGGAACAGGTCTTCGCGATTGTGTATGACCCAATGAATACTGTATTCCAACTTCTCCTGGGAGAGTTCAGGAGCAGCAATGGTCCCGTCGTCTACAATGAGGACTCTCACGACGACGACTTCAATACAAACATGATTTTGTATATCAACGCCAAAGAGAAAACCGGATCGTTCGTGGGCATTGAAGGAAAGGAGAGGATTTTCGTCGGCAAAAAAGGGCCGAGGCGCGAACAACGAGAGAAAGTCTTCTTTCGCACGAATGGAATCGACCGAGACCATCCCTGGGCGTGGAAAGATGAGAAAGGGAAAGTCTGGATGACGACCTTAGATTTCGGTCGTTACCTGACTTATCTCGTCGAACTTCCCCGGACATAACATCGCAGCCCGCCAGACGAGGAGACTCGCTTCGGCGGGTTTTCTTTTTGTCTAAAATCTATTCCCTTATTCGTGCGAATAAGAGAATAGATTAATTTTACCTATCAGGTGGAATATTGTAATAATTTATTAAAAACTTAGCTGTATCGGCATAAGGCAATGTCCATGTTTCAGACGCATACTTAACTCCTTTTGGATAATAAATGTAAAAGAAAACTATAAATTTAGGGTTATATGCGGGTAAATACCCGAAGAATGAGTGCAGGTATCTGTCTTCATAATATCCCCCGCCTCTCTCTTTAGAAATTTGAGCAGTTCCAGTTTTTGCTGCCATTGTGTAGTGGTCCATTTTTATTTTTCCACCTAGGAGCGCTTTGTCTACAACATTCACAAGCATTCGCGTTACCTCTTCAGAGGTTTCTCTTTTTATCACTCTTTCATCAGCGTCATAGGAAATCTTTTTATTAATACCTATTTTATATCGCACCTCTTTAACAACGTGAGGGGTGACCAAAGTCCCACCATTCCCCAAAGCGGCAAGAGCACGAACTGTCTCAATTGGAGTTAAAGCTATACCTTGTCCGAAAGAAGCTGTCGCATACTCAATATCTCTCGTGCTTTCTAAGTTTTTGATTAATCCAGGAAGCTCTCCTGGCAAATCAATCCCTGTCTCCTCTCCAAAGCCAAAATTCCTTATATAATCAGCAAAACGTTCATTACCAAGACGCGTCACTATAAATGACACCCCTGTGTTTAACGATTGACTCAAAACCTCCTGCATAGGGACCACTCCACGCGCTTTGCCGTCATAATTTGAAAATGTTTTACCATCCAAAGTGACTGAGCCCTTGTCATCATATGTACTAAGAGCAGTTATAACGCCAGCATCTAGCCCTGAAGCAACAGTAAGTGGTTTTATAATAGAGCCCATTTCATAAACATTTTCTACAAGCGGATTTCCAAATACTCCCGTACTCTTTTCTAGATTATATTCATTGGGGTCAAAATCAGGATTCGCTGCCATAGCATAAATTTCTCCAGTCATTGGATTCATTATTATTCCGCCCGCACTATCTGCTGAATATTGTTTTTTTACTTTAGCTAGAGTGTCTTCAAGGTGCTGTTGCACTGATGGCTCTATAGTAAGGACGATGTCTCCTTCCCCTCTATAAGTTCCTTCTTCTACTGTGGTCTTTACATTAGAAAATATCTGCGCAAAAAAATTACTGTAGGCAGTTTTTTCATTTCGTGAAAGTACATCATCATAATAACTTTCTATTCCATATCGGCCCGTGAGAGTGTCTCCCTTAAAACCAACAAAACCTAGAACTTGAGAAGCCAATTTCCCCCCTGGGTAATATCGCCACCTATCTTTAACCAAAATAACTCCATCAATCTTTAAATTAGAAATTGCCAATCCTTCTCGTTCTCCTATTCTTTTTGTAATTTCTTCATATGGATCATTCGTAAGTAACGCTTTTCTGAGGAAATCTTCCTTATCAATTGGGTAAATTTTATTTATTTCTTCGTATATATATTCTGTGCTTGTCCCAGACTCTGCTAAAACCTTTGGATTAATCGCTAGAGTGAATCCGCTTTTCAAAGTAGCTGCTCCAACCAAGGAGCCATCTTTTTGGGTTAAATAAATATTCCCCCTATCGAAGGTTTGACTCCCTTTATAGACATATTGATGATCAGCCTTAGCTTTAAAGGTTTCACTATAAACTATTTGTAATAAATAAAGTTTAGAAACTAAAACAATGCCCACCAAAACAATTAGTAGTGACAGTACTTTAGTACGGAAAGAGATTATGTCCTTCATCCCTATACTATAAACGTCATTCTGCTTCTGCCAAAGAAAGAGCGTCTCCGAAATTCTTCAAAGATAGATATTGTGGCTTAGAATCATCTACAAATCCCATTTCATAGGCCTTTTCAAGCGTTAGACGGGACATAGCCGTAAGATACTCATTTTCCAAAATACTCAAATCAGAATGTAACTGCGCTTGTTTTTTCTGCTCTACATCAACATAGACCACATCAGCAATTGTTTTATTTAAAAGATAAGTATAAGAAACGATAGTCATCAAAAGTGCGAGACTTAATGTATAAAAAAGCACTATATTATGTTTTTTAATGACTGTGACTCTTATCATATTTATTTTTTCTCTATAATTCTTAGCTTGGCACTTCTACTTCTTGGATTCTCTACTATCTCCTCATCTCCTGCTGTAATTGGCTTTTTATTTAACAAAACTCCAAGTCCTTGCTTTGCTTTTTCTTGAAAAAATCTTTTAACTATTCTGTCTTCTAAAGAGTGGAATGAGATTATGGCAATTCGTCCACCTTTTCCTGTTATTTCCCATGCACCACTTAATCCATCTTTAAGAGCTTCCAGCTCATCATTCACAGTTATACGAAGTGCTTGAAATATTTTCGTCGCTGGATGAATTCTTTTGAATCGCTCTTTGACTGGATAAGCGCTTACTATTAAGTCGGACAATTCTTTCGTAGTGTTGATTGGGCTTAATAGTCTTCTCTCTACTATTTTCTTGGCTATTCTTCTCGAATATTTTTCTTCTCCATAACCCTTGAATATGGCTATTAGGTTTTCTTCATCCCAAGTGTTTATTATTTCAACAGCTGTAAATTTAGATTTAGTTTCACCACTAGATAAATTCATTAGAAGGGGCTCATCTTTTTTGAAAGAGAATCCACGTCCTGAATTTTCTAATTGATCGGAACTAAACCCTAAATCAAGCAATACCGACGTAACCTTTCCACTTAAACCCAAATCTTTGAAAAGATTTTCACAATTTCTGAAATTGCTATTTTTCAATATTAGAGTCTTAGCTTTGTGTTCAAGATTTATCTTTGCTTTTATAAGCGCCTCATTATCTTGGTCCATTCCAACAACTGTTATATTTCCTTTTACAGAGTCCGCAATCGCTTTTGCGTGGCCTCCTGTATTAAGGGTTCCGTCAAAGTAAATTCCATTTTCTGGAACACTTAGCCCATTCAATATTTCTTTTAAAAGAACACTTTTGTGGATACTCATTTAATTCAGTGCGCCCACTTCTCCTAATTTTTCTGCCAAAACATCAATATCTTTCTCAACTCCCTTTTTGTAATCAGACCATCCCCTTTCACTCCAGATTTCAACACGACTATGTACTCCTGCTAAAACCACTTTGTTTTTTAGTTTGGCAAATTCTTTGAGAAAGTCAGGGATTAGAATTCTTCCAATTGAGTCCACTTCAACTTCTGAAGCACCGCCTAACATAAATCTTGTGAATTTTCTTTTGTCTCCTTGGACCAAAGAAAGTTTGCTAATTTCTAGAGAAAATTGTGTCCACTCTTTCAGCGAAAAAATAAACAAACAGGAATCTAGTCCGTTTGTAATCACTACCTTGTTACCAAGTTCCTTTCGGAACTTGGCTGGTAGTGAGATGCGATTTTTCGCATCTACCGTATGAGTGTATTCTCCAATCAACATACGTTTTAATATCCCGTCTCAGAATTAGCTCTGAACGAGATTTCCCACTTCTTCCCACTTCCATACCATTCTATCCCACTATTTCCCACCTTACCTAACTATGTATGTGGATATCATGAACTATTATGGAAACAAAAAACGCATCTGATTTTTCGTCAAATGCGCTATAGCTAAGCTTCTATAAAAAACCTTTGTTTAAAGCGTATTTTGATTTAGACGGTCCTTCCTTTGGCGCGGGCGTATAAGGAAATACCATATATAAATACTCACCAAAAAGATGACGTTGGGGAAGAATATTTCTGGGTTGCCCCAGCTATAGCCGTTTATATGAAAATCAGAAATTGGCCACAGAAATGGTGTCGGGAAAAATTGTGATGAATGGGTCGGTATGTCCACTAAAATATGAAGTGGCCAAGCAAGCATTTCTAAAAATGGTCTTTTTATAATTACCCAAACAATTGCAAAGACAACTGCGAAAACAATGAGACTGTGCGTAATGTTATAAAAAGAATCAACGTAAGCGGGAATAGTGGATGGGTCTGGTGGACCGTTTTGTATAACTCCCCTACTTTCCCATTAAAAAATCCTTTGAATAAAAAATATTCCAAAAGAAAATAAGTCCGGTGCGACACCAAAGAAAAAAGCAGTCCAAAAAGCACGTCGATTCCTACGACCAAATGCTATTGAACCATAAAGCCCATGTGAAAGAATGTCCATACTCTAAACTATTTAGCTTCTATAATGTAATTAGCAACATTTTTTAAAGTTGGTGATACTTCTATGCCGAATTTCCGAGCAACATCAAAGTTAATGCCGAGCTCAAAATAATGAATGTGTTGGGTCGGCAAGCTATCTAAATTAATCTTATTGTAAAGCGATAAGTAAGCCAATTTAGCCACTTCATCTCCTATTTTAATAGCACTTGTTCCATAAGAAAGGAGACCGCCTTTTTCAAGACCTGCCCTAGCAGCTGTGATAATTGGTTTATTAATATTTTGTTGTAATGACATGGCTATAATAAGATCAAGATTAGCCGAAATAAAAGGATCTGGGTATCGAAATATTGCATCAAAATCATCAGGCGAACTTGCTAGGAAAAACTTGTTCATCTCTTCCCTTGATTCAAATTCCTTTTCTATAATTGTCACGCCATATTCTTTTGCCGCTTCATGTAATAATGAAATTGATTTTGAATTAGAAAAAAGACTTTTATTAGAAGCCCTCGGGACCAAAATCTTCTTTGCATTAGGAAGGATTTGCGTTAAATAGAAAAGTCGATCACCAACAACAAAGTCGTTACCAGATTCTATAATTATAGAATTTTTTTGTCTTTTATAATTTTCACTTTCTTCCCCGTCACCATCTAACTCACTAAAAGCAATCGTAATGATTGGGATATTTTTATTTTTTTCTCGTATAGCCAAAGAACCCATTCTGCCAGTAATAAAAAGGTCGACCTTACCATCATATTCATCAAAAAAACTTATTTTACCTTCACTTATTTTTTCTAAAGAAGTATTCTCTGTCAAATAATTCAAAGTAAAGCCGTTTTTTTCCCCGTAGTCTCTCAACACCTCCTTCGCTTGGTCAATGGATCTAGCAAGCGTGGGAGTATAAGAAATTAAACCAATATTATAAACAGTTTTTGATTCAATTATTGAAATATTATTATTTGAAGATTCTTTATAATTAATAACCAAAACAACAAGGATTAGAACCCCAAAAGTTGTAGCAAGAAATGATTTTTTCCATATGAAATTCATCTTCAAATTATAACATCAAAATTTATTTGATTTCTAACGGTATCCATTTAAATTAATTCTCTTTATTCTCGTAAGAACCCAAATACATCTCGTGGAATTTCCTATAGACACCGGCTTTCTTTTTTATAAGCTCACTGTGTTTACCTGACTCTATAACCTTACCGTCTTCTAATACTAATATTGTGTCAGCTTTTCTAACCGTGCTTAAACGATGGGCAATAATAAAAGTAGTGCGTCCTTTCATCAGCTTTTCTAAAGAAACGCTTATAAAGCGCTCGGTCTCTATATCCAAGGCACTGGTTGGTTCATCTAAAATAAGGATTTGAGGATTTCTAAGCATTGCCCTAGCTATGGCGACTCTTTGCTTTTGACCTACTGAAAGTTTTATTCCCCTTTCCCCGACTGTCGTTTCCAATCCTTTTGGAAGAGATTTTACAAAATCTTCTAAACCGCTTTCTGTTACAACTTTCATAATCTCTTTTAAATCAATGTTTTCACTTCCATAAATCAAATTCTCTTTAAGAGTTGTATTAAAAAGATAAATCTCTTGTGGAACATAAGCAATTCTTTTCCTTAGTTCCTGTAGGGCCAAGTTATTGATGGAAACGCCTCCAACCAAAACATCTCCTTTAGTGGGAAAATAAAATCCTCCAATGAGATCAATGACCGTACTTTTTCCTTCACCAGAGCGGCCCACCAAAGCAACAGTCATACCTGAAGAAATATTAAACGACAATCCTTTCAAGATTTCTCTTGCTCCATCTTTATAATTAAAATAAACATTTTCAAAAGATATACCTTTAGAAAAATCGGGCCTGCGCTCATTTTCTGGTTTATAATTTTCTTCCTCTAATTTATAGATCTCTTCGTTCTTTGATAAATAAGTAACCGCTGATTGCATTCTCTGCCAACTGCGACCAATAGTAACAAATGGTCCTAAAATAAGGGCCGCGTAGCCATTTAGGGCAGCCAACTCTCCAATGCTGATTGTCCCAGCTAAAACCAATTTGAAACCCAAAACAAACAGTACTCCCTGAACAGAAATTACTATGAAACGTTGAAAAAAATTCAAATTTTGCCAAAACTGCATCAACCTTATCCAAACGGGGGCAGCTATATTGTTGAATAAATTAGAAACCTTATTTATTTCTATATCTTCTTGTCCTGCTTGTTTAACCTCCTTTACATGATCAACCGTTTCGTAAGCTACTTCGTAAGCATCGGAATATAATCTCCAGGTACTGTCTTGCAGCCCTTCAGAATTTCTTACTAATGGCAAAATACTTAAAATAAAAATTATTCCCCCAATTAAAAGGGTGAATCCTAATACGGGCGAGAGTATAAAGGCGATAGTGACGCCTGCAACCATACTTAAAAGTGCCGGGAGTATCGATTGAAAAAGTTCGTTTGCTAGATTAGAAAGCCAACCTGCGCCCTTAGAAAGGTTTTGGGTAAGTTCTCCTAATTTCCTATTCGCATGAAAACTCATGGGCAAATGCATTAGCTTTGCCACAAAATCAACATAGTAGGAATTTTCTAAAGATATTTCTAATTTATTGATCTGACGAGAACTGAATCTAGAAAAAATTGCATCCAAGAATCCAAATATTATCCAGATACTAAATATGTAGTAAAAACTACCATTTAATATTCTGATTACTATACTTTCCTTTACCTCTCCACCTGTCGCGATAATGATGCTATCCAAGAGCGAGCCTGAAAGATATGGTACGGCCACACTAAGAAATGCTGTAGCCGTATTAATTAAGCAAATAAATAAAAGTACCTTCGCAAATTTTTTGAGATATCTGACAAAAACACCAATACCTGAAATATATTTCTTTTTATTATTTTTCTTTTCTTCCATAGTAAAAATTACTCACACCTCGACCGACGAAAACATGATTTATTATTTACTCTCCTTCTTAGGTCTCATCAGAGGGAAAATCTGGGTTTCTCTTATTGGTTTATCAACCAAAAATGAAAAAAGTCTCTCACCAAAACCCATACCAAAAGCAGGCGGCATACCGTGTTCTAGCATTTCTACAAATTCAAAGTCCGGCATCATAGCCACCTTATCTCCCCCTTTGAGAAGTTTTTGCTGTTCTTCAAATCTTTCTTTTTGTTCTATTGGATTATTAAGTTCTTCATAACCATTTCCTACTTCGGCTCCAGCTAAAATAAGTTGTGCTCTTTCTACTAATTCTCCATTACCGTCTACTGCCTTGGCAAGAGGAGAAATGAACTTTGGGTGCCCAATAAGCCAAGCAGGACCTGTGATTTGGCGTCTACAATATTTCCAAAGTGAGTCTACCAATCTTTCTCTATTTTTATCTTCATAATCAACTTTCAATTCTTTAAGTTTTTCTTTCAATTCTTTTTCACTCGCTTTCATAACATCTAGTCCCGTTTTTTCTTTAACTGTTTCAACATAATTAAGACGTGGCCAATTACCTTCGAGATTTATTTTGAAACCTCGAGTTTCGAAATTCATTTTACCAAAAGTTCTACTCACAACTTCTTTCACAAGCTCTTCTGTAAAAGCGACCCCTTCTTCGAAATTGCAATACGATGAATAGAATTCACAATTAGTAAATTCTTGAACATGCTCTGGGCTTGTCCCTTCATTTCTATATACTCTTCCAATTTCATAAGTTTTTGATAATCCCGCGGCTAGCAAACGCTTTTGCCATAATTCACCAACAGAAATACGCATATATACATCTATATCGAAATCGTCGTGATGAGTCATAAATGGGTTAGCTTCCGCTCCACCTGTAGTTATTTCAAATGTAGGAGTCTCAACTTCAATAAATCCTTTTTTATTCAAAAATTCTCTAGTATGTAGCCAAAATTTTGCCTTAAGTTCAATTATTTTCTTCAATTCTGGATTAAGCAAAATATCTAAATATCGCTTTCGGTATCTCTCTTCAACGTCTTGAAGTCCATGCCATTTTTCTGGTAATGGATGAAGTGACTTGGTAAGAATTCTCCAATCTTTTACAGCAATTGTTTTTTCTCCACGTTTTGTAACAAAAAAAGTTCCGGAAACTTCTATAAAATCTCCAAGATCAATAGTTTCTTCAAACAAAGTGAGGAGACTATCTTCTATGTCTCCTTTTTTGAGAAGGCTCTGAATTTTGCCAGTACCATCATCTATATCAACAAAAATAAGAGCCCCTTGTCCGCGCAGCGCCATCACACGGCCGACAACATGGCTTATCTTTTCGTTATTTTCAAAATTGCTCCATTTTTCTAATACTTCTCCAATAGAAAAATCCCTTTTAGTTTTACCAGTGAAGGGATCCATTCCTGCTTCCTGCAGTTTCTTTAATTTCTGTAATCTAAAATTACGAATTTCCTCAATCGCCATTTACTTAGCTTAACAAAAAAACACTGTCGGAGAAAGGTATTATTCGATGTCTACTACCTTATATTGAACTTCACCTTTTGGAGTTTTGAATGTAAATTTATCTCCCTTCTTTTTACCCATCATAGATTCACCTAAGGGTGAACGATTGGAAATTTTACCAGCTTTTGTGTCAGCTTCTTCGGAACCTACAACTTGATATTTGGTCTTATCTCCCCCTTCACGTTGCACAACAACAGTAGAACCTATATCCACTATCTCAGAGTGATGGGCCTTAAGTATTACGGCGTCTTTAAGTATTGTTTCGAGTTTTGAAATCCTTTCTTCTATTTCCGCTTGATCAGCCCGCGCTTCATGATATTCAGCATTTTCTGATAAATCGCCGAGTGATTTAGCATATTCAAGGCTTTCAGCGACTTCCTTGCGCCCCTTCGTAAGGAGCTCTTTTAATTCTTTTGTAAGCTGTTCGTGTTTTTCTTTAGTTAAATACTCCTTTCCGTCTTTATTCATAGCAACGGGATTATATAGCATTTTTGCACTATACTCAAATCATTGACATTTATCATATTATAGTATATAATTAAGAATAAATCGGGAAACTAAACAAGGAAAGGAGGCCCGAGTGTTCCTTAAAAAAGCTTTACGGACACTTCTGTCCATCTCAATAATCGCGCTTGGCTTCTTTGCCACGTGCTTACTTCAACAATCAGAAGTCACCGAAAGGAGTTCTCACGTGAATAAAATCCAAGTTGAGCCGCTTTCTAAGGCGGCCTGCTTCTGCGATGATTTGTTTGAACCAGTGATGAGATTTTTCTCCGGTGCATCAGAAGAAGAACCGCAGAGAACGCACAGGTGGAACAATCATCACCTGAAAGAAGAGGACGTTGCTCATCTTTACCTGACCTTCATGATTCACAGCAATGGCATAGTGGACGCTGGTCACTGGTGGCCAATAACTTTCCACCTTCCACGTTTAGGTGGCTGGAAAAACTATGTGGTCTTGGAACCAACTAGTGGAGACGGAAAAGGTTGGCATGTCGGCTGGATTGCGGGAAATGTAATTGGGGTGTCACGCATTCCGCTCAATGGACCTGTCCGCGTACTAGTTGGATCTGGTAAGGTCTCGTGGTTTGGAGTTAACTCCGACGGCGGTCAAATAAAGCTTCGCCAAGTTGGAATAGGCCGAATCGGCGATGGAGGAACCTTCGCGAAAATACCGCTCTTGTAGTAGTCTCCGCCCGCATGAAAACCACCCGAGTTTTCTGCGGGCGGTTTTCATTTTTTATATTCTATTGTGGTAGCAATTCCGGAATATCTGTTTCCGTAACGCCACCAATCTCATCAGAATTAACTATTTTATCTTCTATTACTTTTTTAGCTTCCTTACCAAAATATTCTGGAGTCTCGCGTGCCATATAAAGAGCAAGTTCACGCATTACAAGCGTAGCACCAAGTGTATTTGCGCGAGGCCCGCGCTCCATCAAAATGGTGAAGGAATATTTTGGATTTTCATATGGGAAAAATCCAGTACTCCAAGAATTAACATATTGTTTTAATGTTCCTATTTCAGCTGTCCCAGTTTTAGCTGCGAGCTTAACTTCTGGAATATTTAATCCATACGCCGTTCCCCCACCATTTACTCCTTGTCTCATACCTTCTCTTGCCACCTGAAAGTAACTCGGTGAAATCGGTAAAATAATATCTTTCGGTTTTTCAAAAATAGTAGATGAAGCCGAAAGTAGTGTCGGCATTAAAAGGTGTCCGTCGTTCGCAATTGCAGAAACCGCTCTCACCACCTGAATTGGGGTCACCTGCACTCCATATTGCCCAATAGAGGTGTGATATGTGTCCCCCAAACGCCAATCATCTCCATTAAAGTTCTCTGCTTTCCAAGTTGGGTTTGGTATCGTCCCTTCTTTTTCACTTCCAAGTTCAAGTCCAGTCAAATTACCAAAACCAAAAAGCCTCATGTACTTTTCTATATTGGTAATTCCAAGACCTTTCTGGTCTTCAAATCCTCCTCCGATTTCATAAAAATAGACGTTGGACGAAACAGCGATAGCTTTTCTCATATCTACTAAGCCATGAGCTTTCCAATCTACGAAAATAGATTTCTCTTTATCGTTATATGGATTTGGTATTTCAATTTTTCCAGTTGAAAGTATTTTCTTATTTGCATCTATTATATTTTCTTTTAGAGCACCGAGCGCCAAATATGGTTTTATAATTGAGCCAGGTGTGTAGACCCCGCTTACCACTCTATTTAGAAATGGTTTTCTAGAATCTTCATTATATTTTTTAATTTCCACTTCACTTCCACTTGAAAGAGCAGCTGATGAATATTCTGGATAACTCGTAAGGGCTATAATCTCTCCTGTCTTTATATCCATAATTACTCCCGCGCCACCCGAAAAACCAACTTTAGTAGCAAGTGCCTTTATTTGCTTATAAAGCTCTTCTTGAATCTTGCTATCAATTGAAAGGACTAGCTTTTCCCCGCTTTTCGGCGCCTCAACCGCACTTTCGGACTCAACCTCCCCCTTAGCGTTTGTTTCTGTGAGTTTAAGACCGTTCTCTCCAGAAAGTTCGGTATTATAAAGTGCTTCCACTCCTTCTTTTCCATCAAAGAAATCCTGATAATAAAAACCAGCACTATCCTTCTTGGGGTAACTTACATAACCTAGAACGTGCGAGAAACCACTCTTTTCTATATATTTCCTGTCTGGGAAAATACTATTTTCTTTTGGTGCGTTCCACGCAAGTTCCACTCCATTTCTATCAGTTATTATTCCCCGTTCAGAAAAAATAACCTCGTGGTGTAGCCTATTGTTTTCACTTTGCTCTGCATACGCCTCACCGTTTTTTATTTGTAGTGACCATAACTTCGAACTGAAAACTAAAACAATTAAAATAAAAATGGCAACTGTCGAATAAAGAGCTCCGCGAGAAATAGGTCTTTCAAGTTGACCTTCAAATCTCTCTTTATCAAATTCTGGCAAGTTTCTAGAATCAATAAAAACTTCATCAGGAAAAATCTCATTTTGATTTCTCCAATCGGCCTGCCTTTTAAATTTTCTGTATCTCTCTATCACGGTTCATATATATTATCTTAGTAAGAATCTTTTCCCACCCAAAGGTGTTTTTCTAAGAAAGTGCCTACGAATAAAATTAATATTGATATTGCAGTAAAAGGAAGCTCTGGTATTAGAAAAGAATTATTATTTGATAAAAATAAAATATCTATAAACAAAAATCCTAAAATAACACCCCAGTATCTGAAAAATATACCCAAGACTAAACCTATAGCAAAAGTAATGGGCCAATATAAAAATAAGAAGGAACCCCAAAATAAACCTTTTAAAAAAATAGACATATTATTTTATAATCTGCACAAAGCGCAGCTCATTAAAAGAGAATGGGTTTTTAAAAAGAATACGCTCAAAGGTTCCCCCTTCCGTTTCTTCCACTACTTCAACCACTCCAAAAATCTTGCTATCGATTGAAGGAAATACTACAGGGTCTCCTATTTTTACCTCATTACTTCTTGGCAAAATAACTTCGAAGTTCCCTCCGCCTCGACCAACAGCATTTCCAGCTATTTTACTCTCCCCAATATAAACATCATGGGAATCCCCAGGAGATGAGAAAAGGCGGACTAAAGATGATTTGGCGTAAACCTTATCAATTAAGCCAATCGGAACTATAGAAAAAGCATGCACTTCCATACCCTCAATCAAGCCGTCGTTTGCCCCTCTATCAATCAAAATGGTGTCATAGGGCGAGCTCCCTGGTGTCTTTAGAACAGCGGCAACTATTGAAGTTGAGGAAGCGTGTAAACTTCTAATTCCTTTCAAAGATTCATTTTCACTTTTCAATACTTCGTAATCTAATTGCCAAATAGCAAAATTCTTAGACTGCTCTTTAAGTAAATTATTTTCTTCTATAAGCTGTGCTTTCGGTTTTAAAAAAGAAAAATAAATAGAAAAAGAATCTGAAATCTTTGATGTAGCAATAAATATTGGTCTAAATATAAAAAAAGTTCCTCCCGAAAAAATATTTACTATAAAGCCTCCTAAAAACCATATTATCAATATGGCGCCAAGAAAAAGTGCTATTTTTTTAGGTAAAGATTCATTTCTATTAGTTTTTAAGAGGTAGCTCATCTTCGTCTTCTATTAATACAGATCTGTAATCTTCAATTTTTTCCAAAATTATTCCCGTGCCACGAGCAACGGCTGTAAGTGGGTCAGTGTCTACGTGGACGGTAATTTTCAAAGTTTCTTCCAAAAGTTCTTTGAGTCCCCTAAATAATGCTCCTCCTCCAACCAAGTAGGCTCCCCTTTGCATAACATCAGAAAGAATTTCTGGCGGTGTTTTCTCAAGTACTTCCCTAGTGCTTTCAATAATACTATCTATTGATTGCGCCACAGCTTCACGAACATCATTGTCAGTTATCACCACTTCTCTTGGAAGTCCCGTCACTAAGTCGCGTCCTCTTACTGTTTTTTCCAAAGTTTCATTTGTTGGCAAAATGGCTCCAATTGAAATTTTAAGTTGCTCGGCTGTTTTTTCTCCAATTAAAATTTTAAATTCGTTTCTAATATAAGAAATAATGTCACTGTTTAATTTATCTCCTGCAACGCGTAAATTTTTTGAAGCAACAATTCCCTCCAAAGAGATGACGGCAATATCAGTTGTCCCTCCACCAATATCAATAATCATATTTCCAACAGGATTCTTCACCGGAAGTCGTATACCAATTGCAGCAGCCATAGGTTCTTCCACAATATAGACCTCGCGCGCGCCAGCATTTTTGGCGGCATCTTTCACGGCTCTTGTTTCAACGTTTGTAATACCTGAGGGCACCCCAATCACAACTCTCGGTCCAAAAATCTTTTTATTCGTTCCTTCAGCTTTATTTATCAAATAAGAAAGCATTTCTTCCGTCACCTCAAAATCGGATATTACCCCGTCCACAAGTGGTCTTACCGCTTCAATGTGCGCGGGGGTGCGCCCCAACATTTGCTTGGCCTCTTTTCCAACAGCCACCACTCGCCCTGTCTTTTGGTTCACAGCGACAACAGACGGTTCATTGATAATAATCCCCGCGCCACGCATATAAACAAGCGTATTAGCCGTTCCCAAGTCAATTCCTATATCATTGCTCACCTTTCGATAAAGCTTTTCTTTTAATTTTTTATACATAAATAAAATAACTTATCTGTGTTTCTCCAGATGTACGAACAATTCTGCCTCATCTATCATTCTTTCACCTCCATCGCCTCGGCTCTTCACTTCTACTTTCCCTTCTGCCATTGTCTTATCGGAAATAACAACTCTAAGTGGTATTCCAATCAAATCAGAATCAGCAAATTTCTCCCCTGCGCGAACATCTCTATCATCATAAAGAACTTCTATTTTTCTTTCCTGAAGTTGTCTATAAAGATTTTTAGTCTCTTCTTCAGTCTTACTTCCTTTAGCGCCCAGTGATATTAAATGAACAGCAAACGGAGCTACTGTTGTTGGCCAAATTAATCCTTTTTCATCGGACAGAACTTCTGCAATTGTTCCCATGAGACGAGCTGGTCCTATGCCGTATGAACCCATGACAACCAGTTTCTTTTCACCTTTTTCATCAAGATAAGTTAAATCGAAACTTTCTGAAAAACGCGTTCCTAAACTAAAAATATTTCCCACCTCAACCGCTTTTTCTTCCACTAAATCAGACTTATTTAGTCCCAGATCAGAAAGAACTTCATCATTGTAAACTTCTTTATTTACGGCAATTTTCTTATCTTTATCAACATAAATTACATCTTCCCCGGCATCCGTCAAAGTTTGAAACTCGTGTGAATACTTAGAAAATGTGCCGCCGGATGCAAAAGTTGTATATGTTTTATCACCAAGACCAAGACGAGTAAATATTTTTGTATAAGCTTCTTTCGCTTTCTCGTAAAAATCTTGATGCTCTTTTTCGTCTTTAGAGAAGGAGTAAAGATCTTTCATTATGAATTCGCGAGTTCTCATAATGCCGCTTTTGGCACGTGTCTCATTTCTAAACTTTGTCTGAAATTGATAAGCAGAAAATGGTAAGTCTCTGTAGGAAGAAACGTATTCTTTCATCAAATTTGTTAATGGCTCTTCGTGAGTAAAGGCGAGACCTACTTCTGTATCATTTTTTAATTTTGTTTTAAACCAATTATCTACAACTTTATCATCCCAACGATTTGTTTTTTCCCAAACTTCTTTTTCTTGCAACGATGTGAGAAATAATTCTTGTCCCCCAATAGCATTTATTTCTTCTGCTATCACTTTCATTATTTTTTGCATCACCTTCACCCCTAGTGGCAACAAGGAATATGCTCCGGACATTTCTTTGTGAATAAAGCCCGCACGACTCAGTAAAATGGCATTTTTAGAGACCTCGTCCTTTGGGGCTTCCTTCTTAGTTTTAGTAAATAGTTTTGATTGCAACATAAAAAATTCTTCTCCTTCCTATTTGAGATTTGTAAATTGTATCTTAAAAACTTTACTCTACCAAACTATTTGACTAATAGTAGTAATATGTTATAATCAAGTTTTGTTCATCCTGGGAGAAAAAAATGAAGTGGTACCAAAATCCTGGCCTTTGGGCCAGAATCGGTGGATTCCTGCTCGTTTGCAGTTTGGCGGGAATAAGAATTGCCGAAGGCAGCCTCCACTCGAAATACATCGTTGGAGGCTCCATCTTCCTCATCATCCTCGCGAGCCTTTGTTTCTTCGCATTCGGGTATTTCTGGGACTGGAAAGGACGCGAGGGAATGTATCCCAACAACGAATGATGTGGACCTCCCCCATCGACTACCACCGCCGGCCAAAAGCCGGCGGTTTTCTTTTTTACAAAATTCTCGCTATGTCGTTATAAGTAACAACAATCATTAACAAAATCAAAATCGCAAAACCAACAAAATTGAGAGTGTTCGCTATAACTGGTTTTATGGGGCGACGAATTACGCTTTCAATAATTACAAAAAGAAGTCGTCCCCCATCAAGCGCTGGAAAGGGCAACAGGTTTAACACTGCCAAATTTACAGAAATCATTGCGGTGAACCCAAGTAAGTATGCGAATCCGAGAGTAGAAGCGTCTCCTACGAGACCAACTATTCCCACTGGGCCTGCAATGCCAGATAAATCCGCTTCTCCAAAAATAAGATTTTGTAAGAGAGAAAAAAGTCCAATTGCAATTGCCCCAATCATATAAATAGTGATTTTCCCCGCCTCAAATATTGAAGCAAAAAATCCCAATTTCAGTGTCCCGACTTGTCCTAAAGATATTCCAAGCGCGGGTCTATACTCTAAAAGACCTCTCACAGGCGTTGCTTCTATTTCTTTTGTCTCTTCACCTCTTTTAATTGTTGTAATTATCTTCTTGTCTCCGTGAGTACTTATAAATTTCATCACTTCTTCTACTTCTAATTTTTCTAAACTTTCACCTTCTGACTCTATTGCTAAGATTTTATCTCCTGCCATAAGACCCGCTTTTTGTGCAGGCGACTCTGGCAATACTTCTAGTATTGAAACATTTGAATTTTGAAGGGCTTTGTCTCCCGCATAACCAGAGGGCGCTGGAAGTCCTATCATTATTGCAATTGAAAACAAAACCCACGCAAACAAAATATTCATAATAACTCCCGCAGACAAAACAAAAGCTTGAATGTAGCGAGGTTTATGAACAAAGCTTCTTGCTTTGTCCGGTCCTTCAATTGACTCTTGATCCGGATTTTCTCCAAAAATCTTGACGAATCCACCAATTGGTAAAAGGTTGAGCGAGTAAAGAGTTTCTCCAATTTTCTTTTTCCATAATCTTGGGGGGAAACCTATGGCGAATTCATCCACTCTAATACCACTTTTTTTTGCAACAATAAAATGCCCAAACTCATGGACTAAAACCAAAAAGAAAAGAATTATTAGAAAAATTAGTATATTCATTATTGTATTTTTGCATTAAAGCTCCCCAACATACTTTTTAAATACCTTGCGCAGTCCCGATCACATCGGGACGAGCAGAGAAAATTTTTAGTAAAAAATTATTCGTGTATTTAAAAAGTATATTAAAAAATAATTAATTCTGATTAATTTGAGATTTCTAATTCTTTCTTGTTAAACAATTCCTCAAACTTTCTATTGCCTTCATCGATTATTTTTTGCATCTCATCTTTGGCTCGAAATTTCTCATCTTCACTTATTTTTCCCTCCTTTTCTTGCTCTTGAATATCCTCCCACACTTCTTCTCTCTCCCCTCGCAAAGCGATACGAGCTTCTTCCAATTTTTCTTTAGCAAGTTTTATAAGTTGAGTGCGTCTCTCTCCTGTTAATTCTGGAAAATTTATTCTTATACCTTCATCGTCCACCGCAACCCCCACACCCAAATTTGCCGCAACAATTCCCTTTTCAATATCTTTTAGAACTGATTTATCCCATGGAGAAATTCGAAGACTTCTTGGTCCTTCTATAGATACGTTCGCTAATTGATTGACGGGCATTTTAGCCCCATAACTTTCTATCATTACAGTATCCAATATAAGTGGACTTGCCCTCCCAGTGCGGACAGAGCCAAGTTCTTTTTGAAACCAAGTTTCGGTTTCTTTTGCTTTTTGTTTGAGGGAAGAAAAATTGTAAGCCATATTATTAGTATATATTGTTGAATTATTTTTGAAAGACAGGTAATTTTAGCGCTATATATTCCCCTATCATTTTGACCGAAGGAGACCTTTCACTCAAGTATCCCTTTAATTCCAGAAGTTCTTTTAATCCCTCTTGAACTTTTTCATCTTTAAGTGCCTCCTTAGCTAAGCTCTTTTCAATTTTGTCTAAAAAAGAAATTAAATCACTCTTTTTAGTTTCACTTTCGTGACTTAGAAGTTCGCCCAGAATTTTCAGTCGCTCATCTCTATTTGATTTTAAAAATTTCTCTGCCAACTCTTCATTATCTCTATCCTGAATATTATCTAAATCTAAATGAGACAAACGTGAACGGACAGTGGGAAGTAAGTTGGCTTCGTTTGGTATAATAATAAAAATATAAGTATCTAAGCTTGGCTCTTCCAATGTCTTAAGTAAAGCATTCTGCGCCTCCCCTCCTATAAAGTTCGTCGCAATAATTATTATTTTCTTCTCACCAAATGGCTTTGTTCCTGCAATTGCCTTTATTTTCCTAGCGTCATCTATAGAAAGAGTTTCATATTCAAAAGAATAGTAATCTGGGTTCCCAGGAATATTAAAACCCCAATCTTTCTCAAGAAACTTCTTTAGAGCAGTGACGCCACTTTTATTCCCTAATATTAAATAAGAGTGAGTATTGGCTTTCATTTTTAATATTGTAACACTACAAAAAACAATATTTCTTATACTTGACTAAAAAGTCAAGTTATGCTATAATCGAATAAGGTCAAGTCTTAGTACCATTCACAATTAAAAAGGAGGCACCGTGAGTGCTCAAAAGTCACCCGTAACACTCGAGGATCTTCGTGGTGTCGCCCTTTTAGCGGGAGGCGTCATGAAACAGTACTTCACGCACTTCGGCATGGAGCGCGTGATCAAGACTGACACGACACCCCTGACGAAGGCTGACACCGAGATCAACGAAATGGTCATCAGCCACGTTCGGAAAATCTCGACAGAGATCGACATCGTTGGCGAGGAAAGCAGTGATCGCAAGGATTCGCCTTGGCAGGTCATGTGCGATCCCATCGACGGTACGTTTCCCTACACTTGGGGAATGCCAGTCTCGACGTTCATGCTTGGCGTTATGTACGAGCGCAAGCCGGTGATGGGTGTGATCTACGACCCGTTTACCGATCGCATGTACTACGCGGAGAAGGGCAAGGGCGCGTGGATGAACTCTACGCAACTCAAGGTTTCGAGCGCTGTAACGCGCAAGGACCGCCCGGTCGTCGGCTACGTCTCATGGCCCGGCTGTCCTTACAACATCCTCAAGGTCTGTCAGTACCTGGAGGAACGCGGCGTCACGCTGATCAATTTCTGCAGCATCGGTTACATCGAAGCTGCGGTAGCGACCGGCGAGTTCGCGGGAACGATCTTCCCCGGTACCTCTCACCACGATACCGCTCCTGGCCACATAATAGTGACGGAAGCGGGTGGGAAGGTGACGGACATCTTCGGCGAGTCGCTGCACTACAGCGACAACAAAATCGCCGGACATCTGATGTCCAACGGTCACATCCACGACCTTTTGATCGAAGCGGTGAAGGCTTCCAACTGACAAACCAGCGCGGACGGTTCGGACAAGTAGCAATACTCCTCCAGCCGCCCGCGCTTTTTATTTTCTATAAAAACAGTTACTATATTCAAAAAATGGATTATTCTCAAAAAGCTTCAATAGAGCTCTTTAAATCTGGTAAATTCCCTGGTGAGAATGGCTATCCTAAACATATTGAGACGGTTATTTCAAATGTTTTTGTTTTTGATAAAAAAGTTTATAAATTTTATAAGAATGATAATGATTTCTTTAATAAAGGATTTCGAGACATATCCTCAAAAGAAGAGAGATTTTCATTTACAAAAAGAGATTTTGAATGGAACAACGCTCTTAGTCCTTCCATATACACAGAACTGATTGGAATCTCTGTTAATAATGGAGAAATTAAAAATGTAAAGCTAAATCCTGAAGAAATTATTATTGTAATGAATCGTGTGGACACACATGATATGTTGTTTGAAAAACTAATGCGTAAAAGCATTACAGAAGAAGACTGTTTTCAGATTGGAAAACAGCTCGCACAAAATTTAAATAAAATTCAGAAAAAATTATCTGGGCACAACTTCTATAATCTATACAAAAAAAGAACTGATGACCTGAGAAGCTGGATAAAATCTGTTACTGAATATATTAGTGAGGAGGAATCGGGAATGTATTGTGATTTTCTAGAAATTTTTCGAACAAAAAACAAAGATTTATTTGAGACCAAGTTATCTGACGAAGTCACTGTAGACGGTGATTTTCATAGCCATAATGCAATCTATTCAAAAGAGTCTTTCTTATTAATGGATACTTTTCCTCCTAAAGAAGAGTGGGGTGTAGGTCACCAGTTGATACCTCTTTACCGAATAGGGACTGACATCTGGGCCCTCTCAGGTAAAAAAGAGTTTTTTGAATCGTTTATAAAAGGATATGAATCAACCAGCGGAATCACAGTTGATCGAAAATTGGACAATCTATTTATAGTTTACGCTTCAGGAATAGCTGTATCATATCTATATATGCTTCAAAAAACAGATGGTCAGAAAAAAGAACCAGCCGAGAGATTTCATAAATTTATACGAAGTTATTTTGAAGAAAATAACTTAAAATCTTACTAAGTTAAATTAGAAAAATTTTAGCGCAACTCAATAATAAAACCACACAGAGTTAACAAAATTTTTATACTAGCGTTTGGCGATAATAGATTTTTTGTATACATCTAAGTGTTCGAGTGCAATTCCAGTCCCCTTTGCCACACAATAATAAGCATCCTTTCCTAAATGTGCTTTGACACCAGTGCGACGAAATACAAGTTCTGGAAAATTGCGAAGTTGAGACGAGCCTCCAGTCATTGTTATTTCTTGATCAATAATGTCGGAAGCTAGTTCTGGTGGAGTTTCTTGCAAAACATCTTTAATAGCTTTAATCATTTCGCGAAGTTCTTTAGAAATAGCTTTTACCATTTCGTTAGTTCTAATTTCCACAGAGCGCGGGAGTCCTGTAATAAAATCTCTACCTTTCACCATCATAGAAAGCTCTTCTTCAATCGGCACCGCAGAACCAATTTTTATTTTTATATCCTCCGCCATTTTTTCTCCAATTGAGAGATTGAATGTTTTCTTTACATAATCAGCAATTGCCGCATCCACTTTATTTCCCGCACACTTCACAGATTTAGCCGCCACAATTCCACCCAAAGAAATCACAGCAACATCAGTCGTTCCGCCTCCAATATCTACTATCATATGACCTCGTGCTTCTTGAATTGGAATTCCCGCGCCAATTGCTGCAAGGATTGGCTCTTTCACCACATATGCGTTTTTCGCCCCCGCTTTTATAGCTGCTTCCACAACAGCACGACGCTCGGTTGAAGTAACCCCAGCAGGAACAGAAATAAGAACTTCTGGTTTTAATAAATTCCATTTTCCAAGTGCTTTACTCATATAGTAACGAAGCATCACTTCAGTCACTTTATAATCAGCAATTACCCCGTCTTTCATAGGTCTATACGCAATTATTGAGTCCGGAGTGCGCCCTATCATTTCTTTCGCTTCAGCTCCAACTGCTAGAATTTTATTATCTGCTTTTGAAACCGCTACAACTGACGGCTCATTTAAGACCACCCCTTTCCCAGGCACAAAAACAAGCGTGTTTGCCGTACCTAAATCAATTCCGAGTTTTCTAGAAAATAAAGACATAAAAGTTGCTTCATCTTACACATCTTTTATAGCTCCGTAAAATGGCTTGACAAATGCCTTACAGGTGCTATAATCATAGTTAGCAGTTTGACTCTGTAGTTGGAAGACCCGAAACAGAAGTTTGTTCACAAACGGAAGACAAGCAGGACCAATCGGGGGGATCGAAAGCAATCCCTTACCTCCAGTTGGATTTCTCTCGACATTCTGGGATTATGGACGATGGGTAAGTGCCACATCGTCTTGAACAGCGTCGGAAGATTGGTTGCACCGACTACAAACGCAACTGGGAGACGCGAGCTGGCACAGCTGTCTGTCTCCCCTTCGTTCGACCCCCCGTCCTGCAGGCGGGGGTTTTTCATTTTCTATATTAAATATGCAATAATGGAAATTCAAATGAAAAATAATTTCACCCCGTTAGATAATGATGTTAATAATTTTGTTGAATAAATAATCAAAAAGATAAGCTAAATATCACTGAAATATGGCAAATAAAATATCTAACGGGGCAGGAACAATAAATCTCAAAATTGAGGGTGGCAGAAAGCTCCACGGCACAATTGAAACTAATACTTCCAAGAATGGTGCCGTAGCCCTTCTTGCAGCATCTCTTTTAAATAAGAACGAAACGATTTTGCGTAAAATGCCAAAAATTGAAGAGGTCTTTCGTCTTATAGAAGTCTTAGAAAGTATTGGCGTAAAAATAAATTGGAAAGACCATGACCTTTTTATAAGACCTCCTAAAGTCCTTAATCTCAAAAAAATAAATGCCGAATCCGCCAAAAAAACTAGAAGCATAATAATGTTCATCGGTTCTCTTGTTCACTCATTTAAAAAATTCTCTATCCCTCAATCTGGTGGATGCAAGCTCGGTGGGAGAACAATAAGACCTCATCTTTGGGCGCTTAAAGATTTGGGGGTGGATATAAAAACTAATGAAAATGCATTTTTGATTTCTGCACCAAAATTAAAGAGTGCCGAAATAATACTAGAAGAATCGAGTGACACAGCCACAGTCAATGTCTTGCTCGCAGCCGCCAAAATTCCAAAAGGTACTTTAATAAAATATGCTTCCGCCAATTATCAGGTGCAAGAAATCTGCTTTTTCCTACAAAAGTTTGGTGTAGCAATAGAAGGTATTGGCACCACTACCTTAAAAATCGTGGGTGTAAAAGAAATGAATGAACCGATTGATTACACCTTAAGCGAAGACCCAATTGATACTATGTTTTTTTTGGCTACAGCAGCTGTCACAAATTCAAATATAAAAATAACCCGTGCACCAATCGAGTTCTTAGAACTAGAGCTTCTGACTTTAAAACTAATGAACTTCCGATACAAATTATCTAGTCCTTATTTTTCTCATAATGGAAAAACAAAATTGGTGGACATTGAAACATTCCCTTCAAAACTCATTGCCTCTCCCGAAAAGATTGCACCACGTCCCTACCCAGGACTTAATATGGACAATCTTCCTTTCTTTGCGGTTATCGCAACAAAAGCCAGAGGTCAAACTCTTATACATGATTGGGTTTATGAGAAGAGAGCCTTGAATTATGCCGAGCTTGATAGATTGGGAGCAAACACTGTTTTAGCTGACCCGCATAGATTTTTTGTAACGGGCCCCACAGAGCTACATCACGCTGAAATGGTGTGTCCGCCCGCACTAAGGCCCGCAGCTATTATTCTTATAGCAATGCTTTCTGCTAAAGGAACTTCAATCTTGCGCAATATTTACAGTATTAATCGTGGCTACGAAGACCTAGTGAGTAGGTTGAGTGGATTAGGAGCCAAAATCTCTTTCCTCTCCAATTAATATTCCAATACGCCCTAGGCGTATTGGAATACCTTTTGTGAAGCTTCACAGGAAGCCCAATTATTGACATTATTGGATTAATTTTATGTTTGTCATAACCTGCGCCCCAATTACCAAAAGTCCGACTGGAGAAGGTCTTACTTATTTTTCAAAAGAGAAAATTCCTGAAGGCTCTTTGGTTAAAGTGACTTTGAGAGGAAAAATTATTTCCGCAATTGTTTTGGAAGTTAAATCTTTAGAAGATGAGAAGCAGGCATTAAAAACAGCCTCTTTTTCACTTAAAAAAATAAACACTAAATCAACTACCTCATTTTATTTTCCGGAAATTATTAACGCCAGCAAGGAAACTGCTGACTATTTCTACACTCCACTAGGTGCCACTCTTTCCAATTACACACCAGAAATGGTACTTAAAAACGGACACGGAATTAAAATAATCAATCGTAGTATTAAAAGTAATTATGAGCTTTTAGCATTTCAAGGTACAGAAGAAGAAAGATTGCTTGAGTATAAAGGTCTAATTCGTGAATACTTTGCTAAAGGACAATCTGTTTTAATTTGCTTTCCAACATTGGAAGATTTAGAGAGATTTAAAATTGAACTAACCCGTGGTATAGAAAAATATATATTTATATTTAAAGGTTTGAAAACCAAAAAAGAACTGGTTAGTATCTGGACTAATGCAATAAAAGAAAAGCATCCCATTCTTCTTATGGGTACTCCACAAATACTTTCCATACCAAGAAAAGATATTGGTTTAATTATTATAGAAAAAGAACTTTCACGTTTTTATAAATCAATAAGAAAACCGTATACAGATGCTAGATTTTTCGCCGAAAGCTTAGCTAAACATTATAAAATTCCTTGTATTTTTTCTGACACAACACTACGCATAGAAACAACATTTAGAATAGAAGCGGGAGAAATAAATAGAGTGTCAGCTTCAAAAATGAGAGTGACATCAACTGCCACAAGCTCTCTTATTGATATGAAGAAAATCTCCGCTATTAAGCCAAATAAAGAAACTAATTCTTTTGAAATTTTAAGCAAAGAGCTAAAACAAGTAATAGAGAAATCTCAAGTGAATAATGAGAGAGTATTTCTCTTTACAGTTCGTCGCGGACTTTCCCCCATTACCCTCTGTAATGATTGCAAGGCGATTGTTAAATGTAACAACTGCGAGTCTCCTGTTATTTTGCACGAAAGTAGTGTCGAACCATATTTCCTCTGTCACCACTGCGGTAAAAAGCGAGCCGCTAAAGAAACTTGTGTTTCTTGTGGTTCCTGGGACTTAAGGGCTTTCGGTATTGGAGTTGAAAGAGTAGTACAAGAATTGGAATATAATTTTCCTAATGTTCCTTGCACAGTCATATCAAAAGACACGACCCCAACAGCTAAAAGTGTTTCTGAGTCAATAGAAAAATTTATGAAAAATGGCGGTATTTTGGTTGGCACAGAATTATCTCTGCCCTATCTTCACAAAAAAATAGAACACTCTGCCATAATATCTTTGGACTCATTATTCGCGTTACCTGATTTTAAACTACACGAGAGAATATTTTCTATTATCCAATACATAAGAGAACGAAGTAAATTGACTTTCATTTTGCAAACCCGCCAAAGTGAATCTCTCGTATTACAAAGCGCAATTAGAGGAGATTATAATAATTTCTATAGACATGAATTAGAAAATCGTAAAGATTATAAATTACCCCCATATGAGACACTTATTAAATTTTCTGTAGAGGGCAAAAAAGAAGAAGTTGTAAACATAGTAGATTCTATTGTGAAAAATCAAGCTATTAATGATTTGGAAATATTTCCCGTCTTTACTCCAGCAAAAAATAAAAAAGTTATTCTTACGGCAATTTTACGCAAACCAAAAGACAAGAATATCGAGAAAAATCTCTCTGATTATATAAAGACCATGCCTTTTTCAGTAAAAGTAGAAGTTTCTCCGGAATCAATGTTATAGTAAAAACCAAATTGAGAGGATTAATTTTATGCGTATAATGACGTTATGATACGCATTTTACAGAAAAACTCTGCCACCTTAAGAGATAGGGCCAAGGCGGTAAAGATGAGTGATATCGCAACACCTAAAATAAATAAGGTTTTGGCTGATATGAAGACGGCGCTGGACTCACAAGAAGACGGCGTTGCTATAGCCGCACCACAAATTGGAGTACCGCTTCGAATATTTGTGGTTTCCGCGCGTATTTTTGAAATATTAAAAGATACTGAAAAAACTAATGACAAATTCCAATCAACTGATTTGGTTTTTATAAACCCTGAAATATTAAGATTGTCTAAGGAAAAGAGTTTTATGGAAGAGGGGTGTCTTTCTGTCCGTTGGCTATACGGAAAAGTCTCTCGTTCTAAAAAAGCAAAAATATCAGCTTACAATGAGCATGGCGTTAAATTCGAACTTGGTGCATCCGGACTTCTTGCGCAAATATTTCAGCACGAAACAGATCATTTGAATGGTGTGCTTTTCATAGATAAAGCTGAAAAATTGGAAGAAATACCACCTGAAAAGCAAATAAAGAAATAGGTATGCAAAATATTAATTTCGCATTTTTTGGAACAGACGAGTTTTCTATAAGTATTTTAGAGGAATTGAAAACAGGTAATCTCATACCAAAGATTATTATTTGCCCACAAGATAGACCGCAGGGTCGTGGACTTGTAATGACAGCTCCACCTGTAAAACAGTGGGCAAAATTAAATAACATTGAAGTGAGGCAACCAGAAAAACTGGACTCTGAATTTATTGATGAATTAAAAAAAGAAAAGTGGAGTATTTTTGTAGTGGCATCTTTCGGGAAAATAATTCCTAAAGCAATATTGGATATACCTCCAAAAGGGACATTGAATGTCCATCCTTCCCTTCTACCCAAGTATCGTGGAGCCTCACCTATTGAATCTCAAATATTAAATGACGAACAAGAAGTGGGTGTTTCTATCATGCTCTTAGATGAACAAATGGATCATGGGGCAATTTTGGCGCAAACCCATTATGACACTGAGCATAATGAGCAGATGAAAACATCAGGACTCACTTTGGAATTGGGTCGTCGGGGCGGAGCACTACTTGCAAAAACAATACCACTTTATCTTGAAGGAAAAATAACCATCAAAGAACAAAATCACAATGATGCCACCTTTACTAAAAAAATAAACAAAGAAGATGGTCTCATAAAATTAGATGATAATGCCTATAAAAATTATTTGAAATATTTAGCGTATGACACTTGGCCAAAGACTTATTTTTTTATTGAGAAAAATGGTAAACAGATTAGAATCAAAATTACAAACGCGGAATTCGTCCTTGGCGAATTCCGCGTGCTATCTGTCATACCCGAAGGCGGGCGAGAAATGAATTACGAAGACTTCCTTAGAGGGATATAGTGTGACTTGTTTCTTCTCCCTTTCTTTTCGTTGATTTAGTGGACAAAGGAACCAGAATCATTCCGTAGTCATGAAAGAACCAGAACTCAAGTCGATGAGAAAATTCTGAATCTGATGTGAAGGTATTTGGGCTTTGTGTTTCCTCTTTGTGGGTGTCCTTTTGTTCAAGACTTACATCGTGAATCTCGAACCCTAAATCTAAGTTCATTTTCACTCCCTGATAGTGAAATGTCCTATTTGATTATACAACCTTTATTTTACAGTTACACTTTCGATAATGACATCCGAGAGAGGTCTATCCACTTGCCCTGGTAAATATGTCGGGACATTGGCTATTTTATCTACCACTTCAAGTCCGCTCACAACCTTCCCAAAAATAGTATATAGAGGAGGAAGATTTACATCATTATGCATAATGAAAAACTGACTGCCATTAGTATTAGGCCCAGAGTTTGCCATAGCAAGAGTTCCACGTACATATCCTGTCTTGTATATTTCATCGTTAGGATTTATTTCATCTGCAAAGGTGTAACCTGGTCCCCCTGTCCCCCATCTATCTTTCAAAGTTTGATCTTTTGATTGTGGGTCTCCCGCTTGCACCATAAATCCTTTTATAACTCTATGAAATCTAATACCGGAGTAGAATCCGCTAATAGCAAGCTTTTCAAAGTTCTCTACAGTCTTTGGTGCCTTATCTTTATATAATTCCACCTTTATCTCCCCCATATTTGTTTTTATAGTCATTGTATTACTTTTTTCATTATTAATATTCACCTCCGTATTGTTACTCGAGCTATTATTTATTTCATTGTTCACTACCTCTTTATTATTCTTATTGTAAAAATAATACCCTCCTCCTATAATTCCCACGACTATTACAAAAATAATGGCGTTTTTCATAAGTTTTTATCTTTTATGGCTAATATTATTATAAACATAATTCTCCGATTCACTTAGTCTATCATTGGTAACACTCACTACAATTAAAATTTGAGATGCATAAAAACAAAATATAGAAGCGCAAGCAATGACTGACCATGTAACACCGAACGAAACCTTTCTACCAAACATATCTTTTAATTATTAAATCTTCTCAAAAAATCCTTGACCTTTCTATAACCATCTCTAAACAAAGTCATTCTCTTGTCTTTATTCTTTCTTATTTCCGCAAGAAGCTCATCTTTAGCTTCATCAAGCGCAGAGAACAAATCTACACCTTCAGCTTCTGATCGCATTGTAGCACCACTAATTTCCAAATTAAATTCTGCACGGAAAATCTCTCCATTCTTATGGTGTTCTGTTGTTTTACTTATTTCAACATAAAGCTTAGCTACACTGTCACCTTCTAAGTATTTATTGAAACTATTGGTCTTCTTCTTAATATAATCCTCAATTGATGGGGTTAATTCTATATTATTGGCACGAATATTTACTTTTTGCATATAATTATTAAGAGTATATCACTC
>JAKFXT010000009.1 GCA_021731245.1 Patescibacteria group bacterium
GTCCTTCAAACTTTTTCATTATGGAAGCCGCCGCTTTTCCAGAAATTTGTTGATAAATAATAGCTCTCACCAATGATTGAAAGTGATTTTCGCGAGAGCCAATTGTGTTTGGCAAACCATGCTTTTTTATAAGCTCGGCAAACTTTTTGTCCTTTTTTAAAAAAGTAATGGCTTTTTGCATATCTTGAATAATAAACTTTTATACAGAATAAAGAAGTGGCGCCGAATTTTCATCAGGCGCCACTAAGCAAATCTACGGTTTGGGAGTCTTAAACCACACTCATGCAATTCTGAAGGATTAGGTGTCTGGTCCGCACGATTCCAGAAAAAAGTGGCCTTATCTGGCCTATCCCATGATCCCGTAGAAGAGCCGCAAAAACGACAGAGAACTCGATATTGGGACTTCGTATAAGAGTAGAGTCCGACCACGGGATCTTTTGAATCACAACAGGTGCAAGGATTCAGTTTCGTCGGGGTTTTTACCCTTCGTCCCCTTTCGAAGGTGGGACTTATGGCCCTAACTCGTTCAAGTCCTCCCGTGTTATTCCAAGCCAGTTTACAGATGGACATCTTTCGAAAATTGGCGGTTGTAAATCTGCAACACTGACACTCAATTCTTTTCCATTTCGTCCCCATCGGACCAACCGACCAAACTATTGGTGGTGGCGAAGCGCACTTGGGGCAAGCCCTAAGAACATGACTCATGAAGCCTCCTTAAAAGAACATTTCGGTGGGCGGTACAAGAATCGAACTTGTCACCTTCTCAACGTCAATGAGACGCTCTACCAAATGAGCTAACCGCCCTTATTAAATTTTTTGCCAACTGAGCCCCGCCCGACTGAACGATTTCAGTCGTTCGGGCGGGTAACCGCGCATGTTGGGCTATGCTATCAAATATTTATTAAAGCTAAAAGCTAGAACCTGACAGCTAAAAACTGTCTAGTACGCCTCAAACTTAACTTTATTGCCTATTTGCCAACTGTTTCGTTTTGCAAATCCAGCATTTACTTCTACAACGTACTTAGCTTTCTCTTTTGGCGTATAAGTTTCTGGGTAACTCTCTGCAGGAAAATTTTCTTTTATATCTACTATATTCCAATCCTTATCAAAAAAAATTATATCGATTGGGAAATTCATATCTTTCATCCAAAAAGAGGGGCTCTCCGCTCTATCAAAGACAAATAACATTCCTTTCTTATCATCAATACTATCTCTACCGCTTAAACCTTTTATTCGAAGCTCTGTCGTATTAGCCACTTCCACAAGAACGGTATTAGCTGCAAAACTTAAAGTTCCAGCATTTATCTTTTTCCAATCAATTTCGTTTTGTGCCCACCAAAAATACAAAATGAGTAAAACAACAACTGTACCCAAGGTAACACCTATTACTTTCTTTCTATCCATAATCATTGTAATGATTATACCAAATAATGGGCCTAAAATTGACAATAAAATTTGTCATTATAATGTTAAATTAGCTGATCAACGAGGAGTGGAAAATGATAATGAAAGACCAAGAGTTGGAAATATTGCCCGAGAGAGTCTCTCAGCTCGGGCCGGAATTTCAGAAAGTAAGAATCTTCGCCTTGGAAGACGAAATTCCCCCTTCAATACCAATTATTGGGACTGTCAGTTGGGTGACACTTAGAGACGAAAGCGGAAAGCGGGTACTGGGACACGAGTATACACCGGGCACACCAGTGTCGTCCTTCCCCGCAAGCTGGTTTCGCGTTAAGGAAAAAGTAAAAGAAAAAGCGGATTGATGTCCGCTTTTTGTTTTTAATTTTTTATACAGCCGTCTCCCCTGGAGGCACTATACCTGAAGTCGGCTTTGCTGCCCTTTTGGCAATCCAAACACCAACAAGATAGAAAATAGAATGTCCTATAAACCAAGAAAGAGCAAACAAAAAAGTATTATCTCTATCTATAAAGGCAATGTCTGGGGGGCGAATTCCGTAAGGCACGCCACTTAATAATTCCCACCAACGGTAATACAAACTCATGAGAAAAGTGAATATTGATGCTGGTATCAAAACCCAAAGTCCACTAAAGAAATTTATCACTCTGCCATTTGCTAGTGCTGGCCAATTCAAGAAAACTGTAGTCACAAAGAAAGCTATTAAACACTTAACGGCAAAGTAATCAAAAGATTCCATTGGATTGGTTAAGGTGATGTGAAAAACCACATCCAAAAAAACAGCGACTAAGGAAACGACTACCGCGAAATTTATTTTATAAGGGAAAAAATTCATTAATTTTTAAATTAATTAGTAACAATAACACTGCCCCGCATAGAAGGATGGAAGCCACAGTTGTAATCATAAGTTCCTACTGTTTGAAAAGTAAAACTAAATTTTCCACCCTTTGAAAGCATTCCACTGTCAAATCCACCACTTTGAGAAGTAACTGAGGTGTGTGGAACATTATCATCATTAGTCCAAGTCACGGTTGTGCCCTTTTTTACTGTAACGGCAGAAGGAGAGAATGCAAAACCAGCAATACTAATACTTACTGGAGAAGGAGGAGTCGGGGTCGGTGCAGGAGGTGGCGCTGTAACAACTGGAGCAGGTGTAGGAGTGGTAACTGCGGGGGTAGGTGTTGTTACTGTGGGGGTGGGAGTTGGTGATTGCGTAGCCTGACTACTTTGAGTTGAGGTCTGTGTATTTGAGTTTGTGTTTGTATTATTGTGATTACTTGTATTATTACTTTGCTGGCCAAACATATCTTCTTCAGACTTTGTATTTGAATTGTTTGATTCTTCAACTTTCAAATTATTGAAAACATCTTCCGTTGTTACATTCGGTGCTTTTTTACCAAAAAGAAAAGGTATTGCTGATAGAACCGCCAACGCCAAAACAATAGAAATGATGTATTTCATTTGCATAAAATTATTTTATCCGAAATTAATAAATCCACATCCATAATGGTAAGCCAAGAAGTCTCCGTTGGCAATTTAGATTTGCACTAAAACCAAGACTCCCAACTTTCGTATAAAATCTAGAAATCCTTGAATAGTGTTTTTCATAGGGACATTATAATACTTTTTTGCCATTTATTAAAAAAATGTTATAGTGAGCAACGTTTTTAAAGGCCCTATCGTCCCCGCCCGTACCGAACGGTACGTTCGGGCGGGTATCGGCTAAAATAAAAACACTAAGGCCCTATCGTCTATCGGCTAGGACACGTCCTTTTCAAGGACGGAAGCGGGGTTCGATTCCCCGTAGGGTCATGGCATAAATAAAAGTCCACTTAAGGTGGATTTTTATTTTGGCACTATGATATCCTGACGGATAGAATCGAAAGTCGGAAGCCGACGGGCTGAGGCGGGGTCGCGCAAATTTTTAGCAAAAAATTATGTGTGACCGATTCCCCTTGATATCGAAAATCAAAAGAGTAAACTGCTCCTGTAAGGAGAGATTTCCACAGGCAATTTGTAACCATAAAGACTACGTACACAAAGTGAAAGTTATAGACAAAGAATACTACTTGGGACAAACAAAAGTTTTGATTCGTACTCATGAATTAAAGGGGGTCGGTTTTATATATTTGAATCTACACAGTAATGAAACTACCTCTGTAGAGGCTGCAAAAAAGGTTTTGACTAAAGGTAAAATCATTACCCTAGAACACAAAGAAAAAGAAAGGAACGTTTCTTTTACCCTAGATAATAAAAAGTTTCTATTCGACCCTAATAGAATATTTAGTGATCTAGGTATTAAAAATACTTTAGAAAATTTATCTGAATATAACCAAAAAGTCCACAAAGTAGTGTTCTCTCTTTCTAAAAATATTATTGTTTATTTAAAAAACGGACAAATCATAGTCGCCCTACACAACAATAAAGCTGATGGCAATTATTCTATAGAGAGTTATTTGGAGGGCGGAGAAGAATCTCATGCAACAGCTGACATACACATAAGTAAAAGCCGTCATAAAGATGATTTCTTTTTAGTTACAAACAATGAATTATTTCAATATTTTAAAAAAAGAAACTTCAATGTAGTTTTACAAGATAATATCAAAGTGCTCGAGGACGGCTCCCTATCGGTCTATTGTGGAAAAAATAATATTCCTTATATAAACATAGAAGCTCAACATGGTCACTTAAATGATCAAATGAAAATGCTAGAGATGGTGCAGAAAATTGATTTCATATAAAATTTCAACCCCCGCGCAATGCGCGGGGGTACTGAAGAGAGCGTTTCCACATCTCCATCGAAAACGAAAGAAAGAAAATGCTGGGGAGAGTCGCCGCGACAGTCGCAGCGTAAACATCTCTCGTTGCATTTCTGATCACCCTTTCATCAAGCCAAGGATTTAAGTACATACACTTCCTCCAAAGTGACAAGCTCATTCAATCATCTCTTGTGGGGAGAAATTGTCAAATCATAAAAAATGATACAATTGCAACATTCTTCAAAAATGCTCTCAATTGATTACATTCACCGCTTTATATCTTCTTTGGTTTTCACCGCTGTACTAGAAACATTGGTCATTTACATACTGCTTCGCTTTCTATTTAAGAAAAAAGAATTAGGTGGTAAGAAAATAATATTCGGTGGAATCTTCGCCTCCTTCGCTACCATTCCTTACGTTTGGTTTGTCTTTCCTTATATAAACACCTGGTCACGCCAAACTTCACTAAACTGGAGCGAACCATTTGTATTCTTAGTGGAAGCGCTTTTTTATCGTATGTTTTTTAAGGTTGATATAAGAATAGCTCTTTTTTTATCTTTGGTGGCCAATCTCGCTTCTTATCTTTTAGGACCCATTCTGCGTAGTCACGGACTTTGGCTATATTGGTAAAAACAATTAAAAAGATATAATTAACCTATTATTCTAATTTAACTCATTCATCTAATTTTATGTTTGAAATAATAAATCCAATTGCTGTTTTAGTAGCAACTCTTATTGGTTATTTTTTGGGCTGGGCTTGGTATTCTCCTCTTTTATTTCAAAAGGTTTGGATGGAGGCACGCGGAGACAATGGAAGCAACTCCGAACAAAATGGCAAAAAAGAAATGCCAAGAATTATTGCTTACGGCTTTGCGACCACTTTAGCCACCGCTTTTTCTATGGCTGTTTTTCTTTCAATTACAGGGGCAAATAGCCTAACTGAAGCCTTTCAAATAGGGCTTCTACTTTGTTTTGGTTTTGTAGTCACTTTAAAATTTGGCGACCTTATATACACCAATATCCCACCACATTGGGGTAAACGTGCCCAAACCGTCTTCATAATTGATACTGGCTATCAAATAGCCCTTTTCACCATCCTAAGCACTGTCATTTGGTATATATCCAATCTATAAGCTACAAGACTTGCTAATTTCTTATCTTTTTGTAATATCCAAAGCTGATCAATTACGCACCTAGAGAGAGGGACAGATGCCCCAAAAAGAGATGGTTGCACCCAGCAGAGCAAGGAAGGTCCCGGCGGTAAAACCGCCCCCGATGCAACAAACACGGAGAGAAACTGGACTACACGTTGTCGGCGAATCTCCGGAGCAAATCCGGAAGAACCAGCAACAGGCACAAAGTCGGGATTTGTAGTCCAGAAAGTTCCAAGAACCAAGGAAAGCCGGTCTCGCCAAAAGCGGACCGGCTTTTTCATTGCTCAAACGAAGCTTAATTGCTAAAGTGCCAAAACAATTATGAAAATTCTGGCTATAGAAACATCGTGTGACGAAACTGCCATATCTTATATTGAAGCAAAAAATAACAATATTAAGGTTCTAGGTAACGCGCTTTTGTCACAAATAAAAATACATGAAAAATATGGGGGTGTTTTCCCAATGATGGCTAAAAGGGAACATTCTAAAACTCTTGTTCCAATACTTGAAAAAGTTTTAAAAGAAGCGAAAGAGATAAAAATAGATAAAAAAGAAATAAAAAGAGAAAAAGAAATAAAAATAATACTAGAAAAAGAGCCAGAATTGTTAGAGAAACTTATTCCATTCCTAAAAAAATACTCTAAACCAAAAATTGATTACATCACTGTGACAAATGGCCCCGGATTAGAGCCAGCCCTATGGGTAGGGATTAATTTTGCTAAAGTGCTTTCATTCGTCTGGAATATTCCTGTAATTCCAGTTAATCATATGGAAGGACACATATTTTCCTCTCTTTTACAAAAAAAAGATTCTACAAACTTTACCCTAAACTCTTTACGCTATCCCTTATTATCTTTATTGATTTCTGGTGGTCACACCGAGCTTGTGTTAGTAAAAGATTTTGGAAAGTATGAAATAGTCGGGGAAACAAGAGACGATGCCGTAGGCGAAGCCTTTGATAAGGTAGCAAGAATGCTCAATCTTCCATATCCAGGTGGGCCACAGATTTCTAAACTTGCAGAAATTGCCCGTATAAATAAATTCACTGGCACAGGAATTACACTTCCCCGCCCCATGATTCACACTAAGGATTTTGATTTTTCCTATTCTGGATTGAAAACATCTGTATTGTATTTAATTAAAAAACTTTCAAAACTAACTCCAAAATTAAAAATAGAGATCGCGCTTGAATTTGAAAACTCTGCAACGGAGACTCTCATCTCAAAAACTAAAAAAGCTCTAATTAAAACTAAAGCGAAAACTCTAGTAATAGGAGGTGGCGTTTCTGCCAATACTCATATACGCCGTGAATTCAAAAGGATGATTGCAAAAGAATTCGGAAAAGCAAAACTCTACATACCCGAACAATCTCTCTCAACTGATAATGCCTTAATGATTGGGGTAGCCGGATATTTGAAAATCACAAAAAATAAAATGAAAGTATATAAAAACATACGAGCCGAAGGTTCTCTTCGGCTCGCGTAAGGGTTTCTTCATTTTCACCTCGGGTAAGCGTCCCAGGGCAAAAGAACTTTCTTCGATGGAGGGCAGTTGCACGGAAAGCTCGTCGCTGGTCTCACACCGTGTTTCACAAAACGGGTGTTTGGGTCGGACGTCTAGACTATCTGACTTACCTCAAACACCACATGCACTGCTGGGTGGCCGTCTTGGCCATTGATATGAATAGTGGCGGAAGCGGTGGTTCCATCGACCCCCACAATATGTCCTTCCAGGTAAGCCCCTTGGCTCATAAGAACTCTCCTTGGTTAAAAGTATATGACTTATGCAAAACTAACCAAAAGAAGATACATTGTAAAGCCCGATAAAAGCTAGAAAATGTGGGTTATTTTTGTTAAAATTCGTAAATATATGAATTCCGTGCCAGAAAAATTCTTCAAACCATACAACGCAAAAGACGTAGAGGGTAAAATATATAAAAAATGGGAAGAAAGTGGCTATTTTAACCCTGACAATTTACCTACCAAAAACAAAGAGACCTACACCATAATAATGCCTCCGCCGAATGCGAACGGCTCACTCCACGCGGGGCACGCTGTTTTCGTAACTATTGAAGACCTTCTAATAAGATATAAGCGCATGCAGGGACTGCGAACCCTGTGGCTTCCTGGAGCAGATCATGCTGGTTTTGAAACACAAGTTGTTTATGAAAAAAAGTTAGAAAAAGAAGGCCGAACGCGCTTTGGGATGGATGCTGATAAATTGCGTGAGGAAATAATGCAATTCACGCTTGAAAATAAAAAGTTTATGGAGAATCAACTCCGTGACTTGGGGGCCTCTTGTGATTGGTCTCGAGAAAAATTCACACTGGACGAAAACATTAAAAGAACTGTCTATGATACTTTCCAAAATCTTTATGAGGAAGGCTTGGCATATAGAGGACTCCGAAGTGTGAATTGGTGTACCAAACATCAAACATCTCTTTCAGAACTTGAAACTATTTCTGTTGAGCAAGTAGACCCACTTTATTATATGAAGTATGGACCATTTACTTTGGCAACAGTCCGACCTGAAACAAAATTTGGCGACACTGCGGTAGCCGTGAACCCAGAAGACGTTAGATATAAAAAATGGATAGGAAAAGAAATAGAATTTGAAGGACTGCTTGGAACAATAAAATTGAAAGTTATTGGGGATGAATATGTAGACCCTGAATTTGGAACGGGTGTTGTAAAGATTACTCCAGCGCACGACCCAAATGACTTTGAAGTGGCGAAACGGCACAATCTACCTGTAGTAGAGGTTATAGACCAATACGGAAAGCTAAACGAAAAATGTGGAAAATATTCTGGACTTAAAGTAGAGGAAGCGAGAAAAAAAGTTGTCGAGGATTTGAAAGCTTTAAACTTAATAGAAAAAATTGAGGAAAAATATACTCACGCCGTAAAGAAATGCTACAAGTGTGAAAGGATACTTGAACCGAGAATACTGCCTCAGTGGTTTGTAAAAATGAAACCATTGGCAGAAAAAGCAATTGAAGTTATAGAGAAAGATGAAATAATCTTTTACCCAGAAAATTATAAAAAGATAATGTTGCATTGGCTCAAAAATATAGAGGATTGGAATATAAGTCGCCAAATAGTTTGGGGAATACCCATACCTGTTTGGTATAAAGGTTCAGAAATAAAAATTGGAGTAGAAAGTCCTGGATACGACTGGGTAAAAGAGAATGACACCTTTGACACATGGTTTTCTTCAGGGCAATGGCCATTTGCAACCCTTCAATACCCTGCAGGTGAAGACTACAAAAAGTTTTATCCAACACAAGTGATGGAAACGGCAGGAGAAATAATATTTTTCTGGGTAGCGAGAATGATAATGCTTGGAATTTACCGCACAGGAAAGATTCCTTTCAACACAGTTTATCTTCATGGAATTGTCACCGCCAAAGACGGTAAAAAAATGAGCAAAAGCAAAGGTAATGTTATAAGTCCAATTGAATTATCTGAAAAATACGGAACTGACGCCTTACGTATGGCCCTTATCATTGGTAACACTCCAGGAACATCAACTGCCCTTTATGAAGAAAAAATAAGAGCATATAAACTCTTTGCTAATAAACTATGGAATATTACTCGTTTTGTTCTTGAAAACACGAACGGTGTGAATTTTGACGAAAAACCAGAAATGACCGACGGGATGATGGACGTAGAAGCTCAATTAAACACTTTGGTTAAAGATGTGACTAAAGATATTGAGGAGTACAGATTCTATATGGCTGGTGAAAAACTTTATCACTATGTTTGGCACACATTTGCTGACATTGTTATAGAAGCTTGTAAAAAAGAATTACTGACCGGGACACCTCTGAAAAAATATGAAGCTCAATGGTTTCTTTATTCTACTTTAAAGACTTGCCTTAAACTTCTACATCCATTTATGCCATTTGTGACGGAAGAAATTTGGCAAAGTTTACCAGAAAAAAAGAATACACTTCTCATGATTGAGAGTTGGCCCGTTTCAAGCAATAATTAAGAGTAATGTTTGCTACCAGTACTTTCTTTTTTGCTTTTCTTGGTGGCGTTTTACCTGCCTCACTTTGGCTTTGGTTTTGGCTTAGAGAAGATAGAGTCTCACCTGAACCGCGTAGCATGATAATCACCACTTTTTGTGCTGGAATGGTGGCAACACTTGTTGCCGTAGTAATAAGTGGGATTCTCCGCGAATACATACCTTTCCCTGGTAAAAATCTAGACCTAGTTGGAATTATATTCATAATGCTCTGGGCTTCAATTGAAGAATTTGTGAAATTTGCCGCTGCCTACTACACAGCTCTATCTAGAAGAGAAAATGATGAGCCTATAGATAATATGGTTTATCTAATTACCGCAGCTCTTGGTTTTGCCGCACTAGAGAATGCTTTATTTCTAGTAGGACCAATTCAAAAAGGGGCTTTGATTGACTCTATAATAAATGGCAATTTAAGATTTGTGGGTTCGAGCCTACTCCACGTGGTCTCCTCTGCTTCAATCGGAATATTTATGGCTTTTGCTTTTTGTAAATTACCAAATGCCAAACGTCTATTTACAACAATCGGTTTTATTTTTGCTGTTTTATTGCACACACTTTTTAACTACTATATACTTGTAAGTGATAGTGGTGTTTTTGCAGTTTTCGGAGTGCTTTGGATAGGAGTTATAATACTTCTACTATTTTTTGAAAGAGCAAAGAAAATAAACAAAAGTTGTGTATACGATTAATAAAAAAAGAAATTTTTAAATATGACAGATAAACCGAAGAGATCATTTTTTGAGAGATTAACTGGAGCTGTAAATATGGACTCACTTAATGAAGAGGTGGATTCTAAAGGCTCCTCACTTGATAAAGATTCTTCTTCCTCACAAAGCGAAGATGATAATAGTGATATTGGTCAATTAGCCGTGGACGTCCACCAAACGGCAGATTCTGTAGTAATTAAGTGCATGGTAGCGGGCGTTAGACCAGAAGACTTGGATGTTTCAATAACAAGGGATTCTGTCACTATTCGTGGCAAAAGAGCCCCTGAAAGCAATGTTATGGAGAGCGCCTATGTTGTTAAAGAGCTCTACTGGGGCGAATTTATGCGAACTATGGTACTTCCAGCTGAAGTAGAAGCGGATGAAGCTGAAGCCCAAGAAAAGCATGGTCTGCTTATAATACGTATTCCTAAAATAGATAAGAATAAGCAAACTCGTCTACGTGTTAAATCTATTTAAAGCCCAGTTTTACGGCTTTACTGAAGCATATAATTTAGATAATATGCTTCAGTTAGTTATTTGCCGAGGTAGCTCAGTTGGTTAGAGCATTTCCCTGAAGAGGAAGGGGTCGGCGGTTCGAATCCGCCCCTCGGCACCAAAATACTATCGTGGGATTTTCGGAGGATTTTGAAAGAAGTCTTTCGCACCCTCAAACTGTTCATTTATACTTTGAATTGTTTTCATCTGTTCTGGCAATTTCAGATACATATCTTTGATGGTTCCTAGATATGGTTGGAAATATATATAGGCCAAAATAACAGGCCCTATTATTATCGCCCATTTCAAAAAACCAAAAAAGATTCCCCAACGAGAATGATTACGTAAACTTTTCAGTATTTTATTATTTTCTTCAGTGCTTTTTAATATTTGCTCTAAAAGATTTTTCTGGTATGGCTCCATACTAAAATTGTAACATAATTTATTGGTGCCACTGACAGGAATCGGACCTGTATCTAGACCTTAGGAGTGTCTTGTTCTATCCATTGAACTACAGCGGCTTTAATGTTTTTTCCCTGAACACATCTATCATACTCATAAGTAATTTAAAGTATTTACCTGCTTTTGCAACCCTTACGCGACACATTCCATGTGGCAGTTTTCCAACTTTTTTACCAAATAAAATATTTACATTATTAATCACTTCTTTTGGTATACCAATATACTTTGCCCAAAAATCTACTTCTTTATCACTATCCATATCTTCAAAAATACGTAGAGTAATCCTTAAATCCTTTCCTTGAACCCCTATTTCCTTAAGGCATACTATAAACGCTTTTATTAAATCTGGGTCTCCGTTTATTATATTCAATTCCCTTTTTGTTCCTTCTCCCCAATAAAGCCCAAGCATAAGAAATATTTTATCTCTTTTACTAATGTTTGATATTATTTTATTTGCTTCTTTTTTTGCATAGGCCCAAGCTATTTCAGAGCGTTTCTTACTACCACCTTGTTTAATTTGTAAAATCTTTTTATAAGCAGGTAACACATTAACACCTTGTATGTACTTAGAAACCGTGGAGTTTGGTTTTCCGGTAATATTTCTAATTTCAGACAAACTGTGCCCCGTGTTTCTCAACTCAATTATTTTTTTAATAATTTCTTTTGTAACCAACTTTGGCATACATTATATTATAACAGATTGAGCATACCATTCCTGTGAATAACCATTGGTTCTTTACAAAAAATCTAAAAAGTCCCGAGTGTTCACCCAGGACTTTTTTGTTTAATTCAATCTTTTAAGATTTAAGCTGCAACTCCAAGTTCAGTTGCTAAAGTATTTCTATCAAAACCAAGTACAAGTTTACCTCCAATATCAATTATTGGCACAGAAAGACCTTGTCCTACGGATTCCATCTTAGCTCTCATTTCTTCACGCTTTACAGCATCAGCCCCCAAATCCACTTCTGTATAATTAATACCTTTTTCTTTAAAAAATTCCTTTGCCATTTTACAGTAAGTACAGGTTTGAGTGCTATATATTGTTACGGTTTTCATAATTTTCTTAATTTTTTACTTATATATTTAACATTATATCACACCTAGCCTTAGCGGAAAAAATCCTTTATCTGAACAATAAATTCATCGAAACGAGTCTTCAAACTACTTGATTTCTCTTCTTCTCCACTTTCTTGGTCATCAATAACCACCAGAACCTCTTCCCCCTCCTTCTTAATATTAAACTTCTGACGTAAAATCTCTTCTACTCCTTCGTCTGTTTTTAAATTATGTATTTCTTTTTTCAAGAATTCTTGTCTATCTTTAATTCCTTCGTTTTCTCTAAAAAAGAAATCCTTTTTCATTGCAGCTTCTTGGTTCTTACCATACAAAGCCCAAGTGCTCCTACCCGCAATAAATAGCAGAAAAATAAGTACAAAAAGAGTAATCTTGGAGTTCATTATTGCCCGAAACTGCCGACGTCTATCAAATCTATCCATCCTTTTATTATATAACGCTGACAAACAAATCCCCCTGTGTTAGGATGACTTTTATGTTTCTAAACAAAAAACACAAGAAAATCATAAACATAATCTGGGGCTTCGTTGGAGTACTGGTCGTAATTAGTATGATCCTTGTCTCTATGCCTATTTTCTTTCAATAAAGAGGGTTATTCTCCTCCGCGCATCATTTTTAGGAATACTTCTTGAGGTATATGGACCTTACCCCTTTCTTTGAGCTTCTCCTTTCCTCTTTTTTGCTTTTCCCATAATTTCTTCTTACGAGTAATGTCCCCTCCATAAAGGTGAGCTGTCACATTTTTCTTTAATGCCTCCTTGGTGCGTGATGAGAGAATTTTACCCAAAGCTTTAGCTTGAATTTTAGCTGTGAAAAGTTGTTTGGGTAAAACAGAATATAATTTCTCCACTGCTTTTTCGGCTTCTTCTTGTAATTGCATTTTAGAAACTACGCGTGAAAAAGCTGGGACTATTTCTTCTGCAACTAAGACGTCCATTCGCACAACATCTGCTTTTTTAGTTTCTGTCATTTCATATGAAAGAGAGGCAAAGCCGGAAGAAACACTTTTTATTTCATCAAAGAAATTACGCATAAGTTCTCGGAGAGGCATAAATACTATTAAGGAAGTTCTGCCATCAGCAAAATCCGTTGTTTCCCCCACTTCTGCTTCGTGGTTATACATTAATTGCATAATGTTCCCCAAGTAAGTGGCTGGCGCTATAATCTGCACCTTAGTCCACGGTTCATAAATTTCTGAAATTAAGCCGTGATCTGGGAAAAGTGATGGGGTATAAATTTTTTCACGCTTTCCTTTCTTAGGCCCTTGCCCATAAACAATTTCATAAATTATTGAGGGAGTTGTAATTATAAGTTCTAAATCAAATTCACGACGCAATCTTTCTGTAATTATTTCTAAGTGAAGCATACCCAAAAAACCGCATCGGAAACCTCGCCCCAAAGACCCAGATTGCTCCTCTTCAAAAGAAAGTGACGAATCTGTAAGCTTTAGTCTTTCCAGTGCCTGTCTTAAAGAATTTAAATCATCTTGGCTTTCAGGGTAAACGGAAGCCCAAACAACGGGCTTTGGTATTTCATAACCCGAAAGTTGTTCGCCTTGTTTTCTAAATAAAGTAACGGTGTCACCAACAGAGGCTACGCCTGGGCGTTTAATACCTGTAACAATATAGCCAATTTCCCCCGATGAAAGTGACTCCTTTGGAGTAGGTGCTGGATTAAAAGTTCCTACTTCAAGTGCCTGGAAACGCTCTTTAACAGCTTTTAACATCAAGTCATCACCCTTAGAGACTTTTCCATCAACTACTCTCGTGTAAAGAATTACTCCCTGATGATTTGAGTATTGGAAATCAAATACTAGACTTCTAAAGCCATCTGTTTGTATTATTTTTGGTGATGGGATTTTTTCTATAATAATTTCTAAAAGTTTTTCAACTCCCTCTCCTGTTTTTCCAGATGTTTTTATAATATCTTCCTTTCTGCATTTCAAAACATTTATAATTTCTTCTGACACCTCTTCAATGCGCGCAAGGGGTGAATCTATTTTATTTAAAACAGGAATTATTATTAAATTTGAGTCACGTGCCAATTGAAGTGTGGTCAGAGTCTGCGCCTGCACACCTTGAGTTGCATCTACCAAAAGCAGAGCTCCTTCTACCGCTTTTATTGCGCGAGATACTTCGTAAGAAAAATCTATGTGCCCTGGAGTATCTATTAAATTCAAAGTGTATGGCACTGCGTTTAAACTGTAAGACATTGCTACGGGAGTCATTTTTATAGTAATACCCCTTTCGCGCTCAAGTTCCATAGAATCAAGTACTTGCTCCATCATTTTACGCTTTTCAATAGTTCCTGTTATTTCTAACATTCTGTCTGCCAAAGTAGACTTGCCATGATCAATGTGAGCTATGATGGAAAAATTCCTTATATTTTGCATATTTTATAAATGAGAAAGAGGTTATTTTACCACAGACACATTGGTCGAAAGGGGTTGGGAAAACTGTAGTTTTCCCGTAGAGGAAAGCAGCGAGTAGACGAGCGTTGGAAACCGTGGGTTTCCAAGGAGCCGGATTACGGCGACGGTGGGTGCAATAATAGAGAAATTTCTGATATTTTTACTATCCATTTGGCTATATTACTTGAAAAGTGTTGTTAAACAAAGATTTTTTTATGCTTGACAAAAATAAAATATGGTTTATAAATATCAAGTTCTTTAATCAACGGGGAGTAGAAATTCGTGAGTACAATGGTCTTAGCATTAAAAAGAGAACTGTTCTCGCCTGCAGCCAATGATCCGGTAATGGGAACAGCTGAGGCGTCCGCCCTAAGCAATCGCGAACATGAGATCATGGAACTGGTTGCCAAAGGAAAGATCAATAAACAGATAGCGGACATTCTCGGCATTACGCCGAACACGGCCAAGAATCACGTGCAGCGTATCCTAAAGAAACTCGGCGCCAAAAATCGAACCGAGGCGGCGAACCTCTACACTCCTCCTCAGGTAGAAATTTACCGAAAAGGAAGAAGGTAGCCCCGAAACCACACCAGCCCCTCGTCGACCCCGTGTCGCCGAGGGGCTTTAACATTTAAAAATTATATTTCTTGTGGGCCAACAAGGTCCTCCCCTTTTATTTTTCTCTTTATAGCACTGACCACTTCAAGCGCTTCTTTATTTTTCAAAACAAATAAAAGGAAAATTCCAAAGAATATTCCTAAAATTCCCGATAACAATCCTTGAAGAAATATTCCTAGTGTCGTCTTTAAATCAAAAATTGTGCCAAAATAATCAAGAAACTGATAGGAAACAAAACCAATTGAAACTGAGGCGGCAAAAGAGTGAAATGAGGTTTCAATAATTCCCAACTTAAACGAAAACGTCTTCCTTAACATTAAACCGAAAAGAATAGCGTTAACAAAAGAACCAAGAGAAAAGGCGAGCGGCAACATAATGATAGAAGACCCTTCTATATCTTCAATTCTAAGTAAGTGTTCGAAAAAGGCCTGGACAAATTGATAGTTTTCAAAAACATATATACCGCAATAAGACAGGGTCACAGTTGTAAAAGCAGAAATAAAACCTACGATTATAGCTTCTTTATTTTTACCTGAAGCATAGAAAGCTCTAATAAAAAGGAGGGATAGTCCTTGGAAGACAACGGAAATAGCAAACAAGGCAAGGCAGGCCGCTGTAAGACGAGTGTCACTCCAACTAAATGACCCCGCTCCTAAAATAACTCTTACGACTTGCGCTCTTAAAACTATTAAGAGAACGGCAAAAGGTAGCGACCAGAAAATAATATGGCGAGTTGCATTTTGAAGTTGGGTGATAAAAGCGCCTTTGTCTCCGCTTGAAAAAAATCGTGACAGAACAGGAAACGTGGCAATAGCGTATGAGGCGCCTATTAAAGTAAGGGGTATTCCTTGTAAATTTTGCGCCAATGTCATAATAGAAACCGAACCCGCTCCAATTGTTGTAGAGAGGCCTAAAAGAAATATAAACATTACTTGCTGAATACCCATTCCTATACTTCTATAAAAATAAAGTCCAATTGATTTTTTTATATCGTCCCAAAGTATAGATAATGTGAAAGTGGGCAGTAACCCTTTTTTTATTACAAAAGGCAATTGTATAAATGTATGTAAAAAGGCCCCCAAAAGAACTCCGAGACCCAGCCCCACAATACCTAACAAGGGGTAAAACAAATCTATACCTATAATAATTCCTAAATTGTATAAAATCGGAGAAATAGCTGTAATATAAAAACGATTATGCAATTGGACAACGCTCGCTAAAAGACCGGAGAAAGAAAATAGAAATGGCGAAACTAAAAGCAGACGTGTCAAAGTAACTAATTCTTCAAAATGAGAACCAGAGGCCAGACCAGGAAATAAAGTTTTAGTAATTTGCGGAGCAAAAATAAATCCTATAATAGAAAAAATTCCTATAAATATGAAGGAAACTGTGAACAGGCTGTCTAGAAGCTTCTTGGTTTTTTCCATTCCCTCTTTTTCTAAGCTCTCTGAAATAAGAGGTATGAGTACAGCCAAAGAAAGAAGAGAAGCGATACAATAAAATATAATGTCTTGAACCTTAAAAGCGGCGTAATATACGTCCAAGATTTCACTTGCACCAAAAGTAGAAGCAAGGAGCCTATCTCTTATTAACCCGAAAAGCTGAGTAAATATTGTTGAAAGAGCCAATATATAAGCCGCCTGATTTATACTCTCAATATCACGACTGAAAAATGAAAGTATTCTATTAACCATTTGCGGAATTTATTATCCTAGGAAAAAGTTTTCCTATCTATCTTCAGAAACTGGAGGATTAGGACGTTTCTCTGGTTCATCATCAAGTGGAGGTTCTACTCTTGCAAAAGCTGAGCGGCCAGCACGAAGGTTTTCAAGAATTGACTTTACTTCTGCATTATCAGGATTTGTTTTTTGTATTTCTTCAAACTCTGCTATTGCATTTGCGGTTTTACCTAGTCGGTCATAAGAGAGACCTAAGAAGTAGCGGGCATTAGCGTATTGAGGTTCTAGTCTTACGGCTTGTTCTAGTGCCTCAACCGCCTTACTAAAACTCTTATCATTGTACTGAAGTAACCCTAATTGGAAGAAAACAACTGGGCTAGTTGGAGCAAGCAGTGTCCCTGAAATTGCAGTTTCAATCGCTTTTTTAGTGTTACCCGCTGACACCTCAAGTTGAGTCAAGAGAAATATAGCGTCTGTATAATTACTTTTAATTTTTAGTGACTCTGTTATATATTCTCTAGCTTTAACATTATTTCCTTTAGTTATTTCAAGTCTAGCTTTACTAAGAGCAATTAACGGTGAAGTTGGATTCAAGGAAGAAGCTCTTTCGTAAGTAGACAACGATTGTTCATAAGCTCCTTCAATCTTTAGAGGAACAACACTTTCATAAACACGAGCCAAGCTTAACCAGTTTTGATAATTAGTAGGATTAGCAACGGTGGCCGCTTGAGCACTTGCTACAGCACCGGAGAGATATTGTTGGAATTGAGCACGAAGAGCCTCTAACTCATTTTCACTTGGACTAAGCGCTGATAAATCTTGAAGACGAGCTAGGTAAATATCAGCGAGAGTTCGGAAAAATACATCAGCCTCTTCAACAGAAAGGGCTTTTTTTACACGCTCTTCAACCAAATTTAGATCTCTATTTGAAGAATAAGAAACTATGGAATTATTAAACATTGCATAACTTACAAAGCGCTTTGTTGCCAAATACCCACAAGTAACAAAGGCTACTAAAAAGACGATTGTTATCAAACTACCAATAAAGCTTTTCCCTGGATTTTCAGAAAAATTAAAGTGCTTTTCTTCAACCACACCTTCAAGTACTAGTGTTGCAATAAATACTCCAGTGAAAATAAAGGCGAGAGCATACATTGCGTGCCCTGGCGTATAAAGAATAGCCATAATCCAAAAATATAGAGCTGCTATCCAAGAAGAAAATACTAAGTAGTGAGTGAACACCTCCCCACGCAATCGTCTTATGGCTCTAAACCCTTCTATTCCAAAAAGAAGAAGGAAAATTATCCACGCTGCAATTCCTATTGCACCCAAAGTTATAAAGGCGGTAGGAATTGTTCCAATTGCTGAATTAAAATCAACATTCCAAAACAAAGATTCGTTCACCGCTTGAGGTCTGTATTTAAGCCACTCTGAAACAAATTGATTGGGCCCTGCGCCAATTATTGGATTTTCTTTTAATGTTTCTTTAGCAATTGATACAGTTGTTGACCAAGACGGACGAGCCTCTAATTGTGTAATATTTAACCATCCTGAAATTACATTCCCCAAAGAAGTGCCGAACAAGATAAAAGCTAGAGATATTATAAACACTACTATAGGAGACCACGATACAGTTCTGACGTTTCCAGAAACAGTACTACTAACTCCATTTTTTTGTTTTGCGTAAGAGAGCGAATACAAAAAGAAAACCAAAGAAAAAACAGCAACAACAGCCCAAAGGGTATTGAAATTAACAATAGCCAAAAAAACCACTCCCAATATAAGAGCTAATTTAAGAAGCATTCTCCAAGCTCCGCGTATTTCTAAAACACCAAGAGAAATAAGTGAGAAAAGGGTTACGAAACCAGCAAAAATACCGAGATCATTCCAAGTACCAACAAGATTGGCGACAGATGAAGAAAATAATCCACCAAATGAAAAGCTTGGGAAAAAGAAATGTACTATATTAAAAAGCGCCGCTAAGAAAAATGAGATGACGACAGCTAAATAAACATTGAAAAGAGATTTTTTTGAACGAAAAGCAACTGAAATCAAAAAAGAAGCAAGCGAAGCAATGAGAACGAAGAAAGCTGTGTCTGTTTCAAATCCCTGACCAATTAAGGACAAACTAGGGTAATCACTGAGAGCTCCAGAAAAAACATAAGCAACCAAAACAACAAGAAGCCCTAAAAGAGTGAGGCTCTTAGGAAAAGAAGCTTTACCCTCTCGCAAAACTCCCATAAGAAACATTAGGGCGAGCACCAAAACTATAGCGAAAAAAAGAAACCCTTTACCAAATTGGAATGTGACTATTTGGCTTGGAACAAAGAATATCGGTAACAAAAATATTAGAACAAGAAATATTTTACTCCCCCACTTTGAAAATAGATTTGTTTTAGGGTTTAGCGCTGTCTCATCCATAAGTTTCTTTGTATTTTTAAAAAATATTAATAAATATAACCAATAGTAGTGCATAAAATTATAGCAAAATAGCAAGGAAAGGACAAAATATTCATCCTGTATTCACATTTTACATAAATATGATATAATCTTTTGGTTCTTTTTCAGGTAATCGCCCCTCACATGAATTGGCACTGTTGCTACAAGCTCTCAAAAGTTTGTTAGTAACGTAAACAAAACCAATGTATAAAAGTGCAATTGGTAACACTAAATAAGCAACCGCTTGTAGTACCAATTCATGTGAGGGGAGGAAAGTCCGAACACAGACCTATTTATTTAGGAAAGGTAGTGGGTAATTCCCATCTAAAGTGATTTATGAGGTGCGAACAGAGACGACCGAGGATGAAAATCCGAGGGAGCCCCTCACTTGCTAAGCAAGTGAGGGGCGAAGGTTCACAGTAATGTGAAATTGAAACGGCTAAATCCTTATCCCTGTGCAAGGCCGTACTGAGTAATAGAAATATTATTCTGGGTGCCGCTTGAGTCCGACGGCAACGTAGGACCTAGATAAATGATTACCTCCTCACCGTAAAAAGTGAGCAGACAGAATTCGGCTTATCGAAAGAGAATGCAATAATGAAAACGCCCTGCGAAAGCGGGGCGTTTTCTATTTTGTGATTATAAAATTTGCGGAGACGGAGAGATTGTTTTATATACATGGCGGAGGTGGCGAGATTCGGTCACAGATAAATTTTTACTATAATTTTCTGCGACCCCGCCTCGCGCCGTCGCGCTCCGGCCTTCTCATCTCCCGCTCTCACGGAATGATGAGTCGCTCAAATAGCTACCCAGCTATTTTCGCGAATCATTGCGGAGACGGAGAGATTTTTATACACACGGCGGAGGTGGCGAGATTCGAACTCGCGAAGGTTTGACCCTTACACGCTTTCCAAGCGTGCGCACTAGACCACTATGCGACACCTCCTCCTTATATATAATTATATTAATGATCTGCACTAGGTCACAGATAATTTTTTACTAAAAATTTCCGCGACCCGAGAAAATGTACCTATGCACATTTTCTCCGGCGCATCCGCCTACGACCCTTCAGATTTTCACATATCAATCTGAAGCACTATGCGACGTCTCCAACAAAGATAAACTTACAACGATTATCAATTAATACAAAATGGAAAGGGCGCGCCTTGTGGACGCGCCCTTTGTTTTGTTTTTCGGCTTTTAGCCGAGATTCCCCTTGTGCTTCCTTTCGCGCACCGAGCGACGATCGAGGCTGCCTTGGGTGCCCATCGCTCTGTCCCTTTCTTGCTGCGCAGCTGCGTTGCGACGCACCCTGAAAGGATCCAACTTATCGGTGGAGAGATTGTCATCAGCCACAAAAGCGTGGTCGGTCCTCACCCCGAGAAGTGCTCCTCCGAAATTCTTAACTGCGGCCATGGGAAACCCTTTTTATTTATTGGTGGAAGCCCCTGCCCCCACTCCCTATTTCTATGTTCTATTATACTACTTTAGAGTAGTATTGTCAAGGACTAGACTTTATTGCCTAGCAGGGCGGAAACCCTCTCTTTTACTGGAGGATGTGTGGAAAACGCCTTATCAATAAACGTGAAAAATCCTTTTTTATCTTCCGTATCAAATGGGTCTGATATGAAAAGATGGGCTGTAGCATGCGACGGTCTTTGCATTGGTCCAACGTACGCAGAAATTTTTTGTAGCGCTGTTGCAAGACCTTCTGGATATCTTGTGAGAAGAACGCCTGATGCATCAGCCAAAAATTCTCGCTTACGAGAAATAGCAAAATGAATCAATCTTGCAATTAAAGGTGCAAAAATTGCTAAAATTATTCCCGCAATAAAAGCTATTGCTTGTATTTTATTCCCCTCTTTATTATTTCCCCCAAATTGTGCACTTCGCAAAAATATGTCTGAAAGAATTGCAACAAAACCAACCAAAACAACAACAACTGTCCCAATTAACATATCTCTATTTCCTATATGAGATAGTTCGTGAGCTAAGACTCCTTCAAGTTCTGTTTTATTTAAAATTTTTAAAAGTCCTGTGGTTACCGCTACAGCCGAATGCTCTGGATTTCTTCCAGTTGCAAAAGCGTTTGGCGCATTATCTTCTATTATGTAAAGCTTTGGCATTGGTAGCCCTGCAGTAATAGATAAGTTTTCAAGTGAATTCCAAAGTTCTGGATAATGATTTCTTTCAACCAATTTCGCCCCTGTCATTTTTATAACTACCTTATCCGAAAACCAATAAGACCCGATGTTCATCAAGATACTTATAATCACAGCAACATATAAAAGTGAAGGATTACCAAAATAAGTCGAAATCACCCAACCAAAAGCAATAACCACAATAAAGAAGGTCAGCATCAAAATCCAAGTGTTTCTTATATTATTATCTTTGTGAGAATAGATTGTAGCCATATCAAATAAGGGTTTAAGGTATGGGGTAGAGGGTTCAGAAAAAACTATACCCCAACCTCTGTCCCCTATACCCTAGAAAGAAACTTTTACTGGATTCTTAGCGGCAGCTGCTTCGGCTTCGTCTAATTCAAAGAATTCCATTTTAGAAAACTTTGAGAAAAATCCTGCAATAACATTTCCTGGGAATTGTTCAAGTCCGGTGTTTAAATCCATAACTGTACTGTTGTAAAACCTGCGTGATGCTTGAATTTTATTTTCTGTGTCTGACAACTCCATTTGAAGTTTTCCAAAATTATCATTCGCCTTCAAATCTGGGTATGCTTCAGCAATTGCAAAAATTGATTTGAGAGCTCCTGTTAACATATTTTCTGCCTGACCCTTATCGTGTGCCCCTGTTGCACCCATAGCCGCAGCACGAGCATTACTCACCTTTTCAAATGCAGATGACTCATGAGTTGCATAACCTTTAACAGTGTTTATCAGATTCGGAATAAGGTCATAACGGCGTTTAAGTTGCACATCAATATCACTCCAAGCTTCTCTGCCACGATTAGTAAGGGTAACAAAGCGGTTATACATTACCACCACAAACAAAACTGCGAGAATTATTATTCCTAAAAATATATACATATCTAATATTGTATCAAATAATAAAGAATATTAAATGAACCTAGTAACCGCCCATGCCAGGGGCAGCGCCCCCTACTTCTTTTTCTTCTTTCGGTTCATCAGTTATAGCTACTTCTGTTGTGAGCAATATTGAAGCAGCGGATGCTGCATTTTCTACTCCCAAACGAGTCACTTTCACGGGGTCCACAATGCCTGCGACAATCATATCCACTACAAAAGCATCCGCTAATGCGTCGTATCCATAATTCCCTTTTCCATTCTTCACCTTGTCCACTATTACAGCTCCATCATCTTTTCCAGCATTAATGGCAATTTGCTTAAGTGGCACGGAGAGCGCATTTAAAACCAAGCTCACACCAACTTCAAATTCTTTCGCAAAATTCCCGTTTGGAGATTTGAGATTTTTTGCAGAAACCTTTTCTGAGGCCTTTATAAGCGCAACTCCACCTCCCGCCACTATCCCCTCATCAATTGCGGCTTTTGTTGCATTCACTGCATCCTCTATTTTCAATTTCAAATATTTCATTTCGGACTCCGTTGCCGCACCCACTTTTATAATGGCAACTCCACCAGTAAGCTTGGCAATTCTTTCATCCAATTTTTCTACATCAAATTTAGAATCACTATTTTTCTTTTGTGTTTTAAGTTGACTAAGGCGAGCGTCAATCTCACTCTTTTTACCTTTGCCTCCTACTATAATAGTATCGTCTTTGCTGGCTATTACTTTCTGCGCGTGACCTAAAGTAGATAAATCTGCCTTCTCCAAAGTTATCCCTGTTTCTTCAGACACTACTTGAGCCCCCACTGTGACAGCAATATCTTGTAGTAATTCTTTTTTCCTATCTCCATATCCTGGCGCTTTTATGGCTAAAACTTTGAAAACACCACGAAGCATATTTACTACAAAAGTGGTGAGGGCTTCTCCGTCCACATCTTCTGCAATTATGACCAATTCTTTTCTGCCTGTTGCTGCCACTTTTTCAAGTAATGGCAAAATTTCTTTAACAGAAGATATTTTTTTATCAGTTATTAAAATTGAAGCATCTTTATATTCTGCTTCCATTCTCTCTCCATCAGTAACCATATAGTGGGAAACGTACCCCTTATCAAATTGAAGTCCTTCTACAAATTCAGCTTCCACGCCGAATGATTGTGACTCTTCTACTGTTACCACTCCATCCTTTCCAACCTTTTTAATAGTATTAGCAATAATTTGGCCAATATCCTTAGATTCAGCTGATATGTTTGCTACTTGAGCGATTTCTTCATCACTCTTTATAGGTTTTGCCATTTTCTTTAATTCTTCAACAACCGCTTTAGCTCCCGCTTCAATGCCAAGACGAATTCCCATCGCATTCACCCCCATAGCCGTCTGGCGAATGCCCTCTTGAATAATAGCTTGGGCAATCACTGTTGCTGTTGTGGTTCCATCCCCCGCATTATCATTAGTTTTACTAGCAACTTCCTTAACAATTTCCGCCCCCATATTCTCAAACTTATCTTTCAGTGTTATTTCTCTTGCAATTGAAACGCCATCATTAGTTATCGTTGGTGTGCCATAGCCCTTATCCAAAACGGCATTTCTTCCGCGTGGACCTAATGTAATTTTTACAGCATCCGCCACAATATCCACTCCACGGAATAGTGCATTGCGAGCTTTTTCTCTATATAGAATTTGTTTAGCCATAATTTTTTAGTTTAAAACAGCAATAATTTCAGACTCACGAACAATCACATACTCTTCTCCTCCTACCTTTATCGAATCTCCCCAAGTGTAGAGAACTGTTTGACCAACTTCTACTGTTACGGGAATCAAAACACCATCATCGTATTTACCTGGGCCCACAGAAATAACCTTCCCTCTTTTTCCACCTTCATCTTTTTGAGAGTCCGGTATTATGATGCCGGACGCACTTGTTTTAAACATTTCTCCACTACCCAATTCTTTAATGAGAATTCTATCTCCAAGCAAAGAGATTGGGGTCTTTTTTGCTTCTTTTTTTACCTTTTTAGGTTTATTACTTTTAATTATTTTTTTAATCTTTTTTGTTTTTTTTGCCATATTTAAATTAAATTTATTATTGAAATTCCTTATAAATTCCTTATAAAGTTAGAGTTACATTAACTAAACGCCTATATATAGTCAACTTGCGTCATTTTTTGCCTTATGATAATATCTTTCCCAATGGAAGTACTCGTTTCTGTTTTGCCATATGTGCAAATAACTTTAGCGGTTTTAATGACGGCGGGTATTTTACTGCAACAGCGTGGAGCTGGTCTTGGAGGCGCCTTTGGAGCCGACTCTGGCTTTGGATATAATACAAGACGAGGCGGTGAGAAAATATTGTTCAACGCAACCATAGTCATCTCCCTACTTTTTGTAACTACTTCAATAATTGCACTCATTATTAGATAGATAACGATACTTAGTATAAAAGTAACTCATAAGCTAAATACTTAAGATTAATCTTTATTGATTTATATATATTGTATATATTTCATTAATCGCCCCTTTTATATTTTAGAAGTAAAAAGTATTAACAAAAAACTCCTGTGAACGAAACTAGCGATTCAACATTTTCGCCATTTAAAACAAAAAAAACTCCTTTTTTTAAGGCGCCTGACTGGATACGTCGCGCCATAAATCAATTCTCTTTATTTGAGAAAGCTGTTTTTTATATACTTTGCGTTACAATGACTTTTTCTGCAGGGGCGCTACTTCTCAACGTCAATAATTTATTCACTAAAGAAATCCCACTCCGAGGCGGTGTCTTACATGAGGGAATTATTGGCTCGGCCCGTTTTATAAACCCAATATTAGCAAATTCTGATTCTGATAGAGACCTGACTTCCCTCATTTACTCTGGTTTAACAAGAGCTATGCCAGACGGGTCTATTATTCCAGATTTAGCTGAAAGCTTCGTCGTTAGCGATGATGGAAAAACATACACTTTTGTATTGAAAGAATTTGCCACTTTTCATGACGGAAAACCTGTGACAACAGATGACGTTGAATTTACAATACTTGAAATTCAAGATCCACTAGTAAAAAGTCCTAAAAGAGCCAATTGGGACAGTGTCTCAATTGAGAAAATAAGTCCTAGAGAAATTAAATTCCACTTGAGAGTGGCTTATACTCCATTTTTAGAAAACACCACTTTAGGAATTGTCCCTAAACATATGTGGAAAGATTTAAACCCAGAACAAATACCTTTCTCTTTATTTAATGCAAAACCAATAGGGTCTGGTCCCTATAAAATAGAGGGCGTGGAAAACGACTCGTCTGGTCTTCCAAAAACATATACCCTGTCTTCTTTTAAAGATTTTACATTGGGACGACCTTATGTAGATACAATATTAATTTCATTTTTTCCAAATGAAGATGAGCTTTTAACCGCTTTTGAAGCAAGGAGAATAGATAATATGCACAGTCTAACAGTAGAAAAACTGACTTCAATAAAACGCGAAGATAAAAAAGTGATAACATCTCCTCTTCCTAGAATTTTCGGTGTATTTTTTAATCAAAACCAAGCAACCATATTTACAAATCAAAAAGTAAGAGAGGCGCTGAATATATCTATCGATAAAGAAAAATTAGTAAAAGATGTATTGAGTGGTTATGGTGTTATCCTAAACTCCCCTCTTATTTCAGAGATTGCACTCCCAATAAGTGAAGAGAGATTGGGTGAAGAAGAAAGAATTAATAAAGCAAAAGAAATTCTCACTAAAGATGGTTGGGTATACAACGAGGAAGAGAAAGTCCTCAAAAAAGTAACGAAAAAGAGCGCCAAAGTAACTGAAACCGAGACTCTGTCTTTTTCTGTTTCAACTGGAAATATTTCAGAATTAAAAAAGACAGCTAATATGTTGAAGGAATCTTGGGAAAAAGTTGGTGCTAAAGTTGATATAAAAATCTTTGAATCGGGGGACCTTAATCAAACAGTTATAAGACCGAGAAAATATGACGCCCTTTTGTTTGGGGAAGTTATTGGCCGCGATTTAGATTTTTTTGCCTTTTGGCATTCATCACAAAGGAATGACCCGGGACTTAATATCGCTAATTACACAAATTCCAAAATAGACAAGATTTTAGAAGAAACTAGACTTATTGTTTCCAAAGAAGAAAGAGTCCTGCAATATCAAGAGTTTTCCAAAGAACTAATGAAGGAGACTCCGGCGATATTCCTTTACTCTCCTGAATTCATATACGTAAACAAAGGAAACGTTACGGGATCTGAATTAAAAAATATTACAATTCCATCTGATAGATTCCTAGACATTTACAAATGGTATACGGAAGTAGAAAAAGTTTGGAAAATATTTAATAAATAATAATTAATTAATAGATAAGAAATAATATGATAGAAAATTCAAGAAATAATCGTCACGGAGGAAGTGGAGGAAATAGACCGAAAAAGCGTTTCCAAACTCGTGTATTCACAGCCAATGAAACCCCTGGGAACATTACGAATAATGCTATAGAGAGGCCGAATCGATCTCGTCCATTTAGTCCTTATGCTCCACATACTCCTCAAAGAACAGAGGGACACGCAGTACGCCCTACACATGGAAGTAGCCATGGCGGAGGACATCATCAATCAAATGGGCCAAGAAAAATGGGTAATTTCAAAAGATCTCCAAGAATAAGTTCCCATCGTTCAGCGCCTTTACCTAAAGAAGGATTTCGTAATGTTGGTAGTTCTAGAAAAAAACCACTTGATGAAAATGGGGTTGAGAAATTAATTCTTCCCCCACCGGACGTTGATACTGTGCGCGTTATTCCACTTGGTGGAGTTGAAGAAGTGGGACGAAATATGAGTGTTGTTGAATTAAACAATGACATTTTTGTGCTTGATTGCGGTTTCCAATTTACAACAGAAACTGATTCCCCTGGTATTGATTATGTTTTACCTAATACTGAATATCTTGAACAAAGAAAAGAAAGAATCAAGGCTGTCATAATCACTCACGGGCACTTAGACCACATAGGCGGGATTCCTTACATAATGGAGAGAATTGGAAACCCACCAATATACACCAGATATTTAACTTCTTTAATGATAAAAAAGAGAAATACAGAATTTCCTCATTTACCAGAAAGTAATATCAAGGTAGTAGAACCAGGAGATAGAATAACTATAGGAGAAACATCTGTAGAATTCTTCCCTGTTACCCACTCAATACCGGACGCTATGGGAGTAATTATAGAAACGAAACATGGCAATGTTATTTTCACAGGAGACTTAAAACTTGATCAAAAAGAAGGAGTGGTTGCAAAAGATGAGGAGGAACGCTGGAATAAAATTTCTAAAATGAATAATCTATTCTTTGCTTCTGACTCTACTAACACTGAACGCCCTGGCTTTTCAATTAGTGAAAGACAAGTACACCAAACTCTTGAAGACATAATAAAGAGTACTAAAGGGCGCCTCATCATTGGAACGTTTGCTTCTCAATTTGAGAGAATGATAAAGATAATTGGAGTGGCTGATTCTAATAATAAGAAAATAATTACAGAGGGAAGAAGCATTAAAACAAATATTGAAATAGCGAGAGAAGCTGGAATATTGAAAATAAAAGATAGCACTATAATACCCGCAGAAGACATAGATAAATATCCTCCGGACAGAATTGTTGTTCTAGCCACACTGTGGCTAGAACAACAATTCTGTCCGGAGGATATTTATC
>JAKFXT010000013.1 GCA_021731245.1 Patescibacteria group bacterium
CCAATTTAATCAAAGACACCATATACAGCTATGCCATATTCTCAGAATCAAACACTAATCAAACTTCAGTACTAGTAACAACTCAAGCTAAATTAAGTGAAGTAGAAGTAAAACCACAATTAACACCAACTACGCCTACAGTGACCACGACTACTGGCAGTGGCTACACCTTCACCAAAACGTTATCTTTAGGAATGTCAGGAGCTGATGTTAAACAACTGCAAATATTCCTTAACAACAACGGTTTTCCAATAGCACAATCAGGAATAGGCAGTAAAGGCAATGAAGGTACTTACTTTGGAGTAGCAACTAGACTTGCTCTCATCAAGTTCCAAGAAGCCAATGCCAAAGACATACTCACACCTTCTCTACTTACTAAGGGGACAGGTAGCATGGGGCCTTCGACGAGAAACAAGATAAATTCTTTAGGTTCAGGAGGTACTACGATTCCTACGCCAATCACCCCGATTCCTTCAACAGGTAAATTCACCTTCATCAGGACGTTATCTTTAGGAATGTCAGGAGCTGATGTTAAACAACTGCAAATATTCCTTAACAACAACGGTTTTCCAATAGCACAATCAGGAATAGGCAGTAAAGGCAATGAAGGTACTTACTTTGGAGTAGCAACTAGACTTGCTCTCATCAAGTTCCAAGAAGCCAATGCCAAAGACATACTCACACCTTCTCTACTTACTAAGGGGACAGGTAGCATGGGGCCTTCGACGAGAAACAAGATAAATTCTTTGATTAAGTAGGGGCTTCCTTTTTAGCTTTAGAGTGGTAATCTTTTTAGAATGAAAAAATTTACACTTCTTATTGTTTTTTTACTTTTACCAATACAAGTTTTTGCTCTAAGTTCAGAGGTTCATATCACTAAAGACGGTAAAGCCGTATTAAACTCTGTTAAAGTAATGCAACTTGCAGGGCAAACAATATTTGCGAGAATTTATTGGGGAGATGCTTTTGTCCGTATAACAATTAAAACTAACAACAACAGTGTTTTTTATCGTGCGACAGGGGAGAAAACGACATTATCAGAGATTTCAATTGATGATATTTTAAATCTAGAAGGTGAACTTGAACCAGGAGGGAATCAATTGGTCATTATACCGAAAGTTTTAAGAAATACTTCTGTAGAAAAAGAAAAGAGTGTTTTAAAAGGAAAAGTTATTTCTGTTGATGTGGCAAAAAACAGTTTCGTTCTAAATGAAACAAATAGAGGTAACGTCACGGTCTTAACTGGAACAACCACAGAGTTTATAAAAGGTTCGAGGAGCATTGATTTGGCAAGATTAAAAGTGGGAGATATTATAACCCAAACTAGTGGAGATTATGATTACAAAACAAAATCCCTAGCCGCGCTCGCTGTTATTGTTTATGTAGATTTGTATACTTTCAAACCAAAAATACACGAAGGTATTATTAATTCTATCAATGGTAGTGTTTTGCCAACTGATCTTTCTATTAGAATATTAAATACGAATTACACTGTTTTTTTGAATAAAAATTCATCGATCATAAATAAAGACAGGAAGCCCGTCACACTTTCTCGTTTCGAAGTGGGGGACAGGGTTCGTATTTATGGAGCTATAAGAGAGGTGGACGAACCTTTTTTGGATGCAGAAGTTCTGCGCAATACTGATTTATAATCGTGCTACAATTTAATAGTTTTTATGAATTATAAAAGACTAATTTTTATCCTGCTTGCCTGTGCTATCGTGACTCTCGTAGTGATTTCTTGGATAAGAAAACCAGAGATAAAAAATTTTGATTCAAAAGGATCTAATATAATAGCTTTTGGGGACAGTCTAGTTTATGGAGTTGGAGCAAGTCAAAAGGGGGAATCAGATATTTTTTCGCTGGTTTCTAAAGAATTAGGTGTAAAAATTATAAATAAAGGAGTATCAGGAGACACCACTGCGGATGGTTTAGAGAGATTGGAAAATGACGTGCTATCTCAAGACCCCAAAATAGTCTTTGTTCTTTTGGGTGGGAATGATTATTTAAGAAAAATTCCTAAAGAGCAGACTTTTTTAAATTTAAGAACTATTATTGAGAAAATTCAGGAAAGAGGCGCAGCTGTCATACTAATTGGCGTTCGTGGTGGCCTGCTAGACCATTTTGAAGACCATTTTGAAGATTTGTCTGAAGAGTACAGAACGGTCTATGTAAGTGATGTGTTGGATGGGATTATTCTAAAGAGAGAGTTTATGTACGACGGTGTTCACCCCAATGATAAAGGTTATAAAATAATATCAATAAGAGTTTCTGCCGCTTTAGAATCTATATTAGATTGGGCTGAATGATTAATTGTCGAGTGTTTTGCCACTAAACTGTCTTTATATTACAATTTATATATAGCTAATAATATGAACATAAAGAAGAACCTGGGAATTTTAATAGCTTTATTTGTATCACTTTGGTTTTTCGGACCATTATTTTCTTTTGATACAAGTAATAAAGAAGGTCTATTTGTTTCGGAAAAGCTAAATTCTAATGATGGTGATTCTGAAAATTTGAATACCAATTCAATTTCTATAAGAGAAATACTGGGCGATTCTTATGTTGCAGACGTTGATTATCTAGTCATGCCCTCTTCTGGTTTTGTGGCTGTAGTAAATAATAATTCTAAAATTATAGGAGCCAGTAAATTACTTGATAGGGGGGTCTCTAGGAATTTATCTATAATTTTGACTGAATCTTTAAAAAGAGGTGAGTATTATGGCGTGAGTATTTATCAAGACGATGGTAACAAAATTTTTTCTGAAAAGGATGATGATATTTATTTATACGGAGAACATAACATTGCTTTTGTTGGAGGGTTTTTAGCTAAATAAGGTTAACTTACTTTTTCCATAGATTTTCTAATGGTGCCTCAGCATTTTTAATTTTCATATTAATGTGTTATATTTCGTTGGTTTTTTCCATTTATAAGTATGGCAATAAGAAATATAGCTATAATCGCTCACGTAGACCATGGTAAGACAACCTTAACTGACGCGCTTCTAAAACAGGCGAACGCAGTTGAAGCTGATGTAACCATGGATTCAAACGCCCTTGAACAGGAGCGGGGTATTACTATATACGCTAAAAACGCCTCTTTAAATTATAAAGGCAATAAGATAAACATAGTTGATACCCCAGGCCACGCTGACTTTGGCTCTGAAGTGGAAAGAGTTCTTCAGGCCGTGGACTCAGTTCTTCTTGTGGTGGACGCGCAAGAGGGACCTATGCCACAAACACGATTTGTGTTAAAAAAGTCTTTAGAATTAGGATTAAAGCCAATAGTTGTGGTTAATAAAATAGACAAGCCAGCCGCAGACCCTAAAAAGACAGTTGATGAAGTTTTCGACCTTTTCGTTGAACTCGGAGCAAAGGATGAGCAATTAGATTTTTCAATAGTTTATGCGATAGGAAGACAGGGAATTGCGCAAAAAACTTTGGAGGAAAAAGGTAAAGATTTGAGTCCTCTTCTAGATACTATTATTGAAGTGGTCCCTGGTATTGATGAGGGAGATGTTACAGAAACTTTTCGCCTACAACCTTTTAATCTTGGCTATGATAATTATTTAGGACGTCTCGCTATAGGCCGTGTAACCGAAGGGTCTATAAACATGGGAGATAATGTTTTTATTAAAAAAACTAACGGTGAAATCAGAAATGGAAAGATAAGCAAATTATTTACTTTTAATGGTCTAAAAAGAGAAGAAGTTAAAAGTGTTATAAAAGGGGACATTGTAGTTATAGCTGGGATCGCAGATATCTATATTGGAGAGACAATAACTAACGATGAAAGTGCTACACCATTACCATCTATTTCAGTTGATGAGCCAACAATAACCCTTAATTTTTTGGTAAACAATTCCCCTTTTGCGGGATTAGAAGGGAAGTACGTTACCAGTAGACAACTCCGAGAGAGATTAATAAAAGAATTAGAAATCAATGTTGGACTCCGAGTGGATTTTTCCAGTAATGATTTTTTCAAAGTTTCTGGTCGTGGCGAGATGCACATTTCAATTCTGTTAGAAAATTTACGACGCGAAGGATTTGAAGTTCAAGTTTCACAACCGCAGGCTATTACAAAAGAAATAGGTGGCGTTCGTAATGAACCGTTTGAAGAAGTTACAGTGGACGTTAAAGAAATACATCAAGGTGTGGTTATCGAAAAGTTGGGAACCAGAGCTTTCATTTTAAAAGAAATGCAAACAGAAGGAGAACTCTTAAGATTTATTTTTGAAGGACCAACAAGAGGACTTCTTGGGTTTAGAAATCAATTTATAGTAGACACTAAAGGAGAGGGTATTCTTTGTAATAGATATATCGGTTTTAAACCTTATGCAGGAGAAATAAAAAAGCGCCTGAATGGTTCTATGGTTTCTATGGCGAGTGGTAAGGCACTTGGATTTTCATTATGGAATTTACAAGAGAGAGGTGTTTTATATATAAATCCTAACACCGAAATTTATGAAGGTATGGTTATAGGAAGTACTTCTAAAGGTGAAGAAATGTCAGTGAATCCAACCAAAGGAAAACAGTTAACAAATATGAGAGCGTCTGGTTCTGACGAAAATATTACTCTTACACCACCCTTAACTCTTGATATAGAAAGAGGCTTAGAAATTATGTCAGAAGATGAGTATTTAGAAATAACCCCAAAGTCAGTAAGATTAAGAAAAATATACTTAACGGACAATGATAGGACCAAATCTAAGCGTTAATAAGTAGCTTTTATACGTTAAATAATAAGGGTTAATTGGGTGGGTGATTTTTTTGTGCTCCTTATCCACATTATGTGGCTAATTTACTTACTATCTTGGCTCACCAAGATAGTATAATTATATGTAATATTCTATAGGAGAAAAATGTCACAGAATCTTATTTTTAATGGTAAAAATTTCATCTCGGCTAAACGAGCCAGAGAGTTAACTGGCTATTCTACTGATTATATCGGCCAACTTTCTAGGCAGAAAAAAATTGAAGCAAAACTTATTGGTAGAACATGGTACGTTTCTGAAAGTTCACTTCAAGACTATCAAAAAACCTATGCTAACAAACAAGGAGGTCATCAGAAAAATGAACAAGCTTCTGAGGCCGCCCCCAAGCTTTCTGTTCCTTATGAAAAAGATAATTCTTATATAAAAAAAGAGTTATTAAGAAAAGATATCTCGCCCGAGCGAGATGAGCCTTTGTTCAAGTATTACTCCGAGTCTGGAGATGTTTTGCCAATAGTTAAGTTAGCACCAATTTATCCTACTTTGAAGAATGATTTTTACGATAAGGTTTCTAAAAATGAAGAATCTATATTAAAGCAAGATTTTAAAGATGCTGGGAAAGTCTCTCCATTGAATTATTTACATTCTAGTTTTTTGCAGAAAGGAGCGGCACTTTTTCTTTCGATTGCCATAGTTATTTCAAGCTCTTTTATTTATGATCAAGAAACTTTAAAAGCTTTTGCTGAAAAAGGGAAGAGCTTTGTTTCAAATGTTTTACCATTAAATGGAAATATTGGTTTGGAGAAGATAGGAAACTATTTAACATACATAAATCACTCTAAAAATAATTTAACAGCTTCCGTTAAAGAAACTCAAGATGGTTTCTTCTCAATTATTACTAGAGGTTTAAATGGTATAAGTAATTATTTCGTTTCTCTTTTTAAATCAGATAATACTGAGGAAAATAATTTGAATATTGAAAAATCTGAAAATATTGCAGTTCAGAAAATTGAAGAAGTTGTTCCTCCTAAAAATACAATTGAATTAACACAAATATCTTTGCCTGTAGAAAATAAGATAGAAATTCCACAATTTATACAACCTGTAGAGCGTGTGACGAAACCAGCTGTTACGAGTCTGGTGACTACGGCTAGCCCCCCAACAATAATAAGAGAAATTGTGGGTGGAGGTGTAAGCGATGCTGATGTAGATGTTAAGATTCAGCAACTTTCTAATAAATTAATGTCAGAGATAACGAAATACTCGTCTTCTCTTACTGGACAATATAATTCAGCCCCAAGTTTTTATACAGTTGCTTCCGCTGCTAACAGAATTGATCAACTTACTAATACAGTAATAAATACTCCAATAATTAGTGGCGGAAGTATTTCGGGAGCAACAATTAGTGGAGGAACATTGGGAGGAACTTTTTCAGGGACAATTTCTAGTTCTACTTTTAGTGGAACAACAACTTCAAGTAGCGGTTTCGATATTACGGGGGGATGTTTTTCTGTTAATAGTGTTTGCGTTTCTTCCGGTGGTGGAATTACGGGATCTGGTGTTTCAGGTCAAGCGGCCTTTTTTACGGGAGCGGGAACAATTGGAAGTGATGGGGGCTTTGTTTGGGATAATGTAAATAAAAGATTGGGTATTGGAACTACTTCTCCTTACAGCTCACTTTCTGTTGTTGGTACAACTACAGCGGCTGTTTTTGAAGCAACGACTACCGCGACATCTACCTTTGCTGGAGGAATTCAGAGCGCGGCTTTAAATATTACCGGTGGGGCGACTTCTACTTTTGCAAATGGCATATCTATATCTAGTGGATGTTTTCTCATAAACGGAACTTGTTTTACTGGAAGTGGTGGAAGTGGGACTCCGGGTGGAGCCAATACCCAAATTCAATTTAATAATAGTGGATCCTTTGCGGGGGACTCAGGACTGACTTTCAATAGCACAACAGATCTTCTGACTGTTACCTCATTTCTTTCTACTTTTGCAACCACCACTAACTTTCTTGCAACAGGCTCCTCAACTCTCCAAAACTTCACCGCACTTAATTCAACAACAACCCAATCAACCTCAACTAATCTATTCGCCACATCATTAAATGGAACCAATGGATTAATAAGCTCACTTCTTACTGCAGGTAATATTCTTGCAACAGGCAGTACCACATTGCAGAATTTTACAGGACTTCAATCAACAACTACTCAGTCGACATCAACCAATCTCTTCGCCACATCATTAAACGGAACTAACGGTTTCATCACATCACTCCTTACATCAGGAAACATATTGGCTACAGGAAGTTCCACCTTACAAAACTTCACTGCACTTAATTCAACAACAACAAATGCAACTAGCACCAGTCTTTTTGCCAGTATTGGAACCTTCACTAATTCATTCGTAACTTCTCTTGCAACAGTAGGGAACTTACTTTCAACTGGTTCATCTACACTACAAAACTTCACTTCATTAAACTCCACTACCACTCAATCAACAAGCACCAACCTATTCGCAACAACACTAAATGGGACCAATTCTTTCATTTCAGCCCTTCTTACTGCTGGGAATATCTTGGCAACAGGAAGTACCACTTTGCAGAATTTTACAGCTATCAACTCAACTTCAACTAATGCAACCACTACCAACTTCTTTGCAACAAATGCAAGTTCAACTAATTTGTTTGCTACAGCAATTAATTCTGGGAATATTACTTCCACAGGTGTAGGTACTTTTTCGGGACTTACTTTAAACGGATTTAACTGTACTTCATTTAGTAATGGAGGAAAATTGACGACAGATGGAAGTGGAAATGTCTCTTGCGCCAATGATATAAGTGGTTCTGGTGGAGGTGGGTCAGATGTAAACTGGACATTTTTTAATGGTTCAGGTATTTCAGTTTCAACAACAAGTAATCAAGTTGTTATTGGAGCATCCGCTACTTCTTCATTAGCTCGTCTTGAAGTAAATGCAGCTAACGCTTTTCTCGTCACAGGTTCATCAACCCTACAAAACTTCACAGCACTCAATTCGACAACAACGAATGCGACGAGTACAAGTATTTTTGCTGCAGTTGGAGCTTTCACTAATAGTTTTGTAAACTCACTTGCAACAGTGGGGAATTTACTTTCAACAGGAAGTTCCACACTTCAAAACTTCACCGCACTTAATTCAACAACGACTAATGCGACAAGCACTTCCTTAAGCGTCGGAACACTTACAGTAAGTGGCATTGCCACAAGTACATTTGGTGGGGGAATTTCAACTTCACGATTAGACACCTCGGCTACATCGACCTTTGCAGGACTCCGAATTTCATCTCAAGGTTTAGCTATTTCTACCATAATAAGTTGTACCGAAGCATTAGAAACAGATTCAAATGGAAACATTATCTGTGGAACAGATCAAGCAGGCGGTAGCGGAGGAGCCAACTCTAAGTTTGCAACAACAACATCAACGGCTTTCCCTAATGCTATTCATGTAAATGGAGGAAACAATACCCTATTAGGTATTGGAACAACAACTCCAGCATGGATGCTACAAGTCGCCTCATCAACTGGTGCTCAACTTGCTCTATCAGATGCTTCCTTAACATCCAATCACTGGACCTTTAGAAATGCTGGAGGCAACCTATATATAGCAACAGGTTCACCTAGTACGTTTGGGACTTCAACAATGCCAGCACTAACAATTAACACCAATGGATTTGTGGGGATAGGTTCATCCACTCCTAATGAGAGATTATCTGTGAACGGCAATCTCTTTGTTAGTGGTAATGCTACTACCACCGGTGACTTGAATGTAGGTACTACACTCACTGTAAGAGGTAGTGCCACCTCCACTTTTACGGCAGGTTTAAATACTTCAGCTATAAATGTGACAGGAAGCGCAACTTCAACTTTTGCTAATGGGGCAAATATAAGCGAGGGTTGTTTTGCTAAGAATGGTGCCTGTGTCAACTCACTTTCCTCACTGACTAATGCAACTGCTGCAAATACTATTAGTAATAGTAATTTCCTTCAGACTTGGAATTGGCAATTAACGGGAGCTAATGAAAATGGACTCCTTCTCACTGAAAATACCGCTTCTACAAACGGAGTGGATCAATCAATTTTGCGTATAAACACACTCTCGGGTAGTACTGCACGACCCCTAAGCGTTTTAGCTCAAGGAGTCTCGATTTTAGGAGTCGGTCAGAACGGGGACATTGCTATTAGCAGTCGTCAGAATCAGAACGTGACTATTTTTGGAGGAACGGGAATAGCAGGAGCTGGTGGAGTCATAACTATCCGTAGTGGGACAGGTAGTACAAACGCAGCGGGGGCGACCACTGTAATTAGCGGTGGTCACGGTGGAAGTAGTTCTGGTGCATCAGCGGGATTAACCATGCAAGCTGGAACTCCAGTTGATGGGGACGGAGGAAGCCATACTTTGACAGCTGGCACTGGAGTAGGTACCAATAGAAATGGTGGAAGCGTTACAATTAATGCTGGTGGAGCAACTGGGACCGGTCTACCGGGAAATATTATTTTAGGAAATACATTTGGTTCAGTTGGTATTGGTACAACTACACCTAATTGGACTCTACAAGTAGCAAGTGCCACACCTTACTTTGCTATTACTGATAATGATGCGGGGACTGATGCAAAGCATTGGTTAATATCTGCGGTTAACGGGATATTCAGAATCGGTACTTCGACTGACTTGCTTAATTCAACCAGTACGTATTTGACTATATCTAGTGCTGGAACCACAACCCTTGCCGGTCTTTCTATAAGTGGTGGAGCATCAACTACAGCTAGCGCTGGTTTTAATATTTCTTCTGGTTGTTATGCAGTGAACAATTCTTGTGTTGGCGCTGGAACTACTCCAACAGGTGGAACTGGTGCAGTTCAATTTAATAGTGCTGGTAGTTTTGCGGGAGATGGAAATAATTTTTTCTGGGATAATTCTAAAAAAACTCTAGGTATTGGAACAACAACCCCAGAGTGGCAATTACAGATTGCATCATCCACCAGACCACAACTTGCTCTAACGGACCCTAATGGACCAACCGACGGTAAGCATTGGGTCTTCAGATCAGTTGGTGGAAATTTATATGTTGGAACAAGTAGTGACGCCCTAACTTCAACAAGTACTTACTTAACAATTAACAACAATGGGTATGTTGGAATAGGAACAACTTCTCCTTTTGCGCAATTAAGTGTGCAGGGTGCCGCTGCAAACACTGGAGCAGCAGCAACAGCTTTTGCGGTTTATGGAGGAGCTGGGAACGCGACGTTTACTGGTGGAGGAGGAATGAATTTTGTCACAGGAAATGCAAGTGGAGCAGGTTCCGGTGGACTATTTTCTGTTACGGGAGGATTAGGTGGAACAACTGGAGTCGGGGGAGCTATTACTTTAACAGGTGGTTCGGGAGGATCTTCAAGTGGAGCAGGAGGTGCTGTAACAATAACTTCCGGTTCTCCTGTTGGAAGTAGCGCAAGTGGTGTCGTTACAATTTCTTCTGGAAATACAGGTGGAACAACCGCCCCAGGACTAGTTACAATTACTGGAGGAAATAATACAGCAGGAGCAGCCTCCGGTGGACAATTATTATTATCAGGAGGGGCTTCAACTGGTGGGGGAAGCGGTTCAACGGTCACTCTTTCTGGTGGTACGGCTGCTGGAGTAGGTGGAACTTTGGCTATTTCGTCAGGCGCAGGTGGCTCGGGTGGTGCGGGTGGCCCCCTTACAATTACTGGAGGAGTTGGTTCAACTGATGCTGCGGGGGGTGCCATAACTATTTCAGGAGGAGCGGGAGATGGTATTGGTGCTGCGGGACAACTTAATTTAAATGGCGGCTCTGGTGGCTCAACAAATGTTAATGGAGGAGATGTTCGTCTAAACGGTGGTGTTGCGGGGGGAACAGGACAACCCGGAAACGTTATACTTTCAAACTCTCGCGGTAACACTGGTATAGGAACCACTACACCTCGCTTTTCATTACAAATTGCATCATCAACTCGTCCTCAACTCGCCCTCTCCGACGGTTCCCTCACATCCAATCACTGGACCTTCCGAAACGCAGGAGGAAATCTCTATCTTTCAACAAGTTCACCTCTAACATTTGCAACAAGTACTTACACCGCACTCACCATTAACAACAATGGATTTGTAGGAATAGGTTCAACTTCACCAACCAGCGCCTTTAGTGTCACCGGTATTTCAAACTTTGGTGGTGATATTAACCTTGATCAGTATTCAGTAATAAAAATGAATACCAGCAGGGTCTTAATGTCTACATCAAGCATGTTCAATCTATTTGTTGGTAGTGGCGCCGGTCAAAATATCATCGCCACTTCAACCGTTGACGGTACTTCTGGTATTAGAAACACCGCTTTGGGAATTAATGCACTTACTAATGCGACTTCCTCAGACTTTAATGTGGCGATAGGCAACGGTGCCATGGGTGGGAACTCCTCTGACTCATCAGGATCAAGTAACGTTGCCATAGGGTTTAGTTCTCTTACTGCAAATTCTAGCGGTGCTAATAATACGGCTGTTGGAGCTCAAACTATGGTTGCTAACACCACCGGTGTTCAAAATGTGGCTTTTGGAGCAGGATCTCTTGACGTCAACACTACAGCAAGTAATAACACTGCCATTGGTTTTGCTGCGCTTGGTGCAAGTGTAACCGGAGCTAGTAACGTGGCTCTAGGTTCATCTGCATCTGGTGGTAACACTTCCGCCACTAACACTACTGCTATAGGTTTTGCTGCAGGATCTGGTTCAAGCAATTTCAACGCAGAAGGTTACACCGTACTTGGATATTTGGCAGGAGATAACATTTCAACCGGAAGTGACTACTCCACCTTCCTTGGATACCAATCAGGCTCTGCCGTCACCTCAGGCTTCGGCAACATTCTCATCGGTCCATCAGTCACAGCCAACAATCTAACAACAGGAGCAGGTAACATTGGTATCGGTTACAACACCTTCTTCCCATCAGCAACTGCTAACAGACAACTAAACATCGGAGGACTAATATTCGGATCACTTCCTGCTACCAGTACATCACTTGTAACAAATCCAAGTGGAACAATAGGTATTGGAACAACAACACCTAATTGGACTCTACAAGTAGCATCAGCCACACCTTACTTTGCTATTACTGATAATGATGCACCGACAAATGCAAAGCATTGGTTACTATCAAACATTGGAGGAGTATTTAATATTGGAACAAGTAGTGATGCGCTTAACGCGACATCTTCGTATTTGACAGTGAGAGGCGACACTGGAGGACAGGTAGGTATTGGAACCACCTCACCTTGGCGCACACTTTCTGTTACAGGAACGGTTGCCTTCTCTGGTCTTTCGGCTGAAGCGACAGGGGATACCGCCCTCTGTCTAAGTTCTGGAGGAGAAGTTAGAGTAAGTGCTGGAACTAGCTGTACTCTTTCTTCAGCGCAATATAAGGAAAATATAAATAGTTATGACGGAGGAATTAACACTATTCGAGAATTAAATCCAAAAGTATTTAATTACAAAGGGTTAGTTGGGGAGAGAATTGGTTTTATTGCAGAAGAAGTTGATTTGATTGACCCAAGATTAGTTGTAAGAAATAAAAATGGAGGAATAGAAACAGTTCGATATGAAGAAATGACAGCGGTTCTTGCAAAAGCGGTTCAAGAAATAGATTTGCGTCTACTAGCTCTTGAAGCGGCAAGCACAACTTTGGCAAATACCTCATCTATATTTTCTGCTCAAATTTTGATTGATACTTTGCAACAATTTGGAATATTTGTAACGGACGCTTTGGTTCAAATTAAAAATTTAACAGTAGAAAAACTTACTGTTGGAAGTTCTGAAAAACCATCAGGCATTACTTTATTTGATGAAGAAACTAATGAGCCATATTGTCTAACTATTTCAGGGGGCGCTATAAAAACAACTTCTGGTGAGTGTCAAAGTAGTAGCGAAACAATTGTTTACGAAGCTCCACCAGTAGGTAATGCAGATGGAGAGGTGCCGGTAATAACTTTGTTAGGAAATAATCCAGCGATAATAAGTGTAGGAAGTACTTATGTTGACCTTGGTGCAACAGTTACAGACAATGTAGATCAAAATCTTGGCTATCAAATTAATCCAGAAAGCATTGATACAAGTACAACGACTACGTATACAGTTTTGTTTACTGCAACAGATAGTGCTGGTAACGTCGGTACAACAAGTAGAGGGGTTATTGTTGAATGAAAAGTTTTGGTAAATAAATAATCATTATATTTTCAAATGGCACGATCTATTGTTTTAGGAAATGGAGAAAGTTTAATTGCTCTTGATAAATTTGGAAGAGTTTGTGATTTCTATTTTCCAAAAGTCGGATTAGAGAATCATATTGGCGGTAAAAATTTACATAAAATAGGTGTAGAAATTAGCGGCAATATTTCTTGGCTTGGCGAAGATAAGAATTGGAATATAAAGATAAAAAGTGAAGAAAAATCACTTGAAAGTTTAATAGAAGCAGAAAACAAAAGTCTCGGAATAAGCCTTTCTTTAAAGGATTTAATTTACAATGAACACAGTATTTTTGTTAGAAGCATTGATGTTGTAAATAAATCTAAAAATAGTCGTGAAATAAAAATTCATTTTTCTCATAAGTTTCAATTATCAGAATCAAAAAGGAAAGACACGGTTTTTTTTGACCACAAGAACCATACGGTTCTTCACTATAAGGGACAAAGGGTTTTTATGATAAATGGGGAAATGGAAGGGGAACCATTTAGAGAGTACAAAGTTGGGGAGGATTTTTCAGAAAAAGCCAGTGACGATAAAGCTGATTCTATTATTAGTTTCCATAGTCTTTTTTTACCAGACGAAACAAAGAAAGTTTATTATTGGGTTATTGCGGCTCATTCAATAGATGAGGCCTGTAATTTAAACACTTTTGTTTTAAAAAAAACACCAGAAAGTATCATAAAAAGTACAAGAAACTTTTGGAGAAATTCTATTGATAAATATGATTTAAATTTTTATAAACTTAAACCAGAAGTTGTCTCTTTATTTAAAAAATCACTAATGATTATAAGTTCCCACGTTGATAATGGGGGCTCAATAATTTCATCCGCTGATTCCAGCGTTTTAAATAAAGATAAGGACACATATTCTTACATGTGGATGAGAGAGGCCGCTTTTGGAGCCACTGCTCTTCTTGGTTTTGGGAATAAAAATTTTCCTAAAAAGTTTTTTGAGTTTTGTAAAGATACTATTAATACAGAGGGATATTTTATGCATAAGTATTCATCAGATAAGTCCATTGGACCTTCGTGGCAACCACGTGTTATAGATGGGCAATTTCAATTACCAATTCAAGAAGATGAAACGGCGATAGTTATTTGGGCATTATATGAATACTATAAAAGAACTCACGATATTGATTTTATTGAGTCAATTTATGATGAGGTTATAGAAAAAGCCTCTGATTTCATGGTTAATTATAGAGATACTGGATTTAAATTGCCAAAGCCTAGTTTTGATTTGTGGGATGAGAAATTTGGAGTTTCTGCTTACACATGTGCATCTGTGTACGGGGCACTAGTTGCCGCCGCAGAGCTGTCTCGTTTATTAGGAAAAATTGAAAATGCAAAGAAATATAAAGATGCAGCTGAAGAAATTAAAAAGGGAATTTTAAATTACCTTTATGATAAATCATCTGGAAATTTTTTTAAATTAATTAATTGCAATGGAAATAATTGCACAGAGGATGAGACTATAGACATTTCCAGTATTTTCGGTGTTTTCTTTTTTGGAGTTTTGCCAATAAATGACACTCGTCTTGAAAGGGCAATGAATCAAACAATTGGAGCGCTTTCTCATAATATAAAAGGGCTGGGTATAGCTCGTTATTTTGGAGATAAAAGTCATAAAACAAAAGGAAAAGCTCCAGGAAACCCTTGGTTTATAAGCACTTTGTGGTTCGCTCAATATTTAATATCTAAATCTCAAAGCGAGAAAGACTTTGATAGGGTAAGAGAATATTTGGAGTGGGTTGCCGAGCACGCATTGCCATCAGGAATTCTTTCAGAGCAATTGAATCCATCAAGCGGGGATCAGCTTTCCGTCTCACCTTTGATTTGGAGTCACTCTGAATTTGTTAATACTGTTAATAAATATTTAAATCGTACTGAAGAATTGGGCATTTCCAAGACACGTAATTCGTCTCTATAGATAGTTTTCCTTATTCCAATGTTCTTAAGAACATTGGAATAAGGAAAAAGGATGCTAATATAAAATAATGAAGAACTTTAGAAAACTTGAAAGGGTGGTAAAAGGATTCTCCAATCACCGCAGAATAGAGATTTTAGATTTATTAAAGAAAAAACCAGAATTGTCTCTTATAGAAATAGCAGAGGAACTTAAAATTAACTTCAAGACGGCCTCTGAACACATAAGAAGATTGGCAATTTCTGGACTTTTGGTAAAACGCTCTGAAGGTCCATCTGTTCGTCACAAAGTTACACCAGCAGGAATCTCTATTCTAATGTTCTTAAGAACATTAGAATAGAGATTATACTTCTAGAGAATTATAATTTTTTTGATATACTTTATTTAATGGAAGAAGCTATTAAAAAATTTCCTCAGGAGTTTGAATTTGTTCCAGAAGTTGTAAATGAAACAAATTTAATAAAAACAGATAAATTCATTGTTTGCGGTATGGGAGGGTCTCACTTAGGGGCTTCTATTTTGAAGCGAGATAATCCGTATTTAGATTTACTTATTCATAGGGATTATGGTTTGCCGAGAGTGCCAGAATATTTTTTGAAAAGCGCTCTAATAATACTCTCTTCTTATTCCGGAAATACCGAGGAAGTGCTGGACGTTGCCAAGTTAGCTAAAGAGAAAAAGCTGTCTTTGGCCGTTATAGCAAAAGATGGAGAATTATTAAAATTCGCTGTAGATAATAATGTTCCTTTTATAAAAATTCCAGAAACTAAAATAGAGCCAAGAATGGCTATAGGTTTTAATGTGATTGCTCTAGCCCGTTTAATTCAGGATTCAAATTTAGAAGAGAGAATTAAATTTTCTGGTAATCGTATAGACCCACAAGATAGCCGTGAGGTAGGCGAAGACTTAGCTAGGGTTCTAAAAGATAAAATTCCTATTGTGTATAGCTCGACAGTAAATTTGCCAATTGCTTATATTTGGAAAATAAAATTTAATGAAACGGGGAAAATCCCAGCATTTTATAATAGTTTTCCTGAACTAAATCATAATGAACTATCTGCTTTTGATATGCACGGGAATACCGAAGAACTCTGTGAGAATTTTAACGTTATATTTTTGACAGACAAAGATGATGATGAGCGCATCAAAAAGCGAATGGACATAATGGAAGAGTTATTAGTAGAGAAATCAATAAATGTAACCCGTATTCCTATAGAGGGGGATAATACTTTCACTAAGGTATTCAGGAGTTCTTTACTTGCTGAATGGACCGCGCTAAACTTGGCAAATTATTATGGAGAGCCGGACTCCGAAACACCGATAATTGCCGATTTTAAAAAAAGAATGAGTAAATAAAACAGAAAAGTCTCGTGCAGATTAGCAAGAAGCTTTTCTGGAACGAGACTCTATTTCTTAGTGGGAATTCTCCTTTCTTGAAGCTGGCGTATGCACTCACGCTCCCTTCTTTCCCACATCTTTCTTTCTTCCGCTGTCGAGGCATCCTCCGCCTTGATGCGCAGAGTACGGAAATCATACTCCTTGCCATCAACAGTGCAGACCCTCTCCATTTTGGCGAAATCGTCCGCCATCGTGGAGAAGGGGAGAAAGAATGCTGCAATTATAATGTACTTCATCGGACCCTCCTTATTAGATAGGCCTAAGCCCTATATCCTTAATAATATCATAAATATTAAAAAAGTCAATATCTGAAAATGGCCCTAAAATAAGGCTTTTTTGCTATAATCTTTTTACTTTTGAAATACCTTGCACAGCGCGACTGGCGCGAGCAGAGCAAATTTTCAGTAGAATTTATGTGTGTATTTCAAAAGTAAATAAAAAATTTATATGTATATTGTCGCTGATATTGGGGGAACGAAAATGCGTATTGCGGGGAGTAAAGATTTACAGACTTTTTCTGAGCCGGTAATTATTGATACTCCGCAAGATTTTGAAACAGGGATGGAGCTTTTGATGGATGCTATAGAAAAGATTTGCTATGGCGAGGAGCCAGAAAAAGTCTGCGTGGGACTCCCTGGGGTATTAAAAGCCGATAAAACAGCTTTATTTAAAGCGCCGAATCTTCGTGGATGGGAAAGGCACGATATTAAAACGCACTTAGAAAAAGGAATTCCAAGTAAAGTGTTTTTAGAAAATGATTCAGCCCTAGTTGCGCTTGGTGAAGCTAATTTTGGTGCAGGAAAGGAATTTCCAATAATGATGTATCTAACAGTTTCAACAGGTGTGGGAGGAGCTAGAATTGTGAATAAAAAAATTGATGAAAGTAGATACGGTTTTGAACCGGGGCACCACATAGTAATGATTGATGGGAAACCTCATGAATTAGAAAATCTTATTTCTGGAACCGCTATAGAAAAAAAATATGGAAAAAAACCAATTGATATAACAGATGAGGAGGTCTGGGATTATTGTGCGCGCCAAGTAGCCAGCACAATTTACAATATGATGCTTGATTGGTCACCAGACGGAGTTGTGTTAGGTGGCTCAATGTTTAATGAAATAGGAATAAAAGTAGACAGAGTTGCCTATGAAATGAAACATTTACCAGTTATATTTCCTGAATTACCTAAACTAAAAAAGGCGGAACTTGGAGATTTGGGCGGCCTTTATGGAGGCTTAACTTATTTAAAAAATAATTAATGAAAAAGAAAAAAGTAGCAATATTTGACATTGATGGGACTATTTTTAGAGGATCTCTCCTGATTGAGTTGGTAGAAGTCCTTATTGAAAGGGGAATATTTAAAGTTGAAGCAAGACGTCTTTATCAAAATGAAAAATTACTTTGGTTGGACAGGAAAGGAGACTATGAAAGCTACATAAATGCTGTTGTTGCAACTTTTATTAAAAACATGAAAGGCGTAACCTATGGAGATTTTAAAGATGCGGCCGATACCGTTGTTTCTCGTTATCAAGACAGAACTTATAAATATACGAGGGATTTGGTTGGGGAGTTGCGTCGCAAAGGATACTATTTACTGGCTGTTTCTCATTCACCCAAAGGCATTGTTGATGGTTTTTGCAAAAAATTAGGATTTAATAAGGTTTACGGAATGTTTTACGAGCTTGGTCCGTCAGATAGGTTTACTGGGACAGTGTCTGATGCTCATTTGATTCACAATAAAGGAACTATTTTGCGCAGAGCCGTGGAAAAAGAAAATCTGACTCTTAAAGGTTCTGTCGGAGTGGGAGATACTGAGGGGGACATTGCTTTTTTAGATTTAGTTGATAAGCCGATTTGTTTTAATCCAAACAAAAAGCTTTTTACATACGCAAAGAGAGCTGGGTGGAAAGTCGTAGTAGAAAGAAAAGATGTTGTTTATAAGATTTAGTATAAAAATATGGAATTAGAAAATAAAATCAAAATCCTAGAGGAAAAAATAGATAAAATGTATGTGTCAGTTGAGAAATTAAGAAAATATTTTTTCTGGACGGGGGTTATAACACTGCTACTCATCATATTGCCATTATTCGTACTACCCTTTTTGTTACCAGCAGCCCTTTCGGGACTTACGGGTACAGGAATTGAAGGAATTTAGCTTAAAATCAATAAAAACAGGGCAAATATTACAAAATATTTGCCCTGTTTTGGCTATTTTGACCTTATGTTAGCAATTACCTACAATGGGAGTAATTATTAATCTTAAGAGAAATTCAATGGAAACTCCTAAAAACTTGTTACAGAATCAGCCAAAGCCGCAATTACCAGCTCAAAAAAAAGAGGTTACCAAAATTAACGAATCCAATAAAGTGGGAGTAGGAAAAATCCTTGTTGCTTTTCTCTTGGGGGCTATAGTGGGAGCTTTTGGTTTTTGGGTTTCAAGTGATAAAGAAGTCAATGAAGTAAAAGAAGAGAATAAAAATGTTGTCGTATCAGAAGAAAATAAAGAAAAAAATGAGGATACCGAAACTGCTCCTAATAAGACATCAGATCGTAAAGAACCAGTTTCAGTTTCAGGCTCTAATGCTATATCAGCCAATAATCAATCCGCGGGCGACAGGGCAGAAATAGACATGGTGACACTCTCTGTTGCTGGCTGGGTTGCCATACACGAAGATAGGAATGGCGGTCTTGGTAATATTTTGGGGGCGCAAAGATATGAATCAGGAATTCACCTCGGTGAAGTTCGACTTCTTCGGCCTATGATTTCCGGTGCCAAATATCACGCTGTTTTGTATCAAGATTTTGGAGACAGGGGATTCAATTCTTCAGAAGACGCTCCTATTAAAAATGCAGAAGGCAAAATTATAGAATCTATTTTTGAAACTAATTAGTTTTTGTTTTTAGCGCGTGTCTGTAATACGCCCTACTATAAATATTCCACTAATCATTATTAGTGCCATAACCGCGAACATTTGCTGATAGGAGAGTATCATAAGAGTTAAGCCTCCAAGGAGAGGTCCTACAATATAAGAAAAAGGCCTACTTATTCGGAAGATACTTACCATGTCGGCATCTCCCTCGTTTATTTTCTTAAAGAAATAGCTCTCAGTTGTTATTTCTACGAAGGCGGCGCCAGTTCTAGTTAAGAACAAAAGTAATGTGAGAACCTCTAAACGTAAGTCGGAAAAATAAGAAATAGAGAAAAGAGAGGTCGCAATAATTACAAATCCTATAGCCATGATTTCTTTTTCGCCAAATTTTTTATCTGCTAAGTTTCCAATTGGAATTTCAAATAAAACAAAAGGAAGAAGAGCAATAGTTAAAACCAGTCCAAATTGTTCCCAAGTTAACCCAAGTTTATCTATTAAATAAATTGGCATATAAATTACCATCCAAGAATAGAATAGTTGTAATAAAAAATTACAAACAAAAACAGAACTTATATCTTTGTTTTTAATGAAACAGTCAATTTCGTGCTCAAATTGAATACCTCGATATTGAGGGTCTTTGAAGTTTTTTAAGGTAAAACCAACAATCAATATTAAGGGAACTAGGAATATTCCTGATAATAAATAGGCGGGAGAGAAATCGGTTTTACTAAGACCAATCGCAGCAAGAAGTAATGGAGAAATGACCAATGCTACATTGGTAACTGTAAGAAAAAAGCCACGATATTTCCCGGTTTTACCCTCATCTTTTGTGTAATGTTCCAAGAAAATATCAAGACCAAAAAGAATTATAGGAACAATGGCTTGATGTATTACAAACAATGGAAGTATAAATTCTAAACTACTTGTTGAAGCGAGTCCCCAAACTGCTAATAAATCAATTATGGCTAAATATAAAATTAGTCGATAATTACCAATGTGTTTTAAAATCTCAGGCGCATACAAGAAAATAAATATATTTAATATTGAAGCTAATATATAAAGGACACTAATCAAATTATCAGCTATTGCAGTAGGTAATTTACTTCCAAGAAAAGAAGAATTAATGTAGGCGGTAGTAAAATAGTGAAAGGAGAGAAAGAAATTTGAAAGATAGACAAGAAACAATAAGCCCCTGGTTTGTAGAGTTTGCGTTATTTGTCTCATTAGTAACAATTATACCCCATCAAAAAACATTTTTTTAAGCCAATCTTATTAAGAAATGGGCACTGTGGTAAACAGCGACATATTAAGATTGCTCATTTGACCGAAGGTATAAAGGGGGATATTATTTAAGTAAAGAAAAAATTATGATTTATGTTAATTCAACACGAAAAAGATAAATTGATGAAACAGATTTCTATAATTGTGGTTTTGCTAGGAATTGCTTATGGAGTTTCGTTTTTAGCAAGCGATAATTATTTAGATAAAGAGTTAACTATAGAAGACACAGAAGAACAAGTGTTGGCAAGAGTTAAAAGCGAAGATTTAATGGCCTCTCTAGATTCGCTTAGAGAGGAAGATAGAGAGAAGGTAAGGGATATGCTGAATCTTTCGAGGTAAATGAAAGTTTTGAAAAATAAGTGTAAAGATAATTGAAATGTCACGACTACGTATAAAAAATAAACTAACGGCATTTTTTCTTATTTTTTTATCAGTTTCTTTTTTTTCGATTTTCTCTTTAGAAAAAGCAATAGCTCAAACGCCCCCAAACATAACAAGTTCAGCTACGTTTCAAGTGGGTGAAAACGTTGTTATTACTGGTAATTGCAATGGTTATAATGGTTGGAGAGTCGGACATTACCTAGACAGAACTCCACCTGCACTTCAGTTTATTAGTGCTGGTAATATATCAGCTGCAAATTTTACCGCTATAGTAGCCGGCTCTGATCAACCTTTTGTTGATTGTATGGGAACCTTCACTATTAATTTAGGTGTTCTTGCTGAGGGTTACCACTCCATGGCTTTTTTTGAAACTTCTGGAGGTGTGGGGACCGGATTTTTTTCAATATACGCTTATGGTTATGCGTATTTTCAAGTTGTGAGCGGTTTGTCTACCGCCAGCGCCGCTCCTACTTGCGGACCTGCAAGTATAATTCCGGCTCCTGTCACAGGCATCGTAGATTTTTGGAGAGTGGCGTGTGCCCCAGTTAATAGTCAGTATGGTTACATGCAGTACGGAGACCCACATCCAAACCCACCTACGGATACAGGGACTGCTTTTACATGGTCTTGCTACAAGTCCAGTATTTGTAGTTCTTGTGTGGGTGTTAGTAATTCTTTTTGTTCCCAATATACTAGTTACTGTTCTACAAATACTAGTGTTCAATGTAGTACCCCTAAGGCTAGTGCAACAGTTAGTGTAAATGTTTCTTGTACCTCCCCCCCCAACTCATGTGGGGCAGTCAATACCGGAACCACAGTTAACGGAAGTTGTGACGCTATAACGCCAGCGAACCCAACGGGGTACGGTACCTCTTGTACATCAAGCGCTAACTCATGTGGACAAACAAATACAGGAACAATACAATGCGACGGTTCATGTAATGCTACAGCTCCACCAAACTCAAGTTGTCCCGTTGTTCCCACCCCTCCCGCTCTTCCAACAGGTCTCACTCAATCCTGCCCAACACCCGGAACATCGGCCACTCTTTCTTGGACATCTGTGACTGGTGCAACTCACTATCAGCTTAGGGCCAATAATCAAACTGCTAACGGTTGGAATGATCAATGTGATGGTAGTCAAAATTCAGGAGACATTTGTCTTAATGTAAACAGTCCAACACACACATTTACTTCACAGGCTGGAGCGAATTACGCTTGGTGGGTTCATAGTTGTAACGCGTCTGGTTGTACACCAACCGCAACAGACGGAACAAATTTCACGTGTACTGCACCCGTGGTGCAAATCCCAGCTCCCGCATTAACTTTTAGCGCCACACCAACCACAATTGAAAGTGGTCAAACCAGTACTCTTACTTGGGCTTCCACTAATGCAACTTCTTGTACAGCAGGCGGAGCTTGGAGTGGAACTAAAGCTGCATCAAATAGTGAAAATACAGGCGCCCTAACTGCAAATAGAACTTACACCCTAACTTGTACAGGCGCTGGTGGAACAACACAGGCGCAATCAGTAACAGTGAATGTAAACGCCCCTGTCCCAGTTGTTCCTGATGTTTCTATAAGTGCTGATAATACATCCGTATTAAGCGGTTCCGGAACAACAATAAGATGGAGCGCAACTAACGCTAATTCAGGTAATTCTTGTACGGCAAGTGGGGGAAGCGGTACTTGGGCAGGAGCACGTCCTTCAAGTGGAACTTTTTCTACAGGTAATTTAATAAGTAATCAAACATATTCAATTAGATGTAGTGGTGATAATGGTGGATTGAGCCCTCTCATAAGTGCGGTGGTAAATGTTACAACTCCTCAATCTTGTACATCAGCTGCAAACGCTTGCAGTCAAACAAACACTGGAACAATAGTAAACGGAAGTTGTAACGCTACAACGCCTGCGAACCCAACAGGTTTTGGTACCTCTTGTACATCAAGTGCTAACTCATGTGGCCAAATCAATATTGGAACAATACAATGCGACGGTTCATGTAATGCTACAGCTCCACCAAACTCAAGTTGCCCAGTCGTAGTGGTTGCATGTACGTCAGCTGCAAATGCTTGCAGTCAAACAAATTCAGGAACAGTTGTTAATGGCTCATGTAATGCAACAACGCCTGCGAACCCAAGTGGGTTTGGAACATCTTGTACATCTTCAGCTAACTCTTGTGGACAAACAAACACAGGAACAAGAGGATGTGATGGATCATGTTCTGCAAATACTCCACCAAATTCACAGTGCCCGGCTCCTGTGGTAACAGCCTGTATTTCTCCAGAAAATTCTTGTGGTGCAACAAACAATGGAACAGTTGTGGGGGGTGTTTGTAATGCAACAGCTCCAGCGAATCCAACAGGTTTTGGAAATTCGTGTCAGTCAGCGGCAAATTCTTGCGGACAGAGAGCGACAGGAACAATTAGTTGTAATGGGTTATGTTCTGCGGTAACGCCATCAAATTCAAGTTGTCCAATTACAGAAACGACAGCCGTTGCCTGTTCCTCATCAGCTAATTCTTGTGGATTAGTTGGAAGTGGAGTGATTGTAAACGGATCTTGTAATGCAGTAGTTCCACCTAACCCAACAGGATTTGGACGTGTTTGTGATTCCGCTGCTAACACATGTGGCCAAACAAATAGCGGAACCTTTCAATGTAATGGATCTTGTAATGCGATAGCTCCACCAAATTCTAATTGTACAAATACCACGGCAGTTTCTGACGCTGTTAACACAGTGTCAGCCCCTACCTTAACTTTTTCTGCAAGTGACACCTCAACTAGTGGTGGGACTTCAGTTGAGCTCCGTTGGTCTACAACAAACGCTACCTCTTGTACGGCCTCCGGTGACTGGGGTGATTCTAGAGGGTCATCAGGAACATTTTCTACAGGCAATCTCACTTCTTCAAAAAGATATTCTTTGGTTTGTGTTGGCCAAGGCGGATCGATTTCAAGAAGCGTGAATGTAAATGTTAGTAGTACTGGTGCAACTAATACGAATACAAATTCATCCTCTCTAACACCAGCCGCTCCTTCCGGTGGTGCCAACCTATCTCCAACAATGCTTTTTGTTGCAGACCGTGGAGCTTCATCAGGTCAAGTGCGTCTTTCTTGGAGTTCAACTAATGCAACTTCTTGTGTTGGAAGTGGCGGTTGGGACGGCTCTCGCGGAACGTCCGGTAATGTAACACTAAGAGTTAGTTCAAATACTAGATACACACTGACTTGTTCGGGTGGAGGCGGGGAAGCCTCCCGTACTCTTCAAGTTGAAGTAGACGCTCCTATTTCTACAACCCCAACTACTCCAACAAGACCTTCTACTCCAACAAGACCAACAACGCCAACTACCCCAACTTTCATTCCAAGAGCTCCTGTTGTCGTACCGATAACCTCCTCTGTTGTTAGAGAAAATTCTAGCGGGGACATTGTAGCCGTTTCTTCTGGTAGAGAGTCCCTTGTTTCCCCTCCAGTAATTAGTTTGATAGCTAGCCCAATTGTCGCTTTTAATAATCCAGCAAACATAGAGTGGTCTGTTGCAAATGCTAGTAAATGTTCGGCATCAGGCAATTGGCAAGGAGAAAAAGATGTAAACGGAAAAGAAATCACCACTCCTTTGCAAGAAGATGTTGTTTATACTTTGAGATGTGAAGGGGACGGTGGAGAAGCTTCTAGAACAATTGAAATTGTTGTGACAAGAGAAGAACCGGTGGTTACAAAAATAATAGGTAATTTGTTTGAAGGAATTGCCGATAGAATTTTTAGTATATTTTCCTCAAACAAAAAGGAAGAAGAGATTATAGAAACAACTTCTAATAACGAAGAGAATACTGAAATACGAGAAGAGGGTGTTTCAACTCCTAATATTCCAACTCCTGTAATATCCAAATCTATTTCAGGTAATAATCAACCATCAGTTATTCTTTATGTAACCCCAATAGTTAAAAAGGGAACAGCCGCTAATATTGAATGGAGATCTACAAATACTAATTCTTGTGTTGCAAGCGGCGCTTGGAGTGGAGGAAAACCAACAGAAGGAGTTGAGCTGACCGCGGACCTGTTTGAGGACTCAACTTACACTATTAATTGTTTTGGTAGTAACGGCACTACGACCGCGACTGTGAATACAGTTGTTTTTGAAGAAGAGGACAGTTTCTTAGGAAGAATTCAAAGAAATGTTTCCAATGGTTTCAATAGAATTCTAGAGGTGTTCAAAGGAAGTGGTGCGAACTAATCAATCGAGAATTGTTGTAAAAGGGCTATTATTTTTTGTTTACTAGACTCCAATTAATACGGGAATAACTATAGGTCTTTTATTTGTTTTTTGGAAAAGGAAGCGGGACACATTATCTGCAATAGCGCCTTTTGTATATTCAATATTTATTGGGTTCATTCCTTCGGTTGTATCCTCAACTGTTTTTTTGATTATGAGGCGAGCCTGATTAAGTAGCTCTTGGGATTCACGTAAATAGACGAAGCCACGAGAAATTATGTCAGGGGACTTGCGTAATTTTCCTGTGCGACTATTGATGCTCGCAATTATTACAAACATTCCATCTTTAGAAAGAGTTTGTCTGTCTCTGATAACAACTTCTTGCATATCTCCAATTGAAAAGCCATCTACCATCAATGGGTTTGAGGCAGCTTTTTCTTTTAGAATTTTCATATCTGTACCATTTTTAATTTCAATTATATTTCCATTGTCCGGTACAATAACTCTTTCTTTAGGAAAACCAGCTGCAATTACAGCTTGAGCATGGTTCGCGAGCATTGAACGGAAACCATATGCGGGCATAAAGAATTTGGCATTAACTTTTTGATTAATCCAAACGAGTTCTCCAGCATTTCCGTGACCTGTGGAGTGAACATCAGACACTTTGTAGTGAATAAGACGTACATTGTGGCGATATAAATTGTCTTTCAATTTCTGAACGGAAATTTCATTTCCTGGAATAACTGAAGAAGAGAGGACTATTGTGTCACTCTCATTTAAAGAGATGTATTTATGTTTTTTTAGAGAAACTCTCATTAGAGCGGCAAATTCTTCCCCTTGAGCTCCTGTGGCTAGAACAACAATTCTGTCCGGAGGATATTTATCTATGTCTTCTGCGGGTATTATAGTGCTATCTTTTATTTTCAATATTCCAGCTTCTCTCGCTATTTCAATATTTGTTTTAATGCTTCT
>JAKFXT010000001.1 GCA_021731245.1 Patescibacteria group bacterium
ATACGAAATATTAAATAAAAAAAGGCCCCACACCATCTTCTGGTGGGGGTCTTTGACACGCCTTGCGGAATTGCTAGGCCGCCGCGAAGTTCTGCGTACTCATCTCTTTCTTCTGGCGCCGCCTGGCCACGAAGGCCATGAGGCCAAGACCGGCGAGCAGCATCGCGTAGGTTTCCGGCTCCGGAACGGGCGTCACCTGGAGGTTACCCTCGAGACCATTGCCGACGTTCACGCCAGGCACGAAGCCGGAGTAAGCGTAGGCATAGACCTGCTGGCCGATCGAATAAAGGTTCAGGTTCCCGACGATCCCGCCGACCGAAAGTAGCGGACCGGAGAGATCGAAGAACGTGCCGGCGTTCTGGAAAAGGTTATTGAAGTTGAATCCTCCATCGCTTCCGAGCGCGGCGAGGCCAGAAAAGGAATTCCCGTTAACCTGACCGCTGACGTTCTGCATCAGCTCCGGAATCGCGGCATTACCCGCCGTATTGAACGTGAAGTCCACATCGAGGCCCGTTGCCGTGAAATGCACCCCCCACTGCTGCTGCGCCTGCGCATGCATGGCGCCGAACATCATCCCGACAGCCAATGTGGCTGCCAAAAAGTTTCTGATGCTTTTCATGAAAATCTCCCTGCCGATGGTACTACGGAAGAATTCCGAGTTTACCACGACCAAAAGGGCTCAAACTAAAAAGGCCTTTTGGCCATGGTAAACAACGCTTTTTTATAAAGAACAATAAGACAGAACCTTAACATGAAGATTTGATGATGGCAATACTTCCATATAAAAAAAGAGCCACACCCCCTCCCGAAGGAAGTTGTGTGGACTCATATCGCGCCCATCAGAGCTAGGCGCTTTTTCGCTGACGCCGTCGGCCGGCATAGCCAAGCATGGCGAGCCCCGCGAGCATCATGGCGTAGGTTTCCGGCTCCGGAATCGGGGCTACGACGGCGCCGACGTTCGCGGCGGCAGCGAAATCATCCCTCGCGAGAACGACTCCGTCATACAGACTGAAGTTGAAGTTGTTGTCGATAAGGGCGGATCCCACGAGCGCGCTGCCCGACCACGCGAAGACGCCGTAGCTTCCCGAACCCAAGCGATTCACCGAGAAGACATTTCCAGGTGTCGGATCGAAAGAGGCGTACGAATACGTCGCGTTGCCAACTTCCATCCAGCTCGTCGCGCCGGAGACGAATACAAGCCCGGGATCCCCCAGACACGCACTCGCACAGAACGCCCCCAACCCATCGAATCTCGGGGAATTGGTGAAGCCGATATTCTGCGCATTCGCCGGCGCCATCGGCAAACCGATGACCAATACGGTCACCAGCCATTGCATCATCTTTTTCATACGAAACCTCCATGGTTACGGTTGGGAGAGTCAGAAACTTACGAAGATCATTCAAAACAGAAAGTACCACGATTTACCAGAAAAGGCAATGCCGCCGACCTATTACAGGTCGGCGGCGCTTTTTGCCTTATTTTGTTTTTCTCTTAACTTCTTATGAGAGATGCTTTGAAACGAGCTTGGTCATTTCAAACATATTTACAACAGCCTTTCCTCCAAACACTTTCTTCAAAGGCTCATCTGCAACAATGTTGCGCTTATTCTTAGGATCTTGAAGATCGTTCTTTTTAATGTAAACCCAAAGAGCCTTAACAACCTCTGAACGAGGCATAGGACCCTTACCTACTACAGCAGCTAGCTCTGCACTTACAGTTAGCGGCTTCATGAAAGCTGAATTTGATTTCGCCATATGTTTTATTAATTATTAAAAATACATTCCCCACTTCAACTGTTTGACAGTATACCCTAAAGGGAGAATAGTGGCTATAGGCAGTACAACCGATAACCAAGGGGGTAAAATGAGAAAAATTCTAGTAAGTTTCCTCTCCATCCTCGTAACGGCAATCTTTGCCACCGCTTCATCAACCGCCACAGCACAATCGAAAAATATTTTTTCAGTCGGGAAGCCAGTTTTCGTCCAGGCTCTCTACTGTTTTGACAAAAGAGACGCTTCCTTCATCGCGACTGCCGAAGAAAACGGAATCCCTTCGCAAACAGCTTTGTTCGTACGAAATGGGCAATGTGTACGAATTGAAGGACGAGCCATCTATGTAAAACAAATACAAAAAATCGGTGAATGGAGAGTCTGGGAAGTGAAGTTCGATGGTGTTGTTGTATATGAGGCAACAAACTGGAGGCCTGACGGGGAGATTTAACGACCAATTTAGTACAGAAATCAGATTGGGCCGCGCCAGAAGCGCGGCCCATTTTCTTTCACTATGTTAAAATGTTTTATTATGATCAAATTCTCTATTGGGCCAATCGCAATAATAATTTCCCTGATTTTAATATCAGGATTTTCCTATTACGGCTACAATCGCTATTCCCTATTAGAAACAGAACTTAGAGAAACAAAATCAAGTTTCCTTGAAACATCAAAAAGTCTGAATGATGTTATAAATAATCTCCAGTCTCATCTTGCTAGTACTACAGACCAAAACCGTGATTTAAATGATTTCCTTACAATATTACAAGCACGAAATAGTGACTTTCAAAGCGAGATTCAAGAAAAACAACTGAAAGTCGCCACATTAGAAAAGCTAGTAGAGACCGACCCGCAACTTCTACAAAAATACTCTAAGGTATATTTTCTTAATGAAAATTATATACCCGAAGGACTTTCTTTAATTGAAAACTTGTTTCTTTTTAACAAAACCGTACCGGTGCAAATTCATTCTAAAGTAAAGCCGTATCTAGAAAATCTAATACGAGTAGCTCGGTCAGAAAACATAGATTTAAACATTCTTTCTGGCTACCGCTCGTTTGAAACGCAAAAAGATGTTAAAGCTAAACATAACTTTATATATGGAAGTAATAGTGCCAACCGCTTTTCAGCTGATCAAGGATATTCTGAACATCAACTGGGAACAACTGTTGATTTTACCTCAGCAAAAACTGGCTCTGCTCTAACAGGATTTGAGAAAACAGATTCCTATGCATGGCTCTTGATGAATGCTCACAAATTTGGCTTTACTCTCTCATATCCACCAAATAACTCTTATTACATATTTGAACCATGGCATTGGAGATTTGTAGGAGTTTCCTTAGCTACCTATCTACATGCCCAAAATAAGTATTTTCATGACTTACCCCAAAAAGATATCGAGCCTTATCTAGTTAAAATATTTGATTAATTTCAATTTTGCTATTTACCCATTACGTCAAAGATGGACTTGGATATATCTTGTACTGTGCTTTGCATTAAATCTAAGCTTTCCCCTTCTATCATAATGCAAAAAGTGTATGGCTCTTTTCCTTTCTTAGCATAAACCAAACCACAATCGTGAAGCTGTTTTATATTTTTTTTATCAAAATTTACATAGCTCCTTTCAGCAAACTTGTGAGCCACCAACACGTCTTCTGGTATTTTAGCTAAAGCACCATCTCTATATTTTGTTTCTGTCAAAATTTCTAATATCTTATCGGAATACTCTCTTGTTAAATAAGAAGCGTTATACAAAGAGCGAAAAATATTAGCGTAAGATTTTGCAGTTATTACATTTTCATTAATACCTTCGGGTTTAGTGAATTGCAGAGAAAGCGCACTCAAGATTCTATCTATAAACTGATTCGGCAAGTTATCAAACAAAATTTGAGCGGCTGTATTATCTGAATAAACAAGAGAATTGTATATAAGTTCTTTCATAGAATAATTGCTACCAACTTCAAGAATCTTCTCTGGTTTGATATTCTGTTTATCATAAAGATTTATTTTTCCATCATAAATTATCTCCCTATCTATCAAAACAGGCTCTACTTCAGCCAACTTATACCAAGCAACAGCAACAGGTAACTTTAATAAACTCGCCATATAAAATGAGTCATTCTCATTTACACCAATGAAGCGACGTGTATTAAGATCTCTAGAGAATACCGATACCCGCAAAATACCATCTTTTTTCTCCCATGCTTCAATGTCTTCCTCTAGCTTTTTTTGCAGACCAGACAATTTTTCTAGTTTATCTTGATAAATTTCACAATCTGGTTCTGGATTAATGAATTGAAAATTTGTCTCACATTTAGTGTTTTCATCACTAAACGGATGAGGTAAAAACTTTTCAAAAACATTCTTAAATAGAAAAATAGAAACTAGAAAAACAGCAACCCCACCTAAAATAATCCATCTTTTACTAATAAACATTGAAATATGATAGCACTATATTGATTTCTGTTACAATAAGTTAATGTTTTGGCAAGACATAGTCATAGCTGTAGGACAATGGCTTTTTGTTTTAGCACTACTTCCTTCTATTTTTAGCAAAGACAAACCTGCTCTTCTAACTAGTGTAATGACAGGAATGATACTTTCCGCCTTTTCTATCGCTTATTGGACAATTGGCTTAGAAATATCCTCTTTTTCAACAGCTGTAGTTTCTATAGAATGGTTCATACTGGCCTATCAAAAATACAAGCAGAAACAAAAAATTCCGGAATAATCCGGAATTTTTTGTGAAGTGACAAAAATCTCTTACATTCCTGCTGGAGCTCCAGAAGTACACTCTTTGCAACGTCCTTTGTGAGTTACTACTTCAAACACTGCAGCAAGAGCAACTAAAATGTAAACAATTTTAGCTATACCTGCTCCCAACATATCAACTACATTCATTCCGAATGCATCGAGCCCCCAATTCAAACCTCCTGCAACGAGAAGGATGAAGGCGACCATGTGTAATGCTTTCATATTTAAATAATTATGTTTTTACGAGCCCATTTACGACCATTAGTATAATTATCCCATTTCTACCCCCCTGCGCCAGCACATTTATCCACTTCCAGATATCTTTCAATATTTTGAAAAATGTATAATCTCTATATGAAATTAAGCGACAAGTTGCCTTTTTTTTATTTGTGCATAACAATATTAATTGTATACATTCTTCCATATTTAAATTTAGGTAGAGGTCAAGTTTTGTCACTCGAAATCTATTACCTATATTCATTCATAGAACTGTGCCGTGTTATTGTGCTTCTGCCTTGGTCTTTATTTGAGTACTCACTCGCTGGAATATCTAATGAGGCAGTTTTAAATTTAATTATTATCCTTTTTATTATAATAAATATGTTGATAATAAAATATATTATAGTCACTAGAATAGAAAAACATTAAAATAGATTCTGAAAAAATATTATTGCTTTAGACCAAGGCCAGTTCTTATCAAATACCAATTTATACCCACAAATATTGTAGAAATAAGTAGGAGAACACTTATGGAAGCGCTGATTGGAACATCAGAGATACCTAGGAAGCCATAGCGAAGCCCATCCACTATATAAAACACTGGGTTCAGTTTAGACAAGAATTGCCAAACTGGTGGCAAAATACTTATTGAATAGAAAACTCCACCGAGATAAACAAGGGGTGTTATAACGAACGTCGGCACTATGTTTATGCCATCAATTTTCTTTGCATAAACTCCATTAACAAGTCCAGCTAGGGATGACGCCATGCTCGTCAGAAATATAAAGATAAATATTACCCAAAAATGTTTTATAACGGGCGCCGCAAAAAGTAGAGCAATAAGAAGTGTGCCGAGGCCAACCAAGATTCCTCTTGCAACACCGCCTGAAACAAATCCAGCAATTATGACCCAAGGTGGCATTGGGGACACTAGAAGCTCATCAATTGAGCGCATAAAGAACTTTTGGGTGAAAAACTGAAAAGCTGTATTCATATAAGAACTAGTTATGACTCCAAGCATCACAAGTCCTGGAATCACGAATTGAATGTATGAATAATCCCCTATTAAACCAATTCTTTCTGAAAGAAATTTACCAAAAATCAAAAAGTATAAAACGGCGGTTACAAGAGAAGGAAGTACTGTTTGTGGCCAAATACGAAAAATACGAATGCATTCTTTGCGAAAAATAGTCATAAAGGCAACTAATAATTGTTCTCTGGTCATATTATTTTCGAGTTAATTCCAAAAACACTTCTTCCAACTTTCCAGATGGGTGTAGGGTGAGTAATTCTTTGATACTACCTTCGGCCACAATTTCTCCTTTATTTATAATTGAGGCTCTTTCGCAAAGTTGTTCCGCTTCTTCTAAGTAGTGAGTCGTAAGTAATATGGTCACACCTTCATCTTTATTTATATTTTTTAAATAATCCCACATACCACGCCTGAGTTCTACATCCACTCCTGCAGTCGGCTCATCCAACACCAAAAGCTTAGGTCTATGAATCAAGGCTCGTGCAATCATAAGGCGCCTCTTCATTCCACCAGAAAGATTCTGTGACGGCTGATCTTTTTTGTCATATAGACCCAAATCCTTTAACACCTGCTCTGCCCTAGGAATTGCAACACTTCTTGGGATTCCATAATAACCAGCTTGATTTACAACTATATCTATAATTTTTTCAAAAATATTAAGATTTATTTCCTGTGGCACTATACCAATAAAGGTCTTCCCCTTGTCGTGGTCTTTATCTATATCGATATCAAATATTTTTACACTCCCTGAACTTTTATTAACCAAACCGACAATTGTACCTATAATAGTTGTTTTTCCTGCACCATTTGGCCCAAGTAAGGCATAAAAACCACCTTCGGGTATTTCTAGATTAACCCCCTTAAGCGCAACAGTACCACTCTTGTAAGTCTTTTTTAAATCTTTTATAGAAAGCGCCAGTGACATAGTTCAACAGTATACTAGAATACATATAATGAACAAACTAAGAAGATTCGATAATGGTCTTGCCATACGCTTAGGATTAAATCAAAAAGAGGTTACGATTTTAAAAAAGCTAAATACGCCTCAAAAAATTCAAGACTATATTGTTAGACTAAAAGCCAACTTAGAAAAGAAGGGTGAAACCCTAATGTCACCTAGATTGGTAATGAAAAATAGAACCTGTCACTGTCTTGAGAGCGCTTTATTTTCCGCTCTCGCCCTTTGGCTTCACGGCTATGAGCCACTTATCGTTGATATGAAAGCTAAAAAATATGATTTTGATCATGTTATTTGCGTCTTCAAACAAAATGGTATGTGGGGCGCAATTTCTAAGAGTAATCATGCCATCACCCGCTTTCGTGACCCAATATACAAAAACTTAAGAGAATTAATGATGTCTTACTTTCATGAATTCTATATGTGGAATAATGGTGTTAAAACTCTAGTTTCCTATTCCACTCCTTTTAATTTAAAAAATATTAAAGATAAGTCTTGGATTACATCAGTTAAAAACCTTTGGTATTTAAATTTGGATAAAAAACTAAACTCGCTTCCCCACCATCCTTTTGTCCCGAGCAAGGGTCGAGGGAAAAAAGTAAAAATCAGACCTGCCGATAAATTTGAAAGAAAGACTTTAAACAAAACTGAATACAAATAACTACTGCCCGTGATTAAGAGGTATTTCAAACAGAAAGGTGGAGCCCTTATTTAGCCCAAGGGATTCTGCCCAAATTTTGCCCCCATGTCTTCTTATTATATTTTCCGAAATATATAGTCCAAGTCCCATCCCTTCAGTATCGGCCCCAGTGGCTTCATGGGAGCGGAAAAACTTACTAAAGACATGGGGTAAATCATTTTTGGAAATTCCAATGCCACTATCTTTTATAGTAAAACGAATAGACTTTTGATTTATAAATTCAAGCGCAATAGATATATAACCACCAACCGGTGTGTATGTAAGAGCGTTCTCCATTAATACCTTAATCACAAACTCTATGCGTTTAACGTCCACCGCAATAAGTGGAATCCCTTGCGCTATTTCAATATTAAAGTGAATCTGCTTTTCTCTAAGTTCGCCGGAATATTGTTTCAGAATACTCTCTATAATTTCGCGGAAATACTGCGCTTTAAAAACATAGGCATAACCCTCATCGATTCTTACCAAATCAATGAGAATGTCTGTGAGCTCTGTAAGACGAGAGGAAGCTGCTTCAATCTGTCTAATAGATTCATTTCTCTCATCGGGAGTCTGATTCTTCTTCAGGTTCTCAACAGACCAATTCACATAAGTAAGTGGGGTCCTAAATTTATGGGTCACTATATTTACGAATTCGTATTTAAGAACTTCAAAGCGTCTTTCTCGTGACCAGAAAATAATTGAGAGAATTAGAAAAATTATTAAGGAAAAAGCGAAAACACTCCAAGGTGGAAGAAATGGAAAAATATAAATTATTTCTTTATCAAAATAAATTAATAGAGAGATACCTACTCCAGTTGCAAAAAGCAAAATGGAATACAGAAAAGCGCTTTTTCCAAAAATTTTACCTGTATCCATAATTTAATAGTAATTATATACTATAAAAACATATGCGATTACACCGATTTATCACCAATTTTAATATTGATGGAAAAAATATAAACATTAAGGATGAAGTCTTGATTCATCAAGTAAAAAGCGTCTTGCGTTTGAAGGAGGGAGATTCTATGCAAATATGCCAAAATGGTGCTGAAGAATATGAGGTAATCATAAAAGAATTGAGTAAGGAAGACTTAAATTTAGAAATAATAAAAGAAATTACACCGAAGACTCCCCCACTGAACGAAGTTCATCTATATGTCAGTATTATAAAAAAAGATAATTTTGAATTACTTTCACAAAAATGCGTTGAGTGTGGGGTTGCAAGTATTACCCCAATAATCACAGAGCGGACTATAAAAACCAATATCTCAAATGAGCGTATAAAGAAAATAATGCATGAAGCAACAGAACAATCTCTACAAAACAAAATACCCAAATTAAATAGAGCGATGAGTTTTTCTGAAGCTATTAGTGAGGCACAGAAAAATAACTTTGATATTTTAATAGCTGATACTAAAGCAGAGAAAAGCGCTTCGCCACCCACTTCAAAAGAGATGGCTCTTTTCATTGGTCCCGAAGGTGGTTTTAGTGAAAAAGAAATTAATGAAGCAAAAAATAATGGGGCAAAAACAATTTCTCTTGGAGGAAATATATTGAGAGCCGAGACAGCGGCAATTATTGGAGTTTGGTCCCTCACTTCTAGGAAAAACTAGACTGTACTTGAAACCCAATCCTTAGCCTCGGCCTCTGTTTTAAAAGATTTGAAGTTGCTTCTTCCAGAAAGAGAAGAAAGCATATCTTGCGCCATTAAAATATATCCACTTCCTCCGAAAGTAGCGGAGCGATATACATAATTTTTATCTGCAACAAGAAGATTGGTAAGCAATGTCACCGCTTCTGGTGCATAACCAGTAACAGCGCTCACATCTATAATAACTTTTACTGGGACATAGGTATTTTGATATCTATCTTCTATTGCCTTATGTACTTCATCCACCCACTTTTCAAGAGCAATTAAATTTATCCCTTCCAGTTTTCCACCCAAAGAAAGATTGATAATTCCATCACTTCCGACTTCTACATTAAATTTCTTGTTTTCGGGTTCCTCAGCCATATTTACCAAATATTATACTTCAATACCCCAAAAACAAAAACACCCCCCGTTTAAGAGAGTGCTTTTGTTTAAATTTTAAGAAAAATTAATTTCTTGGTTCTTGAGGACGAGCTTCATTGACCAAAAGTTTCCTTCCGCCAAAGTCAGCACCGTTTGTAGCCTCAACTGCTTTCAGAGCTTCATCATCGTTAGTCATGGTAACAAAACCAAAACCACGAGAACGGCCAGTCATACGATCAGTTATGATCGCTACATCTTCAACTGCGCCATATTGCCCAAAGAAAGACTTGATTTCGTCAATAGTTGCCTTGTAAGGCAATCCACCGACATACAATTTCTTTGCCATCGCTTTGTAAATAACTTTATAATACTGGGATTCGACTTATGAGAAACGACGAATGGCTAATAGAAACTAGTCTTCCTCGCAAAACCTCAAAATACCCTATCCTTCTATCCTACCATATTTAACTTCATTTGTAAAGCTAGATTAGCAAAACTCTAAAAATAAATGCGAAAATCTGCTAGAATAATCAAATGTCGGAAAATAACAAAAAGCTTTCTCGCGAACCATATAAAGGCACCCGTGATTTCTATCCAGAGGATATGGCTTTTCAAAAATGGCTCTTCGCAAAAATGCGAGAAGTCTCCGAATCATACGGCTATGTGGAATACGGTGCGTCCCCCCTGGAACCAGCTGAGCTTTATGCTGCAAAAACTGGTGAGGAAATAGTAAATGAACAAACTTATACATTTGAAGACCGTGGTGGAAGAAAAGTTACGCTTCGCCCAGAAATGACACCAACTGTAGCAAGAATGATTGCTGCACGTCGTCGTGAACTTCCCTTTCCACTTCGCTGGTACTCTATTCCAAATGTTTTCCGTTACGAACAACCACAAAAAGGGCGCCTTCGTGAACACTATCAATTAAACGTTGATTTATTTGGCGTAAAAGGAATTGAAGCAGATATAGAAATAATTTCTGTCGCTTACAACATTATGAAAGCTCTGGGAGCAAAGGATGAAAATTTTGAAATAAGAATAAATAATAGAAAACTCCTTTTGGCTTTAAATAAGCATTTGGGTATTACAGGTGATAAATATCAAGAATTTTCTAAGCTACTTGATAAAAAAGATAAGATGGAATCCGGTGAATTTGAGAAAAAACTAAAGGATATCTTGGGCGGTGGATCAGCTTTCCTTTTGGGACTTCTTTCAACTCGTGATTTAGAATCTTTCATTGGTGGATTACCTAAAGACTTACAAGAACATGAGTCTATAAAAGAAATAGAAGAGGTCTTATTAGGAGTAAAATTTAATAACCCTAAAATAAACGTGAAATTCTCCCCCACCTTAATGCGTGGCTTCGACTACTACACAGGAATAGTATTTGAGGTATTTGATACCAGTGGAGAAAATAAACGCTCTCTCTTCGGTGGTGGACGTTACGATGAGTTGTTGGCTATTTTTGACGAAGAAGAAGTCCCGGCTGTTGGTTTTGGTATGGGAGATGTCACTATTCGTGATTTTCTAGAAACACATAAGCTTTTACCAAAACTTGAATCTTCTACCAAAGTTTCACTTTGCCTTATGGAAGGTGTCGCACCGGACTTTGTAAATAATACTGCGAAAACTATTAGAGAGGGTGGTATTAATGTTTCAACAGACTGGAGTCAAAAGAAAATTGGAGACCAAATAAAATCAGCTGACAAAGCCAAAATCCCTTATATTATCGTTATAGGAGATGATGAAGTAAAAACAAATACATTTATATTAAAAAATCTTGCAACTGGTAAAGAAGAGAAAAATGGCTTGCCCGAGCTAATTGAATTTATTAAAGCTAGAAACTAGAAGCTGTAAACTGAAAGCTATTCCCATGAACTACATTGTTTTTGATATTGAAACTAAAAATTCAAATATACCTGGGGGTTCTTTTATTCCTGAGCAGTTAGACATGTCCATTATTTGTATTTATGACTCAAAAAGTGACACCTATCACTCTTTCTTAGAGCCGGAGCTCCACAAACTTTGGCCTTTTATAGAAAAAGCAGAAATGCTTATTGGATATAATTCTGACCACTTTGATATTCCAATACTCAATAAGTATTATCACGGGGATTTAACACACGTAAAAAGCTTGGATTTATTGAAAGAAATAAAAAGTTCTCTTAATCGTCGTGTCTCCCTTGATCAAGTAGCCGAAGGAACCTTGGGCAGAAAGAAAAATGGTAGTGGTCTTCAAGCTATAAGATGGTACAAAGAAGGAAATTTTGAAGACTTAAGAAAATATTGTCTTGAGGATGTAAAAATTACTAAGGAAATTTACGACTACGCCCTTCAGAATAAAAATCTTAAATTCAAAGAAGCGGGGCAAATATTTGATATAAAACTAGATACCTCAAACTGGAATAAAAAAGAAAACAACTCTATGACTTTTTCTTTGCCGTTCTAATCTTACTTCTTACTCCCACATTTGGCTGTAGCCACGAATCAAACCGATGACTCTATAAGAAATATAAGAAGAAATAGCGCCGATTAAGACTCCCGCGATTACATCAATTGGATAATGAACTTCTGCCAAAACTCTTCCCCAAGATATAAACAAAACCAAAACATAAGCTATCAATCCAAGTTTTCTATTTTTCAAAAATAAAAATGTGGCAAATACTGAGGCGATACCCACATGGTCTGACGGAAAGGCGTTATTAGAAGCGTGATTGATTATTGGTGTAATCCCCTTTTCAACAAATGGCTGTAAATGTCCATAAAATAGCCCTGCAAAACGGGCTAGGACAAAAGAAAACAAAGAACCAAACAAGACTGTTATTGTATCTTTAAACTTATTTTCACTTTTATAAATAACAAAATATACAAATAGGCCGTATATAGCAAAAATCAAATATGTTGCCAAAAAAATAATTACAGGCGTCATAAATTATTCAATAAAAAGTAATGCTGCCATAAGTAGAATACCTATAATAATACCCAAAAGTTGTAGGAGGGCTTTCTTAAGACCGACATCTTTGTGTAACTCTGGTACCAAATCAGAACCAGCTATATATATAAATCCACCCGCAGCAAAGGGTAGTAAATAATAAGAAATCATCTCAACATTCTTACCAACCAAAATAAGAAGTAGGGCTCCCGCAACTGAAGCAAGGGCGGACAAACAATTCAGTATTACGGCACGCTTTTTAGTAAAGCCAGCGTGAATCAAAAGAGCCACATTCCCTATCTCATGAGGAATCTCGTGAAGCATCACCGCAATTGTTGTTGCGATACCGAGCGGAATGCTCACCATAAAACTCGCTGCAATAATCACACCATCTATAAAATTATGAACTACATCAGAAACTATAACCATGGGTCCAACAGGATGAATCTTCATGTCTTCGATTTCCTCCTCGTCACTTTCAACGTGATGGTGATGCCAGTGTAAAAACTTCTCAAGACAGAAAAAAAGAATTATGCCGAAAAGAATTAGAATTGGAGTTAAAGTTTCTGTCGAAAGATTATTGAAACTCTCTGGAATAAGATGAAAAAAAGCGTCAGCGAAAAGTGCCCCCGCAGAAAGACTAACCATAAAGAAAATACTTTTGCGTAAAAGTTCTTCTTTAATTAAAAGAACTGCAACTCCAAACAAAGATATAGCGGAGGTCAGAACAACGGCACATAAGGCATAATAAGCTTCCATAGTATTTAAGATATATTAACAAAATATGAATAAAAAGATATTGTCCCCTAACTTCAAGTCTCTACTCCAATGTTCTCAAGAACATTGGAGTAGAGACTTATTACCCATCGAAATTTTTGCAAAAAACTTAAGCGAGTAAATTTGCACCTTATTACATTTACTATTACAATACTTTGGTAACAATCATTTTTTAATCTTATGGAAGAAAATTCATCATCAAAAAGCCCAGCTCTCACAATGCCAGTTGCGATAATAATTGCTGGAGTACTTATAGCTGGAGCCGTTTATTTCAAAGGAGGTGTTCCAACGAACCAAGTCGCAAATAATGACTTCCAGGTGCAAAATACAAAGACACAGTTAAAACCAGTCTCCGCAGATGACCATATTTTAGGGAACCCTAACGCAGAGCTTGTCGTTGTAGAATTTTCCGATACAGAGTGTCCTTTCTGTAAGAACTTCCACCAGAGTATGCAACAACTTATGAATGAATACGGAAAAGACGGAAAGGTGGCTTGGGTATATAGACACATGCCAATTGAACAACTTCACAGCAAAGCAATGAAAGAAGCTGAGGCAACTGAATGTGCGGCAAAAATCGGAGGTAAAGCAAAGTTCTGGGATTATATAAATACTATTTTTGAAATCACTCCATCAAATGATGGTTTGGACTTGAGCAAGCTTCCTGAAATCGCAACACAAATTGGAGTTAATCGTGTTGAATTTGAGAAATGTCTTTCAAGTGGAGAATTTACCGCGAAAATCAAACAAAGTATAGCTGACGCTTCACTTGCAGGAGCACAAGGCACACCATATAGCATCATTGTGGCGAAAAATGGTGAGACCTATCCACTAGAAGGTGCTATCCCCTACGCTTCTTTAAAATCAGTTATTGACGGACTTTTGAAAGGAAAATAAAAAAAATAGAAATGATCGCAAAAAACACCCTACAAGGTAATCCCTTAAGGGTGTTTTTTTTATTTGCTTTTTATTACAATTCTAGGCATAGTTATTTTGGCAGGACCTTAAGAAAATCATCCAACCAGCTACTGATTACCTATAGGGGGAGATCATCATGAGGGCTTTTGTAGTTGGACTTCTGATCATCGTCGCGGTTTTCTTCCCTGGGGGGAAGGCCAAAGCGCAGGGGCAAAACCTTTACAAGTCCCCCGATCGGATAAACATCGAGATACTCGCCGGATATGTAAACAGGGAGGACGGCAAATTTTTCCCAAGCAAGTACGTACCGTTGGGAAAGATTCCGGCGGCCAACATCACCACCAGAAATTCGAGCGGACACGTCTCCCTACCGACGACTCTGATAATTTATGAAACGGAAGGAAAAAGGAGAATCCTTCACAAAGAAACCCTCAGATATCTGGAACCTGGGGAGCAAGTCGAGAAAGTGATGGCATTCGAAGATGTAGAGGGAGGGCGTTTCGGATTTGGCGTCGTCGCCGGAAGCAAAGGGAGAGAAGGTGAAGCTCAAGCGGTTTTTGTATTCAAATAACAAGACTAAGCGCCACCATTCGAGAGCTCGGTTGAGACCCGGGCTTTGTTTTTTTATTCTTCTTCCACAAGTCCCATTCTATAAATATCAAAAGAATTTTCTCCTTCAAACATATCTGATGGATTTGGTAAATAAATTCGCTTTCTAGAAATCTCTAAGCTGGCATCTTTTATAAGTTTATGGAAAACACGAAAATCATCAGCACAATCCGCAAAATTTATTACATGTTTACGAAGTTGAGATGAGCCATCAGCGTTTTTTGTTTTTTTACATTCATAGACAACAAAGCGCTTAACCGGTTTCTTAAAATTTTCTAAAACGGTGTAATAATTAAATATAGCCTGAAGTGAGAATATTGTTTTTATTTCTCCATATGATCCTTTAGGGCTAAATGATGCAACAAACTTATGGTCAACTATATCAATCGCCCTTTTATCAATCTTCGATTCAACCACAAGATCACTCACTGCTTTTAATGGAAGCGGTAGTCCTTTAACATAAGCCAGCCCTTTAAATTCAACTCCCAGCACCTTATGTTTAGGCGGTCTATTTAAATAAAAAGAAATGACTTGCAAGTAATCTTTTTCCATTTTTAGACGTTTCTCTTTTATATCTTTTTTCTTAACTTTACCAAAATTAATTTCAAATTCGGGAACACCGCGTAAATATTCTAGTCCTTTTTCTATAGACTTTTCTTTACTTTCACCTAAATAAAAATTCTCAAGGGCAAAGTGCCCAGCGCGCCCTACAATTGAAGCTGGGTTTGAGGGAGTGTCGTGAACTTCTTCAACATATCTTTTATACCAAGCTAAAGGATTACGCAAAAAAGAAGTAAGTGAAGAATGGCTCCAGTGCTTAATGGGATAACGCTTTTTCATGTATGAAATTGTATCACGCAGAATTATACACATTGACAAATTGACTCAAAGGTGAGATAATAGAAGCTGAGCCAGTTCCAAATAATAACTCTGGGAGGAGTGCATGGACGCAGACAGCGTCATGATGGTTTCCGTACTCGTCGAATGTGGAGAGTGGATAATCGCATTATTTCTTCTCAGTCTCTTCTCAACCTATTTCCTGGCGAAATGGGAAGCAAAAAAAGAAAGGCGAGAAAAGGAGAAGCGGGACTACAAGTGGAGAAATCATCTGGATCAAGTCGTAAGGGAAGGAGAAGGTCTGGTCGCATAAGTTCATACCATGACCTTTTCCAACTGACAAAGCCCCGCGCAAGCGAGGCTTTTTTTATTACACAAATCTATTCTCTTATTCGTGCGAATAAGAGAATAGATTTTAATTGTTACGAATTAATAATTCTGCAATCTGTTTGATTTATTGTGTTCGCGAATTTTCTGGTGCGCTTTAGCTTCGATTTGACGAATACGTTCACGAGTAACACCAAACTCTTTGCCCACTTCTTCAAGTGTGTGAGTTATTCCATCCATTAGTCCGTTTCTCATTTCTAAAATTTTCCTTTCCTTTGGTGTTAAATCATCCAATATTTCTTTTACTTGGTCCGCTAGAATTCTTTGAGATGTTTCTTGATCTGGCGAAATAATTTTATCATCTGCTATAAAATCTCCGAGCATTGACTTGTCTTCTTCATCAGATCCAACAGGAGCTTCGAGAGAAACTGTGTCTTGATTAATTTGTTCAATAGTATAAACCTTATCAATTTCAACTCCCATCTCTACTGATATTTCTTCAGGAAGCGGGTCACGTCCCAAATCTTGCGAAAGACGTCTCACCACTTGCTTGTATTTAGCTATGGTTTCTACCATGTGTACTGGAATACGAATAGTACGAGATTGGTCAGCTAACGCACGAGTTATAGCTTGGCGAATCCACCAGGTTGCATAAGTTGAGAATTTAAATCCTTTGGTATGGTCAAATTTATCAACTGCCTTAAAAAGACCTAAATTCCCTTCTTGAATCAAATCTAGAAGAGTTAAATCTGGACTACGTCCCACATATTTTTTAGCTATTGAAACAACAAGACGAAGGTTGGCACGTGCCAAAAGATTTTTCGCTTCCTCATCTTCTTCAAGAATTCTTTTAGCAAGCTCGCGCTCTTCTGCAGCATTAAGCAAAGGATATTGACCGATTTCTTTAAGATACATTTGTATAGAATCGTAATTTTCTGAAGAGCCAGCTCCCTTATAGCCATATCGCTTTTCTTCAACAACAGGTTCAAGCGAAAGCATTCCCCCACCTTCTAAGACATCGATACCAGCTGTTTGAAACTTTTCGTATAGAGATTCCAAGAAAGAAATATCTTCTTCAATTGTTGGGAATTGTTTCAAAATTTCATCGTACGTAACAAAACCACGTTCACGTCCCTTGCTTATCAAAAGATCTGATTTCTTTTTAAATTCGAGGTCTTTTTTGGAAAGCTTAACTACGACAACTTTTTGAGCCTTAACTTTCGGAGTCTTTTTAGATTTTTTAGGAGCGTTTTTCTTTATGTTTTTAGCTTTTATTTTCTTATATAAAAATTTACCCCCCTTCTTTTTTGAAGATTTGGAGCTAGTTTTTTTAGTTTTCTTCTTTTTGAGCTTTTTTGCCATAATTGAGAAATATTACTATTAAAATGATTAATTTAAAAGGTGTTTGATTTTAACTTTTCTTGGAGAGAGTGTATTTCAACATTTAACTTTTGATACTCT
>JAKFXT010000012.1 GCA_021731245.1 Patescibacteria group bacterium
AAGCTCAATATTATGAGACAAATAAAAAAAAGAGATAATAGAGTGATAGATTTCGATATAACGAAAATCACTCGAGCGATGGAAAAAGCTTTTGCAGCTTGTAATGTAGAAATTGGAGCAGAAAAACTAAAAGAAATGACGGACGCGGTTCTTCTTGAAATAGACAGAAGATACCCTGAACAAATTCCTTCAGTTGAAAATGTTCAAAATATAGTTGAGTTTCAAATAATGACGGAAGGTTTTTATAATGTAGCGCGCGCTTATATTATTTATCGCTACGAACACACAAAGATTCGTGAAGAAGAGAAAAAAGAAGTTTTACAAAAAATAGAAAAGGATGTTTTAAATGTTACAAAGAGAAATGGGAAGAAAGAAGTTTTTGATGAAGCAAAAGTAAAAGCAACTCTCTCTCGTTTTGTTACAGGTTATGAAGCTGATGTTAATGTAGATAAAATAATCAATCAGCTTAAGTACGAAGTTTACGAAAATATTCCTACTCAAGAGATTCGTCGCTCCCTCATAATGACTGTGCGCTCAATGATTGAGATTGACCCCGCCTATTCTAAAGTCGCCGCCAGACTTCTGTTGGATAAAATATATAAAGAAGTATTTGGATATGATTTTGATTATAAAAAGTTATCCGAACTTCATCACAAGATTTTTGCAAGAAATATAAAAACTGCGGTTGAAGATGGTTTGCTTGATAAGAGGATGCTCGATTTCAATATGACGTCTCTTTCTAAGCAATTCGTTTTGGATAATGACAGATTGTTTGAATATATGGGACTTGAGATTCTTTCTTCCAGATATTTTATGGAAGATCCTAAAACAAAGCTCCCAATTGAAACTCCGCAAATGTTTTGGATGCGTATAGCTATGGGAACGTCCTTACTTGAAAAAGAAAAGGTAAAAGCGAAAGTGGTGGCTGATTTTTATGATGTTTTGTCTAATTTTTACTATACACCAGGTGGTCGCACCCTCTTTCAAGCAGGTGCTATTAAGGCACAGCTATCTAATTGTTTCTTAAACACTGTCCCAGACTCACTAGATGGAATATTTAAGACATTCAGTGACAATGCCCAATATCTTAAGTGGTCAGGGGGCACTGGAACTGACTGGACACCACTTCGCTCTACAGGAGGATTTATAAAGGGAACGGGAGTACCAAGTCAGGGAATAATTCCATTCTTGAAAATTGCTAACGATGTTAATTTAGCTATTAATCGTTCAGGTAAAAGACGTGGAGCTGGTTGTGTTTACCTTGAAACTTGGCACCTTGATATAGAAGACTTTCTAGAACTTCGTAAAAACACAGGGGATGAACGTCGTCGCACCCACGACATAAATACTGCCAACTGGATTCCTGATTTGTTTATGAAAAGAGTAAGAGAGAATAAAGAATGGACTCTTTTTTCACCACACGAAGTGCCAGATTTGCATGAGATATACGGAAGTAAGTTTGAAGACCGTTATATTGAATATGAAAAGATGGCAGAAGAAGGAAAGATAAAAATGTCTAAGAAAATTCCTGCGGCTGATTTGTGGAAAAAGATGATGGCTATGCTTTTTGAGACAGGACATCCTTGGATAACTTGGAAAGATCCATGTAATATTCGCTCCCCACAAGACCATGTTGGTGTCGTGCACAGTTCCAATCTTTGTACAGAAATTACTTTGAATACAGAGCCAGGTGAAACCGCCGTTTGTAATTTGGGTTCTCTTAACTTTGCAAAGTTTGTGCGAAATGGAAAGTTTGATAGAGAACTTGTTGCAAGTGTGACAAGAACTTCTATGAGAATGCTGGACAACATTATTGATATAAACTTTTATCCAACAGCTGATGCTAAGAAAGGGAACATGAGACATCGTCCAGTTGGACTTGGTATTCGTGGTTATCATGACGCACTTTATATGCTCGGAATTAATTTTGATTCTCCTCAAGCAATTCAATTTGCAGATGAGAGTATGGAAATTGTTGCTTACTATGCAATCCTTGCTTCATCAGAGCTTGCCAAGGAACGTGGAACATACGAAACATATAAAGGATCAAAGTGGGATAGAGGAATTTTGCCACAAGACACGATTGATATGCTCGAAGCAGAACGTCGAGAAAGAATTAATTTGGTACGTGGAGGAAAACTTGATTGGACTCCAGTTCGAGAGCACTTGAAAAAGCATGGTATGAGAAATTCCAACACCATGGCAATTGCCCCAACAGCCTCAACTGCAAACTTGGTAGGCTGTATTCCTTGTGTTGAACCTATTTACAAAAATATTTATGTTAAATCAAATAAGGAAGGTGACTTTGTAGTAGTAAACAAATACTTGGTAGAAGATTTGAAAATGCTCAATATGTGGAATCAGGATATTTTGAACAAAATAAAGTATGCTGATGGAAGCGTGCAAGACATTACTGAAATCCCAATGGATATAAAGGCAAAGTATAAGGAAGTGTTTGAAATAGAACAGCGTTGGCTTATAAGAGCAGCTGCTGCTCGTGGTAAGTGGATGGATCAATCTCAATCGCTCAACATATTCTTTCGTGGCACTTCCGGCAAAGACCTTTCGGCCGCTTACTTTGAAGCATGGGAAATGGGACTTAAGACTACTTACTATCTAAGAACTCTAGGAGCCTCTCAAGTGGAGAAATCTACTGTTTCCACTAATACTTTCGGCGCTACGCACACTAGAGCGTCAGGGGACGAAAAAGCTGGTTCTAAAGCACCACAACAAATGATTCAAGAAATAAGAGCTTCTATTGAGAATCCTAAAGAACAGATTGTTATTATCAAGGCAACACAAAATGGTGAGGATTGCGAGTCCTGTCAGGCTTAAGAGTTTCCTTAGAGTGTTATATAATTCTACCCATGCCGATTTCTAAAGGAGCAAAACCTGTTGATATTAATAGCCGCAAAATAATAAATGGGGCTGACGCTGATGTTATGCAGCTTTACCCAATGAAGCATCATTTTGCTTGGGAATATTATCTTGCAAGCAATGCTAATCATTGGCTTCCAACTGAAATTTCTATGCAAAAAGATGTGGAGCAGTGGAAATCCACCAGTGGTGTTTTAACAGCTGACGAAAGACAGGCCCTCGAAACAGTTCTTGGATTTTTTACAACAGCAGATTCTATTGCTGCAAATAATGTTGTTCTAGCCGTTTATAAGCACATAACTTCGCCTGAAGTTCGAATGTACTTACTTCGTCAAGGATATGAAGAAGCGATTCACACTCACGCCTATCAATATATTGTTGAGAGTTTAGGAATGGATGAAAGTAAAATTTTCAATAAGTATAGAGAGATTGAATCAATTTACAATAAGGACAATATGATTCTTTCTTTTAATGAAGGAATATTTGACCCTCATTTTAAAACAGGAACATTTGAAAACGATCAGAAATTTCTAGAAAATATAGTTGTCTTTTCTTTAATAATGGAAGGCATATTTTTCTACAGTTCTTTTGCTGTGATGTTTGGTTTTCAAAGACAAAACAAAATGGTAGGTTCTGCGGAACAAATTCAATATATAATGCGCGATGAGTCTATGCATCTTAACTTCGGCATTCAATTGGTGAACACTATTAAAGAAGAACAACCAGAACTTTGGACCCCGGAATTTCAACAGCGTATTATTGATTTGGTAAAAAGAGCTGTTGTTTTGGAATACACTTTTGCAAAAGAAGTTTTTCCAAAAGGAATATTTGGAATGAACGCAGAAGGCTTTAAGGCATACATTGAGCACATTGCAGACAGACGTTTAAATAGTATTGGTCTTCCATCACAATATAATACTGAAAATCCATTCGGCTGGATGAGTGAGGCCATTGATTTGAATAAAGAAAAGAATTTCTTTGAAACTAGAGTCACTGAATATAAGACTGGAGGAACACTGAATTGGTAAAATGGAAAATATAATCCTACCTATACACATAGGGACTCTCTTTGTTACAGCGGTTGCGATTTTAATTGCTGATCACGACGCCTTTGATTATATGCGAGGCAAAAAACAAACCCTTTCAAGAGTAAAGGTTAAAACGTTGCACTATATAGTTTGGGCAGGGCTCATAATAATGATAATGAGTGGAATGAAAATGGCGTATCCTGGATTAGAATATCTTTTGCAAAATAAAGGGTTTCTCATAAAGATGTTTTTCGTATTAGTTTTGTTTGTGAACGCTATCGTAATTCATTTTCTCTCTAATTTAGCTATAGAAAGACCTTTTTCTGTGCTTTCTAAAAAAGAAAAGACACTGCTTTTGATTAGTGGGGCTGCTTCAACTGCGGGATGGCTTGGAGCTGCCATTACAGCCACTATCATTTTCTAACATCTATGGGAGCGCCCCGTTTTGGACAAGATCTAGCTCTAATTATAATTAGTGTAATTTTTGCGATTTTTATTGTAGAGTCACAAATAATTCATAAATTGTTGGCGATTTTTTCTACAAATGTTTATGTAACCTCATTTTTTGCGGGACTCTTCTTTACTTCTATATTTACAACCGCTCCCGCAATTGTGATATTGGGTGAATTATCTCAAGAAGGAGGAGTGTTGCTCGTGGCTCTCTCTGGGGGAGTCGGCGCAGTTATTGGAGATTATGTTTTATTTAGATTTTTTAAAGATAGATTTGCAGAGGATATAAAAGAAATGTTTTCAAGTAGCAATCGTCGTAAGTGGGAAATAGTATTTAAGAAAAAAGTTTTTCGTTTTCTGACTCCACTTTTGGGCGCTATTGTCATAGCATCTCCTTTTCCTGATGAGTTTGGTATCATGCTCCTAGGCATGTCTCATATAAGAACGGCTTTTTTCATTCCCATTTCATTTGTATTTAATACAATAGGAATTCTTATTATCGGTGTAATAGCTAATTTTGCAATATAATATATAAAATGTCTGCCAATCTTACAAAAATAATCATTGGTTTTTTAATTATAATTGCAATCATTTTGCTTTTGATTATTTCTAAACAATCAAAAGTTAATGAGGTGCCAATAACTAATTTTAATGAATGTGTTGATGCGGGCAACGCTATAATGGAAAGTTACCCAAGACAGTGTAAGACAAAGAATGGTGTAAATTTTGTTGAAGACATTGGAAATGAGATTGAAAAAATGAACCTTATACGACTCGAGAGCCCTCGTCCAAATGAAATTATTAAAAGTCCTCTTGCTATAAAAGGTGAAGCTAGGGGTTACTGGTTTTTTGAAGCAAGTTTTCCTGTTTATCTTACAAATTGGGACGGTTTAATAATTGCAGAAGGGATAGCACAAGCTAAGGAAGAGTGGATGACAGAAAATTTTGTTCCTTTTGAAGTCACTTTGAATTTCATTAAACCAGAATATGGTGATAGAGGAACTCTCATTCTTAAAAAAGATAATCCATCAGGACTTCCAGAGCACGATGATGCATTGGAAATCCCTATAAATTTTGAATAAAAAAAGAGCCCCGGAGGGGGCTCACTAGAAGATCTGGTTCACTTGAAACCGCCGTTAATTCGAACGATGTTGGCGTTGAAGAAGGGGTTCGTCAGGGTGGTAATGAAAGCTCGTGCGATTTCTTCCGGCTTTGCGAAACGTCCCATTAGGGTACGGCGTATAGCTTTCTGCCGCTCGTTTTGGGAAAGAGTCTTGTTCATGGCGGTGTCCGTCCAGCCGGGCTCAACAACGTTGAAACGAATACCCTGTCGCTTGTATTGTTCGGCAAAATGCCTCACGTTGCAGCTTACGGCAGATTTGGAAGCATCGTAGTGAGCCGACTTCGGATCCCAGGAGAGCTCGGCATTGTCGGATGAGGTGAGCACCACAGAGCCTCTCACTTTTTTTGCCTTCATTCGCTCACCAATGGCACGCGCCGCCAGCATGTTGCCGATGACGTTGATATTCAGCACCTTCTCCCACTCTCCCACTGTTTGCTTGAGGAAATCGGTGTTTGGCGAGTAGGCAACCGTATTCACGGCATAGGAAATCTCTTCCTCGACCATTTTTACGGCTCTTTCTAAGAAATATCTAATGGCTTTCTCATCCGCGATATCTAGAGGTGAAAAGTGATGCTTCACTCTCTTGGCTTTCAGGATTTTTGAAAGTTTCTCAGCCTCCTTTTTGTTTTTACCGTAAGTGTAGGAGACAGCGTTGGCCCCATTCGCAACAAGGGCAAGGACCACCTCTCTTCCTATACCGCCACTACCCCCAAGGACCACCGCATGGCCCTTAATTCTTGGAATGTACTTTTCTTTGTTCATGGTGGTATCCCTATGATTGACTGCTTTTTAAAGTATCAATCATTATACACTTAGGCAAGGGAGGCTATAATAATCAAATGAAAGAAACAGCAATATTTGGTGGAGGATGCTTTTGGTGTACGGAAGCGGTTTTTAAAATGCTCAAGGGCGTTATTTCAGTGAGTCCAGGATATGCAGGGGGACAAAAAGAAAATCCAACTTACAGAGAAGTTTCTGATGGCAACACTGGACATGCCGAAGTAATAAAAATTGAATATGACCCAAAAGTAATAAATTTTAATACTTTAATGACAGTGTTTTTTGCAACCCATGACCCCACAACTATAAATAGACAGGGCAATGATGTGGGAACTCAATATCGTTCTATAGTTTTATATACAGATGAAATTCAAAAGAAAGAAGCGGAAGAGTTTATAAAAGAGATTGATAATTCTGCGACAGGTGGTGGTAAAGTTGTGACAGAAATTAAACCCCTTGTTAAGTTTTACGAAGCAGAGGATTATCACAAAGATTATTATGAAAGAAATAGCGTGATGCCATATTGCCAGGTTATAATTAATCCAAAATTAGAAAAGGTTCAGAAAAAATTTAGTGAATTATTGAAAAACAATGAATGAAGAAGAATTAAAAAACAAATTAAGTAAGGAGGAATATCACGTCTTGAGAGAGAAGGGAACAGAAGCTCCTTTTACTGGAAAGTATGTAGATGAAAAGAGACAGGGTAACTTTCTTTGTAAAGTTTGTGGTAATGCACTTTTCTCATCAGATACGAAATTCGATTCTGGGACTGGTTGGCCATCATTTGATAAAGCTTTACCTGGGGCGGTGGAATTGATTGATGATTCAACTCACGGAATGAGTCGTACGGAAGTTGTTTGTTCTAAATGTAAATCTCACTTGGGGCACATTTTTGATGATGGACCGACGGAAACAGGCAAGCGTTATTGTATGAATTCCGTGTGTTTATTACACGAAGAGGATATTAAATAAAAAATCCCGTCCTAAATTAGGACGGGATTTTTTATTATCTTACTATTTAACAATCAAGTTTCCTTTCATGCCCATAGCTCTGTGGCTTCCAACTGAGCAGTAATACTCAAACGAACCTGTTTTGTCAGCTATAAACTCAATAGTTTCTTCTTCACCTCCATTTAGAATTTTGGTAGCAGCATTAAATTCATCTATTTTCCAATCATGCTTACCTGAAGTGTTTTTGAAAATAATTTTTACTTTATCCCCCTTACTTACTTCCATTGTTTTTACATCAAAAGCAAAATTATTTCCGTTGATTGTAAATGTTTTTGTTATAACAGTTGGCTGTGTTGTGACAATTGGGGGCTGGACTTCTACATTGATTGCCCCAGTGTTAACTGTCCCACTTACAGTGTTGGTGTTCTCGTTCCCATTATTTACTTGGCCATTAGTGTTTTCTGTAGATTCTAAATTTACTTCTGGTGCGACGGCTTCTTTTTTGCCAAAGAAGTAAATCCCGCCTCCGATTAAAGCCAATACTATTACTGCTATCAATATATTTTTCATATGTTTTTAGGTAAAAACTATTTAATAAATGTAGTGTATCATAGTCATAAATTATATGAAAAGTGTCTTGAATCGTATTGGAGAAATATCAGTTTTAACCACATTTGTTTTTATTTTAGGGGTTATTTTTGGTGTTTACGCCATGTTCAATCTCTCCTCTGCATTTAATAAGAATGAAGATGTTTTTAATATTCAAAATCAGGAAGAAGGCGAGCTTGTGAGCATCTTATTTTTGGGGGACCTAATGTTAGATAGGTACGTTGCCTTAAAAATAGACCAATTTGGGGTGGAATACCCATTTGAAAATTTAAGAGAATTTTTGAAAAGCGCAGATTTTACTGTCGCAAACGCGGAAGGGGTTTTCACTAATAATAAATCTGTAACTAAAGGAATAGAAAAAGCTCCACTTGTTTTCACCTTTGCAACTAGCACCCTTCCTTATTTAAAGGAAATTGGTTTCAGTGCTTTTAGTCAAGCTAATAATCATAATTTTGATTTCGGAAAAAGTGGACAACAAGAATCAAAGAATGAGATAGAAAAAAATGGCATATTAGTTTTTGGAGATTATTTTAATGAAAATCCAGGACCAATATTTTTTGAAAAGAATGGAGAGAAAGTTGCCATTATAGGATTCAATGAATTTGGGTATAAAAATAAGGAGAAAATAGTTGAGGCTATACAAGTAGCTAAACTAGAACGGGCTTTCATTGTCATTTTTTCTCATTGGGGGGTGGAGTATAAATCTGAAATAAGTACTTATCAAAAGAATACAGCTCATTATTTTATTGATAATGGGGCAGATTTAATTATCGGGATGCATCCTCATGTGATTCAGCCCATTGAAATATATAAAGATAAAGTAATTTTTTATTCACTTGGCAATTTTATTTTTGATCAAGGTTTTGGCGAAACCTCTAAAGGCCTTTCAGTAAAAGTTCATTTTCATGAAGATAGAATAGTTTACGAACTCATACCGCTTGTGGCAGGTATTGGGCAAACCAATTTAGCTATTGGAGATGAAAAAACAAAAATCTTACAAAAATTAAATAATCCCGAAGGATTGTTAATGGTTACTAGATAAATTAGAATTAATAATATGTTAAAAGTTGGCGACAGAGCCCCAGAATTTGATTTGCTTGATCAGAATGGCAAAGATCACAAGCTTTCTGATTATTTGGGAAAGTGGGTTTTAATCTATTTTTACCCAAAAGATGATACTCCTGGGTGCACAAAAGAGGCCTGCGCCATCAGAGACACATTTCCATCATTTGGAAAATCAAAGACTGTTGTTTTTGGCGTTTCTGCAGACTCTGTGAAAAGTCATAAGAAGTTTGCCGAAAAATATAAATTACCGTTCACCTTACTTTCTGATGAGAGTAAAGAAATGATAGAAAAATATGGAGTTTGGTCTAAGAAGAAGTTTATGGGCCGCGTTTATATGGGGATATTACGAACATCTTATCTGATTGATCCAAAAGGAAAGGTTGCTAAAGTTTATGAAAATGTAAGACCAGAAAAACACTCCGAAGACGTAATTAATGACTTGAAAAATATTGAATGAGAAAACAAATTATTTTAATATTTTTATTTTTCTTAACTCCTATTTTTGTTAGCGCCGCGGAAATTGAAATAAAACCAAAAAACCCTATTCAAGGAGAGCCAGTTTTAATTACAGTTTCTGGCATTAATAACCTTTCAGAAATAAAAAGTGCTTATTTTGGAAAACAACAACTAAACTTTTTTCTTTATAAAGGAAAGATTTCCGCTTTAGGAGCAATTGATTTGGCGGAAAAGGCAGGGACCTCTACTGTCACTATAAATTTAAAAAGTGGAAACAAGTTATCTAAAGATGTGTTTAAAAATGCCAGACCTAAAGTGGAAGCAAAGATTGATATACCAGAAAAATTGGGTGGAAATACTAAGGCGGCAGTGCAAAAGTTGGTAACCAATTTAATAGATGAACAAGCTGTTGTTAAAAAAATAACTGAAGTCGTAAAGCCAAAACCGTTTTGGAAAGAAAGTTTCCGTTTCCCATTAAGTAATCCGGTAATAACCGATACTTATGGATATAGCAGAAACACTGTTGGATATTTAATATCTCACAAGGGGACAGATTTTAGGGCGAAAGTTGGGACACCAATTTTTTCAATTAATCGCGGTATAGTCCGTGACAATAAAACATACCCCACTTTCGGTAGAGTTGTAATTGTTGATCATGGTCTCGGACTTTACTCAATGTATTTGCACCTATCTAAGGTTAAGGTAAATATTGGCGAACTCGTCTTACCAGGGCAGGTCGTGGGCTTTTCAGGGGATTCTGGTTATGTGACTGGAGCGCACTTGCACTTAACAATTCGTATAAATGGAATTTCTATTGATCCAGAGAAGTTTTTCGAGCTTTTTGATGTAAAGATTTAAAATGTCGTTACGTTGATACGAGCTTTGATATACTGGCTCTGTATGAAGGAACCCCTCGCCTCAAAATTAAGGCCCGAAAAACTGTCTGATTTTATTGGGCAAGAGCATTTGGTTGGGGAAGCGAAACCTTTACGTGTGGCTATAGAGAAGCAACACCTATTTTCTTTCGTCTTGTGGGGGCCACCAGGGGTTGGAAAAACAACTTTGGCTAGAATTTATGCAAAAAGTTTGGGCGCTAAATTTTATGAGCTTTCGGCAGTTTCTGCTGGAAAGGAAGATATTAGAAAAATAATAAATGATGATTCAGAAGATAAAAATAAAGTTTTATTTTTGGATGAAATTCATAGATTTAATAAATCCCAACAAGATTTCCTTTTGCCATTTGTTGAAACAGGGCAACTTACCTTAATCGGAGCGACAACAGAAAATCCTTCATTTGAAGTTATTCCCGCACTTCTTTCACGCTCTAGAGTTTTTATTTTGAATGAGCTTTCGGGAGAGGAGATGGAAAAAATAATAAAGAGAGCCAAGTTGAAGATTCCCAAAGAGGCGCTTGATTGGCTTATAGAAATGGCAAACGGGGATGCGAGATCGGCTTTTGCTGTCTTAGAAGCTGCACAAGAACTTTATGGGAAAATAACATTAGAGACTCTTAAAGAAGCGCTGCAGTCAAAACATTTACGATATGACAAAAAAGGAGAGGAGCATTACAACACTATAAGTGCTTTTATAAAAAGCATGAGAGCGGGGAACGCGGACTCGGCAATATATTATTTAGCTAGAATGGTAGAGTCCGGTGAAGACCCAAAGTTTATTGCGCGTCGCATGGTTATTTTTGCAAGTGAAGACATTGGCTTAGCACAACCGACAGCTCTAGTTGTAGCAAATGATGTTTTTCGTGCAGTTGAAATAATAGGATATCCAGAATGTGCGATTAATTTAGCTCATGGTGTCGCTTATTTAGCACAGTGTAAAAAAGATAGGCGCTCATTTGATGCTTTACGTTCTGCTCAAGAAGATATAAAAAAGTTTGGTAATTTGCCAATACCAATGAATTTAAGAAATGCACCTACTAAACTAATGAAAGATGTTGGTTATGGGAAAGGGTATGAAATGTATGAAAAAGAAGGCCTATTACCAGAAAAATTAAAAGGCAAGAAGTATTTAAAAGAACCAGATAATAAGTGATACAATTATATAAATATGGAATTCTTCAAAGACAATATGGTCGCGAAAATACTCCTTCTCCTTTATATAATTTTGTTTACAATTTGCGCTATTAATCCTTATGCAAGAGACGTTTGGTGGGCAGAAAATATACCACTTTTAATTATTGTTGGAACTTTAATTGTCTTGTATGTACGCGGTATTCGTTTTTCAGCAGCTTCATATTTGTTTATGAGTTTTCTGCTTTTTTGGCACACAGTAGGAGGTCATTACACATTTGAGAGAGTCCCATTCGATTGGTTTAATGACTTTTTTGGTTTTGAAAGAAATATGTACGATCGCATAGGACATTTCTCTGTTGGTTTTTACTCCTTTGCTGTAATGGAGGGAGTTTTGCTTTATGGCCTGGTGAAAAATAAATTAATGGCTTTTATTTTTGCTGTTTTCTCTATCGCCTTCATTGCTATGGGGTACGAACTGCTTGAGTGGCAATTTGCGGTTTTGGCAGACCCTTCCGCAGGAGCAGATTTTCTGGGAGCTCAAGGAGATGTCTGGGATGCTCAAAAAGATATGCTTATGGACACTCTGGGGGCTATAGCAGTTTCTATTGGGTACTTAATCTTTCGTAAATAAACTTTGTTTTCTGCACAAGTCGTCTTAAAGATGGCTTTTTGTTATAATCCGAAACTATGATTGATACTAAAAAACTGCCTGTAAAAACATATTCCCCAAAGAATTTTGCTTGGACTAAATGGAAGCCTAAAGATTTTAAAGATTTTCCCAAAAAAGCTATTGAAGAAATAAAGAATGATTATGCGGTAATTAAAAAAATACCTGCTAAAGAGAGGACTTTTGAAAACACTCTTGTGGCGCTAGAGAGAGCCGGGAAGGTCTATGGAGAAAAATTAGGGTTTGTTGGATTTTTGGCAGAAGTTTCCCCAGAAAAGGAGGTAAGAGAAGCGGCTCAAAAAGTAGAGGAGGAATATTCTAAAAAAATAGTTGATATTATTTATGACAAGAATGTCTACAGAGCAGTTAAAGAATATACTTCTAGAAAAGAAAAATTAGACGGGGAGAAAAGGATTCTTTTTGAAGACACTCTGCGATCTTATAAGCGTATGGGCTTTGATCTTTCTGATGCTAAACAAAAATTATTAAAGATAAATTTAAAAGAGTTATCTAAGCTTGGATTGGAATTTCGAAAAAATATAAATAATTACAAAGATCATATAACTCTATCTAAAGAGGAATCTTGGGGGTTGGGCGATATATATTTAAACGGTTTGAAAAAAGACAAAAAAGGAAACTACATTGTGACACTGGAATACCCAGACATAGGGCCTTTTTTGGAAAATTCTCCAAATGATGAAAAGAGAAAGGAAATTACTGACAAAAACATGCGTAAAGGGGGAATTATAAACATTAAGGTTTTGGAGAAAATGATTAAGCTTCGCCATGAAAACTCTGGGATTTTGGGTTACAAAAGTTTTGCTCATTATGCTATTGAAGAGCGTATGGCTAAGAAACCAGAAACGGTCATGTCATTTTTAAAGAATATAGAGAAAAAGATAATTAAAAGCGCCAGAAAAGAAAGAGAAGAAGTTCTAGAGTTAAAGAGAGAGATAAAAAAAGACAAAAAAGCTAAGTACGAATATTTTGATAGTTATTATGTTAATCAATTAAAGAAGAAAAAATATTCGGTTGATAATGAAAAAATCAGAGAGTATTTTCCTTTTGAAAAAGTAAAGAGTGGAATGTTTGAAATTTACCAAACCATTTTAGGTGTGAAGTTTGAAAAATTAAATAATTATCCACTTTGGCATGAAGATGTAGAACTCTATGCAGTAAAAGATGGAGGTGGAATAATTTCTTATTTTGCTATGGATCTTTTCCCCCGTGTAGGAAAATATGGTCACGCGGCTGCTTTTCCACTTATTAACGGACGCGAAGAAGATAGAGTTTATATTGCCCCCCTTGCATCTTTAGTTTGTAATTTCCCTAAACCGACAAAAGAAATTCCGTCACTGCTTTCACATAATGAAGTTGAAACATTTTTCCACGAGTTCGGTCACATTATGCATGATGTTTTAACTAAAGCTCGATATGAATCACAATCTGGTTTTAGTGTGGCGTGGGATTTTGTAGAAATGCCGTCTCAAATGCTTGAGAATTGGACATGGAATGGAGAAATGCTTAAAAAAATGTCAGGTCATTATAAAACTGGAGAACCACTGCCAAACGAACTTGTAAACAAAATGCTTAAGGCGAAGAATTTCATGATAGCGTCGCACTATTTGCGTCAAATGTTTCTCGCTTTGTATGATATGGAATTACACTATAAAAAAACAAAAGGAAACATAGCGAATATTTATGGAAAAATGGCAAAAAATATACTTAATATTGAATTGCCAAAAACACAGTTATATCCAGCTGGCTTTGGGCATATTGGTGCAGGTTATGCAGCTGGATACTATTCTTATGCTTGGGCAGAAAATTATGCAGCAGACATGTTTACTCGATTTGAAAAAGAGGGGCTTCTAAATAAAAAGACGGGGGCGGATTATAGAAAATGGATATTAGAGAAGGGAAGTTCTATGAAAGAAATAGACTTAATAAAAGGTTTCCTTGGGAGAGCGCCAAATAACAAAGCCTTTTTGAGACACATTGGCGTGTTAAAATAAAAAAAATGAAAACAGCTATTATTCTTCACGGCAAACCTTCAAAGAATGGATATTTAAATCCCAAAAGATCTTCTCAGTCAAATTCTCACTGGCTTCCGTGGATTCAGCAACAACTTATTGTTAAAGGAATTCTTGCTCAAACTCCAGAATTACCAGAACCGTACGAACCTATTTATGAAAAGTGGAGTTCAGTTTTTGAACAGTTCAAAATTGATGGTGAGACTATGTTAATTGGACATAGTCGTGGGGCGGGCTTTTTAGTTCGTTGGTTAAGTGAGAATAAAATAAAAGTAGGAAAAGTTGCTTTGGTTGCTCCGTCCCTAAATCCGTTTAAGGAGGAACGTAAATTAGAGTTTTTTAATTTTAAAATAGACAAATCATTAGTAAAAAGGACTAAAGGATTAACCGTTTTCTTTTCCACTGATGATGAAGAGAAAATATTAGAGACTGTTCAATTAATTAAATCTCAATTAAAAGGCTCAAAATTTGAAAAATTCACCAATAAAGGACATTTTACTTTTGGTGACATGAAGACAGAAGAGTTTCCTGAATTAAGAGATTTCCTCTTATCTTAAAGTAATTCTAAAGATGTTCGGAGATATTTGAGTGAGAAAAATGTTCCATAGCATATTCTAGAGTGCCACGGACTTTTTTGCCTGGGTTCAAGATATTTTGTGGGTCAAAAATATTTTTGATTTCTTCAAAAATATCACACATCTCTTGCCCATACATATCTTTTAAGAATGGGGTGCGAATTATTCCGTCATTGTGTTCTCCCGCCATTGATCCCTCAAACTCAAATACTAAATCAAAGATTTCCTTAGCCATAGGAAGTATTTGCTCTCTCACGCTTTTATCTTCCATGTTTACTAGTGGTATTAAATGGAAATTACCGTTACCAATGTGTCCTGCTAGCGTGTAAGTAAATTTATATTTATTTAGAATAATATTTAGGCGGGGTAGAAAATCAGCTAACTTTGAAGGATTAACAATAATGTCATCTATAAATGGGGCTACTCTATGACTTTCTCCGGAATGATCTCTTAGAAGGGCAAAGCTGGCTCTTCTTATTTTCCAATAATCCTCGGCTTCCTCAGGAGTGTTTGCAATAAATGTCTCAAGGTCTATCCCACTAAGGTTTTTTTGTGCGTCGGTGGCTTTCTTTGTTGCTTCCTCGTCAGTTGTGGCAGTAAATTCAGCAATTAAAGTTATAATAACATCTTTATTTGTTATGACCCTCTTTGATATTTCGGGTAGATATTTTTCTGCTAATTCATAGGTATTATCATCATAGGATTCAAATGTTTCTGGTCCAAAGGAAAGTATCTTTTCTACAACATTTGGAAGAAGGTCTAGATTTTTTAAAGTAATGGCAAGCAATCTCTTATGTTTGTGAATTGGAACAAGCCCCATCGTTATTTCTGTAATAATCCCCAACGTTCCTTGAGAGCCAACAAACAGTCTCGTAAGATCAAATGTTTCCCCCTCTTTTACATTCCAAATTAAATAGCCAGCAGAATTCTTAGAAGTTTTTGGTTTTGAATTTTTTATTATTTCTTCATTTTTATTTATTAAATCATTTATTTTTCTATAAACCTCTCCCTCAAACGATTCTAGTTTTAATTTTTCATTAAGTTTCTCCTTATTTAACTTAGAGAATTCATATTCATTACCATCGGTGAGGACCACCTTTAGTTTTCTGACATATTTCTCCGTGCTTCCATAAGTAAGAGTTTTTTCACCGGCTGAATTGTTGGCTACCATTCCGCCAATCGCACAAAAATCTTTTGAGGCGGTATAAGAGGGGATTATTAAATCTTGGGGAATTGTTTTTTTCTCTATGTCTCTATAATAAACACCCGGCTCCACAGTAATAGCATTTTCAGTTATTTCCCCAAGTTTATTCATATACTTGGTGAAACTAAGAATAATTGAATTATTTAATGAACCACCAGACATGCATGTCCCAGCAGTACGTGCTGTAATAGAAAGTTTTGGGTTACTGGCTTTTTGTTCAGAAACATAGCGCATGACTGCTTTTATGTCTTCTGTGTCTTTGGGAAATACGACAACTTGAGGTTTAACTTCAAAAAGACTCGCGTCAGCCTTATGTCTATCTAAATCTTCAGTTTTGCTACTTACTTCTCCTTTTATTATTTCAATTAAATCTTTTTCTAGCATATTAATTTATATATTAACATGAGGAACTAAATACAAAGGTAAATAATCTGCTATAATACTCTCTACATGTCCCAACTAAAGTCTTTACTCTTAGTTTCTTTTTTCCTCCTCCCCCTCACCACATTCGCCGCCCCCACAGCCTTATTAACCCCAAGTAGAACAACGGGAGTAGCCCCAC
>JAKFXT010000017.1 GCA_021731245.1 Patescibacteria group bacterium
AGTATATCACTCCTTCTATTAATTTATTATTAATTCCAATCATATACAATAAACCACTTTCCTCTCTCAGTTCTACCTTTTTGAAGTACTATTTTCTTAGATAAAACATTGAAATGTTTCGCCAAAATTTCTTTGACTCTAGCGTTAGCTCTGCCTTCTTTGGGTTTTGCAGAAACACTAACAAAAAACTTACCGCCTTTCTCCTCAACAAACTCTTTTTTGGAGTTAGTCGTTACAAAGACCTTTATTAATTTAAGTGCTCTTTTTTCCGTAATTTTTTTCAAGATAATCAACTATATCTGCCGACTCATACATTTCAATTGCTTTTTCTTTGTCTATTAGGTAAGGGACTTGCCTTTTCCCCCCTCTTTCTATTAACTCTTTAACTATTCCGTCATCAGAAATGTTTCTCTCTTCCCATTTAAGATTCAACTCTTCAAGTTTATGAATCGCAGCGGCACAATATGCACAACCCGTTTTAACATAGAGAGTAAAATTATTCATTTTCTTTTATTGTTTTAGTCCTATCATAAAGTCCTGTCAAAATTGCTTCATCTATTATATGCCCTTGAATTGCATCAACAACGTCCTTTTTAGTTGGTGCTTTAACGAAATTTAAATTGTTTAAGTCCGTTGCAAATAGTTTAAAAATATATCTGTGGGTTGTCGGCTCATATTGTGGAGGCGGACACGGTCCTGTGTATTTACTTTCACCACGACCATTTGCCCCGACAGTACCAAACAACTCTCCCTCATCTATAAAAGATGTTTGCGGGTCAATGTTATAGACAACCCAATGATCAAAAACTCCATCAGGACGAAGGGCTTTCGGAACATCGGGGTCATCCATTATCAAAACGAGAGATTTAGCCCCTTCAGGAACATTAGCGATGACAAGGGGCGGTGACATATTCGTTTCATCACAGGTATATTTTGAACCAATAAATCCACCTTCTTTAAAAGCTGGGCTCTGCAAAATAAATTTATCCATATACATTATTTCATTATCTATAATATCCAAATTTTCTGATTGTTGCCTTGGTCCAAAATAGGAAATGTATCCTGTAACAAAAAGGGCAATTATAAGCAAAGACACGGTAACCCCCACAATCTTTTGTTTCTCCATATGCATAAATTTTATCACTTTATTTATGCTCTGTCTTTTGCTATTATCACACCTGTTCATTAAGCAAAAATGAACATGGAAGAGAGTAGACTTCTTTGTTCCGCGGTAGCTCAGCTGGTAGAGCGGCTCCCTGTCAAAGGCAGCTTTTTGTAGAAATACAAATTGAAAAACGAAGTGAATTCGGGGAAACCCAAGCAAGCAATTGCGGGCAATCCCGAGCCAAGCTTTCCGTCTTATACGGATTGAAGGTGTAGAGACTATCCCTTGTGGGAGTACTTAGTGCAAAATTTGCACTTAGGAAGCGCTTCGCACCCAAATTTGGGTGATGATATAGTCCACCCCCGCTAGTAACAGCAGGATAAGTGTAAGGAGTTGGTCGTAGGTTCGAGCCCTACCCGCGGAGCAAAGCAGTCTACAAAATTAGAAGCACCAATTAATATTGGTGCTTCTAATTTTGTTTGCTCCGCGGAACCAGTAAATTAGTAGTATAATATAGCTATATGAAAACTCTTAAATGTGATTTATGCGAAGTAACTGCTCAAGGTAAAACTTTTGAAGAATGGATGAAAAATCTACATCCTCATTACATGCAAGCTCATCCAGAAGTAATGAGTAATCCTAATGGGGATATGAATAAGTGGATAACTGAAAACAAAGTAAGATTTGACGCTACGCCAGAAGGTGAGATTAATTAAAAAGTTAAACAAGATTAACTTTCATAATCATTAGACCCACGGAGAAAGCTAATAATTTTGCTTACTTGCAGGGCTCTAAATACAGATAAGGACTATCTCATTCCATCACTTTATCAGTAAATACTACAAGTCGATTTGAGTAACTTTTCTCACCCTTATTCCAAACTCCTTCACACGTAATGAGATTAAGGTGGGGCTTATTGTCTTTTGAGTTAAAAACTTCTAAGGGATAATCATTCTCTTTAAATGTTTTAATTTCTCGCACAATAAAAGTAGTCCTTAACCCATTTTCATCTTCTACATAAACTTTGTCCCCCCTCTCTAATTTATACAAATCATCAAACACAGCTAATTTACCCCTCCAACCAAAATGTCCATCTATAACGGCAGTGCCATTTTCCCCAGGTCGTGGCCCCAAATTAAACCAAGCGGCATTAGCAATTTCTTTTGGAACTCCCATTAACTGATCAGCGGTGAGACCCACCTGTTCAATAATTGCGTCTACTTTTATTTTTGGAATATTAAGATGTTTTGGCAATCCATATTCAACCTCTTCTTTTTCAGGATAGTCAGATGAATTATTAGATAAAGGGGTTTTTACAATTTTTGAGTTTATTTCATATCCTGCGCCAATAATAATTAATCCTATAACAAGAATACTTGTAAATTTCATCGCTTGAAACTACACGATCTGCTTTCTAAGAATAAGGCCGAGTAAAAATGAACCAAACAAAATACAGATTGATAAAAATGTATTCGATGTAAATTCTTTTTCTTCAGGAGAAATTCCAGCATTAGGAAAACCGGGCACAGAAACCACCACAGTAGCCAGAGAAAAATCTATCGCAGTTAAACCATTTGCACTTCCTTCTGCTGTTCCTCTGTTTGTTGTTGTTTGCGTAATAAATGTCTGACAAGTGAATGACCATGATTCGTTACTTTCAAGTAAATCATTTTTATTTAAATCCCCAGGGTGACCCGAAACACGCCCTGGTAAACCTGTACATTTATCATCAACAACACTTACATCGCTAAGAGGAGCTACACCTGGATTTGTAACTGTATAAGAATAAGTGACAGCTCCTCCTCCCACGGGGAGAGTAGAAACACTTGGTGTTTTCACCAAATGAATTAATGGTGGTATTAACGGTAATCCAACAACAACGGTCGCATTAGCGGTATCAAATGTATCCCAACCGTTGTACCAACCGTGAGTAGTTGCTGTGTTAGTTTCAGTTTGAGAAACAATCTTAATACATCTGTATATCCAAGATTCATTTAGATCTAACTTAGAATCATTATCAGTATCACCGGAAATAAAGTTTACAGAGCTACACTTATCATCCCTAACCCACACATTACTCATCTCAACGGGACCAATATTTGTTGCTCTATAAGTGTAAGTTACCGACCCAGCACCCAAAGGTAAAGATAGTGGATTTGGTACTTTTGTGACATTTATAAGTGGCAAAGGCGAGAAAAATCCACCACCACCAGAAGATGTCGGTGGAGTAGGAGGAGGAACTACACAAGTCGCTTTAGTGAGAGTTGTATTATTTAATGTTACAGCCCCGTTTCGTGCCAAAAATCTTCCTTCAATAACTGATCCTCCATTATCCGTGATGGATGCAAAAGCAAATATATTTCCTTTGAAAATAGAGTTCGTCCCAAGAGTTACAGAACTTCCAATTTGCCAGAAAACATTACAGGCCTGAGCTCCATTAATTAGAACGACGGCACTCCCAACTGATGTAGTGAGAGTAGAACCAGTTTTAAAAATAAAAACTGCATTTGGATCCCCTTCAGCATCAAGCGTTAAGGTCCCTGTAATCCCAAGAGAATCAGGGGCGTCATTGTCTTCATAAACACCCGGTGTCAAAGTTTGTCCACCAAGATCAGCCGAAATAATTCCTGTTGTCACTTGGCCAGCGGAACTAAAAGCTGTGTCTAAAGAGGTTTTAGCAGAAATCAGCAAGGCAGGGTTATTACCCGGCGCACCAAAAGGACCTGTAGCATCAACCGCATAAATAGTTCCGGTCACCTGCCCTGTTGTTAATCCAGTATATAAAGTACCCGCAGACGGACTCAGTCCAACATCTCCACTAATAACAGATGGGGTGGTGGCCGTAATACCTGAACCAGCCAAAATCGCGAAATTATCGGCCGTACCGAGGTTTACTGCTGTAGCAGCCATAACTAGCCCAGCTAAACCAAATATAAAGGCAGCAGCCAATACAACTAATAATGGAGTCTTATTAAATTTTTTCATATATATGAAATTAACACTTAGTTAATGAAGAGAACATGAAGTTTTTATGAGAAACAAGGTTCTCACCTCAGCAGTAGAACGAGATTCGCTATGGGCAAGATTCCTCTATCAGACGGAACTTTAAAATATAGAATGCGTTATAATTCACAGTGTATGAATATTTCAAGAACAAAATTTGTTAGTATTACTGTTTTTATTCTATTCTTTGGAATTGCCTTAATCGAGGCTTTACAAAAACAAAATTGGTTAGAAGCCATGCTTTTCATGGCGCTTGGCATATTATCCTTATGGGCTGATTTTCATAAAAAATAATTTACCAAGAGCCTTTGTTTTAAACAGTTTCTTACACCATCTATCAAACGGAGCAAATTTCTTTTGTGACCAATCCCGAATGATTGGAGTATAATATTTTATAAGCGACGCAGAGTGAGAGAAATGAAAAGTTTATACTTTTAATTTCCGAGCCGAGGAGATTATATTCTCTAATACATGAATAAAACTCTTAAAATAATAATTTCCATTCTCGCAATATTATTCGGGGCATTTCTATTTGTATATGGTGAATTTGATGATAGCCCCGGTGGACAACTCCTTGGGGTTGTGGCCGTGATCCTAGGTATTGCGGGCATAATAAAGATTAGAAAGAAAAAATCTGATTAGCGAAGGTGATTGGTCAAGAAATACATGATAAACTCATTTCGTGACTAAAATCTTAGGCATTTCTTGTTTTTATCATGACGCTGCTGCGTCTTTAATTATTGACGGCAAAATAATTGCCGCTGCTCAAGAAGAAAGATTCACAAGGAAAAAACACGATGAGCAATTCCCAATTAATGCAATAAATTATTGCCTTCGTGAAGCAAATATTTCTCTTAAAAATATAGATATCGTCGCTTTTTACGACAAACCATTTACTAAATTTGAACGTATTGTGGAAACCCATATCGCCTCTGCTCCACGTGGCTTAAAATCATTTATAAATGTGATGCCTGTGTGGCTTAAACAAAAACTTTGGGTAGAAAAAGAAATAGAGAAAAAACTGCCTGAATTTAAAGGAAAAATTGTTTACTCTGAGCATCACGAATCTCACGCCGCTTCTGCATTTTTCCCCTCTCCATTTGAAGAAGCTGCTGTACTTATAGTAGACGGTGTTGGAGAATGGGCCACAACTAGTATTTGGCATGGCTCTGGTGCCTCGCTTAAAAAAGTAGAAGAGATTCACTTCCCTCACTCTCTTGGACTCCTTTACTCTGCTTTTACTTATTATTTAGGTTTTAAAATAAATTCTGGCGAATACAAAGTGATGGGACTTGCCCCATATGGGAAACCAATATACCGAGACGTGATTTATAAAAATCTTATTGAGGTGAAGAAAGATGCTTCTTTTCGCCTCAATTTAGAATTCTTTGATTTTTTAGTAGGTTTTAAAATGACGAATAATAAATTCTCTAATCTCTTCAATCTCCCGCCTCGCAAGCCCGAATCCCCTCTTGATCAAAAACATATGGACATTGCCGCATCCTTACAAAAAGTAACAGAAGAAATAATGGTTGGCCTTGCAAAACACGCCAGAGAGGTCACAGGTTCAAAAAATTTGTGTTTAGCGGGTGGCGTTGCCTTAAACTGTGTAGCCAATGGAAAAATATGGGAAACAAAAGAGTTTAATAAAATTTGGATACAGCCGGCTTCAGGGGATGCTGGTGGATCCCTTGGTGCCTCTTATGTTGCTTGGCACTCATTTTTAAATAAAAAGAGAGTTGTAAATAAAGAAGACAGTCAATATGGCTCCTTACTTGGCCCTTCATATGCTAATGACTATATAAGCACTTGGCTAGATAACGAAAATATTCCACACAAAAAGCTTAAATCTGAAGAAAAGGCTGAGGTGGTAGCCAAAATTTTATCGGAAGGAAATGTAATTGGATATTTTGATGGAAGAATGGAATTCGGTCCTCGCTCACTTGGTGCACGTAGCATATTGGCTGATCCGAGGAACAAAGAAATGCAAAGTAAACTTAATTTAAAAATTAAATTCAGAGAATCATTCAGACCATTTGCTCCCGCGGTGTTAGCTGAAAAAACTGAAGATTGGTTTGAGATTTCCACCGAAAGCCCCTATATGCTTCTCACTACCGATGTAAAGCAAAACAAAAGGATTGAAAATTCAAATGAGGGAAAATTTGGTATTGAATGGTTGAAAATTCCTAAAAGTGAAATACCGGCCGTTACTCACGTAGATTATTCTGCTCGCGTACAAACCGTTGATAAAAAACAGAACCCATCATTCTATGAAATCCTCAATGCTTTTTATAAATTAACCAATTGCCCTGTTTTGGTTAATACATCTTTTAATGTAAGAGGAGAACCTATAGTGGAGTCCCCGGAAGATGCTTACAGATGTTTTATGCGTACTGATATGGATTATCTAGTAATTGGGCCTTATTTAATAGCAAAGAAAGACCAAGGAAATATTCCAATTGATGATAGTTGGAAAAAAGAATATGAACTCGACTAATACCAAGACCCCACCTTTAATGCTCTGGCTAGTGCTTATCGCAGTTTTTATTTGTGGTTCTTTATTTTCAGCTGAAATATTACTTCGTTTAATACCAGGAAAGTGGTCAAGTGGATTTTTCCATCGTTTTGATAAAGGCCTTGGCACTTGGCATATTGAAAACGTAAAAGGTAATTATATTCAGGAAGATTACACAATAAAAAATATCAAAATTAATTCATTTGGTATGCGTGATTATGAAAGATCTCTTGATAAAAAAGAAGGTGTTACTCGTATAGCAATACTTGGGGACTCATTCGTAGAAGGAATGCAGGTCAATATTGAAGAAACATTCTCTAGTCAATTGGAGAAAAATCTTGGGGAAAAATTCGAAGTCCTTAATTTTGGAGTTGGAGGTTTCGGCACTACTCAATCGTACTTAACTTATAAAAATAAAGTCAGTCAGTTTAAACCAGATATAGTTGTTTTGGCCTTTCTTTCGTCAAATGATATGCGCAATAATTCTAAAGAACTTGAAACTCTATATAATGGAGGAGAAAGAAATATGCCATTTCTTGAGAAAAAAGAAGATGGCTCTTGGGCAATTGATGAGGTGAAAGAAAAAGCAGGAGCACAAAATAGCGTTGTTCTATTTCTCAAAAGTCACTTCACTTTATATCGCTTTCTATGGTTTGAGTGGCAATACCTTTCAAATAAATTCCGGTCTATAGAAAACACTTCGACTCCAATAGGGGCCGAAAAGGTAAAGGAAAGTGAAAAGATGGATACTTATCTTGCTCGACTTTTCACCCCACCGGAAACACAACTTCAAGTCTTTCAAGAAGCATGGGGCGCAACGGATAAGCTTATAGAGATGTTTATGGAAGAAGTGGCGTCAGATGGAGCTACTTTCGTCTTAATAGCATTACCAAGCTCCATTCACATTGAACCTGAACCAGAGACAGCTTTTGAAAAAGCCTTTGATTCCCCGCCTCCTCTAGGATTTGATGTTGATTATCCAGAAAAACATCTTTCACTACTATCGGAAAGTAACAAAATCCCCTATCTTAATCTCACTCCAATATTCCGCGATTATAGAGACAGGAATAAATTGGAATCACCTTATTTTTCATTCAAGCACGACGGGCATTGGTCAGCGCTTGGACACAAACTCACCGCAGAATCTATAGAAAAATTTTTTAGAGAAATTAATATAATCAGATAATTATGAATCTCATAAAGGATGTAAAGAATGGACTTAGTGACTTAGAGTGTAATCAAAAACAAATTACTTCTTTTGCAATTATAATTTCATTAATATTGGCCGTTGTCACCTATCTAAATTGGTCAACTACAATTATCACAATTACAGCGATTGGCGTAACAACTCTTATTTTAATTAGATTAATAAATTGGAGACTATTAATAATTCCTTTTAAAATCTGGATGGGGCTTGCTTTGTTTATAGGCTGGTTTGTCATGAGGCTTATTTTAATAATTGTCTTTATTTTAATTATTTTCCCTATAAGCTTAATCTTTAGAATAACTAGGAAAGACCCCATGGGACGCTTCAATAAAGAATCTTATTGGTATAAAATAGAAAATGCAGGTGATAAATCAAATTATTTGAAAAAATTCTAAATGGAATATATACAAACAATAAAAGAAATATGGGAATTCCTTATGCATAGGAAAAAGTGGTGGCTTTTCCCTATTTTTCTTGTCCTTATATCACTAGGTGGTCTTATAGTATTTTCTGCAAGCTCCCCTCTTGCTCCTTTCATTTATACTCTGTTCTAAAGTTCTAAATAAATTAATTTATTTTTATTTTCTCTTTTTAAGATCGTTTAAACCGTCTTTGAACCCACTTTTTACATCTTTTCCAAAATCAACAACTTTTTGAGATGTTTTTTTCAATTCATCTTTGACATTCTCTTGATAAGACTTTGATTCTTCCCATTTCTTTTCGGCTCCTTTTTTAGCTTTATTTACGATTTTTTTTGTCTTTTTTATAAGTTCATCTGTTTTTTCTTTTATAATTTGCACGTGTTCCGCCGCACTGATAACAGCGTCACGTGTTACCCTCGATACATTTGAAGGCTTATTTGTATTATTCATTTTTCTCATAATAAATTTTAATACACCTGTAATGAATCTCTGGTGAACTCAAGCTTAAAAACACCCCCTGAGGGTGACCCCTGGGAGTGTTTTTAAGCTTGAATTAAATTCCATTTGTTATTTTTATTATTTTTAAATTGGATTTTGCCCTCTAATAATTCTTATTAGAAAAAGAATTATGGCTATAACCAACAAAATATGAATAAAACCAGAAATGGTGTATGAACTTACTATTCCCAAAACCCATAAAACAAGAAGTATGACAGCAATTGTTGTAAGCATATATTTATTTGATTTTTGATTATCTAACATTAACGATTCCGTAAACTTTTGGGCTACCGCTCATATTGTTGTATCCCCAAACTCCTACTTTACTAAAAATAAATTCATACGTACCACCAGTTCCCACACTCTTTTCTTGTCCAAAGCCTGCATATAGTGGTGTATTTTGGAATTCATTTGTCGCAATTCTCATAGATTCGTTATCTTTGTTTACAAATCTTACTGACTCCCCACTATTTATATAGACAATAGGTGGAACAAAGCCACCATTAGTAAGGTTTACGATTGTTACATATTTACCATTTTCTAGAACTCTTGTTTGTGTGTAGGCCTTCACAGCTATATCTGTAGAGTCTGAGTTGTTATTAGTTGACGCCGTATCGTTGCTAGTAGGCGTTTTATCTACCAAAGAAGAGGCTTCGTCGTTATTCCACCAAATAAATCCACCAACGAGAATGAGAATTATAATAATGGCCCCAATAATTGTATTTTTTTGATCCATATTTTTATTTTTTTTATTTTAATAAGACTTAAGAATTATTTAGAAAGAAAGCCATTCCTTAGTTTATGTAAAGAATGGCTTTTTCTCTCTAAAATACTCCTATTAGTTACTACGGAAAGTAGTGGGAAGAGTTATGCTCACATTACCTGATGCATCGGTAGAATAAATCAAGTAATAATAGACTGAATTTGATTGTAATCCTGACAACTGTACGTTTTGTGAAGAACGTAAATTATTATCAGTCATAGCTGTACTACCACTTACATCAACGGTATGAAGGTTTTCATAAGTTGTTAGGAAATTGGTGCTGTAATAAACAACTCCACGAGCAGGTTCACTTGTATTCCAAGAAACATTTGCTGTAAGACCACTTTTACTTACATCAACACCGGAAATATAAGGGGCGTAAACATCTATACCTGTACTTACTCCACCTGACATTTGAGCGTTAATAGCTGCAAGAGTTATAGGTCCAACACGTCCTACAGTTGCTATACCATTACGAGATTGGAAATTTGAAACCGCTGAAAAAGTGAGGGGTCCAAAATATCCTGTAATCAAGCCTTGTGGGTAAATTGTGCTGTCTTGTGCAAGAAATCTTTGGAGATCAGAAACATCAGCTCCTGACATACCCTTTTGTAATTCACGAGTAAGGGGTGCGGCATTGGCAAGAAACGGAACAGACATAATAACAAAAGCTATGGAAGCCACAGCGAAAGCCAAAATGGACTTATTTGATAATTTGAAGAAACTTATATTAGTAGTCATATATTTTATTTTATTAGTTAATAGTTTTGAATAAATACTTTTAAGGTCGACCTTTTTTAGAAAAAATTCTTTAAACACCTTTGTGATTGAAAACATTTTTCATTAATAAAAACAATTTATCATTGTCTTGATGGGGAGAGCGTGAAGTCCTTAATGTCTAATAAAAGAAAGGGTATTTTGGCTATTTTATGCAGGCTTTCATCTAATCTTCATCTTCTATATAGTAGTTTTAGAGCTAGGACATTCTAGACTTTCTACACACAAACAAATGAAAATACTTATTGTCGAAGACGAAATAAAACTAGCCGAATCTCTTGCTGAGGGCTTAAAACACAAAGGTCATACAGTAGATATATTGTCTGATGGCAAGAAAGCACTTAGTCGTATTTCATTTCATCGTAGTGATTATGAGTTGGTCATTCTTGACCTTATGCTTCCATCTCTTGATGGAGAAACAGTAACCAAGAAAGTGCGTGAATTAGAAATCACTATCCCTATTTTGATTTTGACGGCAAGAAATGAGGTTGAAAATAAAGTTAATTTACTATTAGCGGGGGCTGACGATTATCTTGTTAAACCCTTCTCTTTTGATGAATTACTGGCACGTGTTCACGCTCTTTCAAGACGTCCGGCTGAAATGGTTCCTGTCACTTTATCATTTGCCGGGATAGAATTAAACGCTTCATTACATACAGTCACTCGTGAGGGAGCGCTCATACCACTAACTCTTAAAGAATTTTATTTACTTGAATACTTTATGAGACGGCCAAATCAGGTTATTAACAGAGAGGTGTTGTTGAGCCACCTTTGGGACTTTAATTATGAATCATTTAGTAATGTTATAGACGTGCATGTCAAAAATCTTCGAAAAAAATTACAACTTGGGAAGTACCCGGACGTATTGGAAACCGTTCGTGGCCTGGGTTACAAACTTCACGAATAGGTATCGTTTTGATCTATTCTTTAGAACAGAGTGCAATGTTATTGCACTACAGGTAGTTTTCATTGTACTTGTTCTTATTCTAATTGCCTTTTCTTTTAATTACCTCTATCACGATATTTCCAAAACCTTATTCAATGAAATTTCTAATAATATAAATACAGGTAAAGTAATAACCCCAGGCTCTCTCGGCTCTATTATAAGTGGGGTTGATTATTTAATGACTAAAAATCTTTTAGCCATAATTATAATAATAATTTCAATTACAGTATTCTTTGGATACTTAGTAGCGCAAGTAACACTGATACCAGCAAAAAACAGTCTGAACGCGCAAAAACAATTCATTGGAAACATAGCGCACGAATTACGTACCCCCCTTTCAATAATTAAGACGAACATAGAAGTCTCCTTGCTTAAAAAAAGTTTTGACGATGACTATATTAAAAAAATGTTGAACAGTAACGTGGAGGAGCTAAACCGTATTTCAGACACTATAAATAATTTACTTTCCTTTAATACTTTAGTGCGCCCAGAAAATATAAAATTTGAAAATGTCGACCTTAGCAAAACAGTAGATTTTGTGGTTGGTAATTTATCAGACCTTATTAAGAGTAAGTACCTAATACTTACTCTTAAAAAACCACCGGAAGCCATTATAAAAGGCAAAGCGGTAGCTCTAGAGCAAATAGTTATAAATCTACTTACAAATGCAATAAATTACACACCCGAAGGAGGCAGTATCAACTTAATTATAGAAGAAAAATATAATCAAAAATCTGTAGAGCTACGCATAGAAGACACTGGCGTTGGTATTGCAAGAGAAGATCTCTTTCACATAGCAGAACCATTTTATAGAGCAGACCCATCACGAGCTAGAAATCATAGCGGGAGCGGTCTCGGGCTTGCTATAGTCAATGAATTAGTAAAACTCCATAATGGAAAAATATTTATAAAAAGTGTTTTAAAAGAAGGGACCACTGTCACAGTATCTTTTCCCACAACAGAAGATAGGATTATTTAAAAAACTATTCAGAAGAATTTTTTGGCTTTGATAAATTAACTTCTAGACTAGCACTATCATTCTTAGATTTAGACATATCATCATTAATTACGGGTAACAAAAAAGTAGAGAGTAGGCCGGCTACTATAATAGTAACAACAATACCAGCGGCGATTCCTGAATCAGAATCTTCTCCACCTTCAGAATTATTTATAGTAGTTGTCATAATATTTATTTATGTTATTTATTAAAAGAAAACTATAAACAACAAGTGATGAAGGGTTCGTGAAATATTTT
>JAKFXT010000022.1 GCA_021731245.1 Patescibacteria group bacterium
GCATTATATTAAACTCTTGCAATACAATGCAAGTTTCACTATTATAATAGAATATGGCATCAGGTAAAAAACTCGGGGAAAACCTAAGAAAATGGCGTTTGAAAAAGGACATGTCGCAAGGAGACCTTGCGACCGCTTTGAGCGTGGATAGAGCCTACATAAGCAACATTGAGAATGGTCGAATGAATCCTACTCTTTCAACTTTGGAAAAGATCGCTAATGCGTTAGGGATTTCCAGTAGTGAGCTATTAAAATAATTTTATGAAACTCAAGAAATTCAGAATTAAAAATTTTAAGTCAATCACTGATAGTGGCGATTGCTATTTAACGGATACTATTACTATTCTTGCAGGGAAAAATGAATCTGGAAAAACTTCTATTCTTGAAGCGTTAGAAGATTTTGATACTGACGAAAAAATTAGAGATACTGCAAAACCTATTAAATCGCCAGAGGCGATACCTGAAATTTCTATTACTTTCATTGTTGAAAAAGATACCGTTAAAGAAGTTTTGACGGAAATAGGTAGTACACAAAAAGTGGTTGCTGATATTGAGCTTGAGATTATTAAAACCTTTCCAGACATTTACACTTTTGGAAAAACCACTAAGGAAAATGAGCTTTTTGGAACAAAAGAAGTTGAAAAAATCCAAAAATCAATCAAAGACAAGTGGAGTAAGATAAAAGCATTACACACAAAATATCCACAGTTGGGGGGAATTTCTTTTGATTTTGAATTTTCTGATTTAATAAGTGAAAAAGCCCTTCTCACTGCTTTCAAAAACGCTACTGCACCAAATATCCCACAAATTGATGAAAAAGATCGTGAGAACTTTTCAAAAATTTTAGTAGAGATAGAAACAGAAATTCAAAATCTTGAAAATTTTATAACGGTAGAAGACAAATTTTTCAAAGCTCTCAAAAAATGGATTCCAAATTTTGTTTTCTTTAACTCGTTTGAAGATATTTTTCCAAATAAAATACCTTTTGCAGAACTTGAAACAAATGAGTGGATTCAAGATTTAGCAGTCATAAGTGATTTGAATGTTGCTACTATCAAAACATCCACCGCTCGCGATAAACAGAAACATAAAACTGATATAAATATCAAACTTAATAGTGATTACGAAAAATTTTGGTCACAGGATGTTTCAAGTTTAAGTGTTGATTGGGATTCTCAAGATCTCCATTTTTGGATTCAAGAAGACGGTTATCCATATGAACCAAGTTTGCGAAGCAAAGGAAGACAATGGCATCTCGCATTTTATATAAAAGTATCTGCACGGGCAAATGAGAATGTTCCGAACATTATTTTGATTGACGAGCCAGGATTATTCCTACACGCTACAGCTCAAAAAGATATTTTAAATAAACTTGAAGATTCAGCAAGAGAAATTCAGTTGATATTTTCAACACATTCACCTTATCTTTTGGAAGCCGACAAACTTAATCAAATTAGATTGATTCATCGGACAAAAAAAGCAGGAACAAAAATTGAAAATAAGGTTCACGCTTTAGCAGATAAAGAAACTTTGACCCCTATTCTAACTGCGATTGGTCTAGAATTAAGTGCGGGTATTACCACACTAGATAAGGGTAATAATGTTGTAGTTGAAGGATCTTCCGATCTCTATTATCTAAATGCATTTAAGAAAATTCTTAGCAAAGATAGCGTGAATTTTATTTTCGGCGGTGGAGCTGGAAATATGCCGGTTGTCGGCACTATATTGCATGGGTGGGGTGGGAAAGTTATTTATCTCTACGACAACGACCAAGGGAAAAAGGATGGCGAGAAAAATCTAAAAGATAATTGGCTCGTTACGAAAGATTTGGTTCTTGCTGTATTAAATACTACAGGAAGTATCGAGGACATTTTCTCGCCGTCTAATTTTCGAGAGTTTGTACTTGGCGATACGAGTAAAACTTATACAGAATCTAATTCAGAATATGTAAAAAAGAGTAAATTGGATAAAGTTTTGCTCGCAAAGAAATTTTTAGAAACCTGCCAAAATGAAACTCCAATAAGCTTGGATACAACAACAAAAGATAATCTGACCGATTTGTTTGAGAATGTAGAGAGTAAGTTTAAGATCGCCAAGCCGTCGAGCGTTCTAGTGGAAGAATTATTAAAATAATTTATAATTATAACTATGAAAAACTACAATTTAGAAAAAGATATACACGTAATATGCATTACAGCCACATCCTTCCCAGATGGAGTAATGGACGCATATAAAAAATTACAATCACTTATAACTGATTCAAAAGAGAGGCGATATTTTGGCATCTCACATCCAAACAAAGATGGAATTATTATTTACAAAGCATGTGCTGAAGAAAAACATGCAGGTGAAGCAGAAAAATTAGGTCTTGAATCCTTTACCATAAAAGCCGGTAATTTTGCCAGTATGTACATCGTGGACCATATGAAAGACCCTGAAAGTATTGGTAATGCGTTTAAAGAACTTCTAACAAATCCAAGGCTTGACCCACAAGGATATTGTTTAGAGATGTATAAAGATTTTGATGATAAAGATGTGCAGTGTATGGTTCCATTAAAATAATTAATTAAATAAAAATCATGACAACGATAAACCCCTACATAAATTTTAACGGAAATGCCGAAGAAGCGTTTACATTTTACAAATCAGTATTTGGCGGAGAATTTGCACAGATTACTCGTTTCAAAGATATGGCAAGTTCTGAATTTCAGGTCAGTGAAAAGGAAGCAAATAAAATAATGCACATTGCGCTACCTATTGGCAAAAATGTTTTAATGGGCAATGATGTTCCTGAAATTTTGGGACGAGTAAATGAGAATGAAAACAGAAGCAAGATATCTGTAAGTGCAGAAAGTAAAGAAGAGGCAGATAGATTATTTAATGGGCTTTCATCAGGCGGAAATGTTGAAATGCCAATAGCAGATAGTCCTTGGGGTTCGTATTTTGGAATGTTTCGGGATAAATATGGTATTGAATGGACAGTGGACTTTGATCCAAAATATAAAGGGCAAATATAACATTCAAGAATACTATTTATGGCAGAATTAAAAACAAAACTTAATAAGGCGAGTGTGGAGAAGTTTTTGAGCACCATCAAAGACGAGCAGAAGCGCGAAGATTGCTTCATTATTTCCAAAATGATGGAGAGGGCGACAAAGTCTAAGCCGGAAATGTGGGGTACCGCGATTGTTGGATTCGGTCGCATAAAGTACACCTATGCCAATGGTAAAGAAGCAGAATGGATGATGATGGGCTTTTCTCCACGCAAACAAAATATTTCGCTCTATGGTTTAAAAGTCTTTACCATGGCAGAAGGTAAGGTAAAAGAAAATAAAAAAGCCAACGAGCCTCTCCTAAAGCTAGGTAAGTACAAAGAAGGAGGTGGGTGTCTCTATATCAACAAACTTTCCGATATCAACACAAAAGAGCTCGAGAAAATTATCAAGCTCGCCGTGAAGCGCAAAAAATAAGTGTTCCAATTATGAACAAAATAGCTATAAAAAGAATTTACGAAAAAGCGGAAAAGGACGATGGTTTACGAGTGCTTGTTGACCGGCTCTGGCCGAGAGGTGTTTCGAAGGAGTCAGCAAAAATTGCCCTGTGGATGAAGGGCGTGACGCCATCTACCGAGCTTCGATCATGGTTTCATAAAGACGCCGCGGACAGATTTTCTGAGTTTGAGAAACGGTATACCAAAGAGCTTAGTGGCTCAAAAGATATTATCGAGTTAAGGAAAATTATCAAAAAGCAGCCGCACGCTACGCTCGTGACAGCAGTTAAAGATATAGAGCATTCTCATGTACCGACTTTAATCAAGAAGCTTGGAATTTTAATTAATTATAATAAGCTCACGAAAGTTTCTAAAAAGTAAGTATGGTATCGCAAATATGAAAAAGAATACTCTAAAAAATATTACCGACAAATACATTCGAAGCGCACCAACGGAAGCTCAAGATAAATTGAGGGAATTAAGGGCTGCGATATGGGAAATCGTGCCTAGGGCCACTGAACGCACAGATTATTTTCAAATGCCCGGGTATTCTTTGAAGGGTTTTGATTATTATAACGGAATGTTTGTCTGGTTCAGCTTCAAGAAACCATTTGTGCGTTTGCATGTGTATCCAGAAGTAATACAAAATAATAAAAAGGAACTTGTAGGATATCCCACGACTAGAGCCATCATTAGTTTCCCAGTAGATAAAAAACTCCCAAAAGCGTTAGTTAAGAAACTGGTGAAAGAAAGCATTAAGGCGATGAAGGCAAAAGTTGTGAAAGCATCTAAAAAATAATTGAAATATGTCATTTCAAGCATACATCGACAACATCAAAACAAAGACGGGAAAATCTCCGAAGGATTTTATGACGCTTATGAAAAAGAAAGGTATTTTCAGTCCTGACATGAAAGCTACTGTGCTTGTGTCGTTTCTAGCCAAAGAGTTCAAACTCGGCCACGGTCACTCAATGGCAATTTGGGCTGTGTTTAAGGATGAGGGCTGGGTCGATAAAAAGTAATTAAGTTTGAAATAATCATTAATAAATAATATAATCAGCATATGAAAAAATTTACATGTAAGGAGATTATGAATAATGAGGGTGGCTGTGATATGGAGTTTTCAGGGGACGATATGATGAAAGTGGCAGGAGCTTGTGGACAACATGTTATGACCACTACTGACCCCGAACATAAGCCTATGCGCGATAAGATGGCAACTACGATGGCTGATCCAAACGCGAAAGAAGAACAAACAAAATGGTTCGCGTGGTTCAAGGGAGAGTGGGATAAGAAAAAGGACGAATAATTCTGGTTTGAAATTGTGGGAGCAATCCCCGCCGTTTTATAATATTTCTTCAAAGCGGCGGGGATTTGTGCGCGCACAGGGCGGGCGGGGCAAGCACATACAGATTTGTTTGTGCATGGCACAATCCATATTCTTTGAGTCGCCACTACACTCTTTCGAAGTCACTAAGCGAATGCACACAACGCCGAAGCAGCCAGCGCGAGCGAATGCGAGCGGGCTATGCGTAGGCGATTATGTGTGGTTCGCAGAGTACAATTCTCTCAGCTGTGTAATTAAGTATTGACTTAATTAAGTGGTTACGATACCATATCCTTATGGACTTATTCACTGCACTTGCCGTACCTACGCGGCGCAACATCATAGAAATGCTTGCGAGCCGTGGCAGACTGTCTGCTACGGATATTTGTGACAAGTTTGAAACAAGCCCCCCTGCTATCTCTCAGCACCTCAAAGTGCTTCGTCAGGTAAATCTGATAACGGTAGAGAGAGAAGGACAATATCGCTATTATCAATTAGATATAAAAGGAATGTATGAGTTCGAGACATGGACTCAGAAAATGACACATCTCTGGAGCAAGCGCTTCGATGCGTTGGATAAAGTATTGGAGATTGATAAGAAGAAATTATTAAAAAATAAACATTAGAAAGCGAAATAACCATGACTAAAGAAAAAATTCTAACGATTATTGGGTGGGTACTCTCGGTCATTACCTCAGGGCTATTCGCATTTGGAGCATTTGCACAGGTAACGCTGAATGAAATGTTAGCGGGAGAATTAAAGGCAATTGGCTACACGGAGACCTCAATCATCGTTGCCGGTATTGCACTTGGTCTCGCGGCGATATTGTTCTTGATTCCAAGAACAAGAATCGCGCTCATCGGCGCAGTTTTGATGACAGCCGTGTACGGCGGAATGATAGCTACGCATATGATTGCAAACGACGGTCAGTGGTGGAGCCGCGTCATTATGGTGGCGGTATTGGTATGGGGCGGTTTCTATCTTCGTGATGTAAAGTTTAGGGAATTTATTAAAAATTAATCAATAACATTATGCAAGAAAATAATAAAGAACTGGTTGTCACTAAAGTCTTTGATGCTCCGTGCGAACTCGTTTGGAAGGCATGGATCACGCCAGAGCTCATTGCACAGTGGTTTGCGCCGGGGATAGTGATGGATGTTCGCGAACTTGATGTGCGACCAGGTGGTCATTTTAGGTTCGGTGATCCAAACAACAAGACAGCTGGCGAATATACAGGGACATATATAGTGGTCAAACCCTGCACAGAACTCTCCTTCTATGTTATGGATTTTTCCGAGGATCCTACCGGCATAGCAGCAGGGTTCAAAGCAGTATTTGAGGAGCTTGGAAAGCAAACGAAAGTTACTCTTACATCAATTCCACCCGAAAACTCATACGACAAGGGTGCATCTGATGCTTGGGTTGGCTGCTTCGATAGGTTGGCTAAAGTTATAAAATAACTTATCTAGGAAGCCATCCCCGCCGTTTTATAATTGTTCCTAAAACGGCGGGGATGATGTGTGCGCACGGGTAGGGTGGGGCAAACACATATAGATTTTGCGCCTCGCCATTCCTTAAAGAATTTTGTATGGCGAGGCTCCACTTTGATGAGCAAGCACTTACGCGGTCGGAGGCACAGAGTTTAGAGCTACCACCAAACGCGGATATGGGCGCGCCTCGGTCGCCGTGAGGGTGTAGAAAAGAGCAGTCGAAATGCTAATATATAAATGCGCTCTTTTCGGAGCCTGAAACGGCGAAGCAAAACCAAAAATTTCCTTTCCATTTCTTTTTCCGTTTCGCGGCGGAGGGGTGGGGGGAGGAGGCGCGAGAAAAATGCAAGGAAATTTTTTGGTTTTTGCACACGCGAGTCCGCGAGCGTGTCCGAGGCGCATTCCTTCGCATCACCACGCAATCGGGGCGTACGGAGAGGTTTAGAGCCACTACGCGCTCCGCGCGTGCGAAGTCAGTCAGGGTTCTGCTCGAAATGGGTTCTAACCTTTTCAAACAAACACCACCAAATTTGATTTGCATCAGAATTGACCGCGCCCGCGCCAAAGGCGCGGGCTTGGGCTGGCATTTCCGCCAAGAAATTCCAAGGGGTTTTGAATTCCGCCAAAAGCATTCCCGCCGAAAGTCGGCGGTTCCACAAGCTAACGCTTGTTCTGTGCTTCGCACAGGAGCCGATGCGGAGAGATTACAAATTGTCGGTGTAATGCAAAACCTTTTATCAAATTAATCCCCGAAGCTCATGATCAAATATTTTATATATTGCCGTAAATCAAGTGAAGACGAGGAACGTCAAGTTTTGAGTATTGAGGCGCAACTTCATGAGCTTCGGGAATACGCCAAGCAACAGGGATTGTTTGTTGTTCGCGAATATTATGAAAGCAAGACGGCAAAAGAGCCTGGTCGTGAAATATTTAACGAAATGCTTGGCGAGATTGAAAAAGGTTCTGCGTCGGGAATTTTAGCGTGGAATCCAGACCGTTTAGCGAGAAATAGTATTGATGGCGGCAAGGTCATATATTTTGTGGATACTTTAAAAATTGTTGCGCTAAAATTCCCGACATTTTGGTTCGAAGCGACACCACAAGGAAAATTTATGTTGAGTGTCGCTTTCGGACAAGCAAAATATTACACCGACAATTTGAGAGAAAACATTTTGCGCGGTATACGGCAAAAAATCCGCCGTGGCGAATTATCGGCAAAAGCCCCTCTCGGTTACTTTAACGAGCCGCGACTTCGCACGATTGAACCTGATAGAAAAACCTTTGGCAAAGTAAAAGATTGTTTAGGGGCTTTTGCTACGGGACAATTTACGCTCACAGGTATTCAGCGCAAAATGTTTTCTGTCGGCTTGGTTGGTAAGACCGGCAAGCACCTCGCCCTTGCCTCCGTTGAGCATATTTTGACTAACCCTTTTTACTACGGACATTTTCAATATCGTGGCGAGGTGCATGTGGGTTCGCATAAGCCAATGATTTCAAAGAAACTTTTTGACGAGATACAAATAGCACTTGTTCAGAATGGTAAACCACGCAAAAAGCGCGGACCAAAGAATTTTCAGTTTTTAGGTTTTGCTACTTGTGGGGTATGCGGATATGCGATAACCGCGGAGCGACACATCAAGAAAAGTGGTTTGAAATTTATTTACTATCGTTGTACCCACAAGAGCAAAACTATTTCGTGTACTGAAAATCGCTTTTTGCGGGAAGAGGTGCTAACTGAGCAAGTGAAAAATCTTTGTCAAAAAGTTTCTTTGCCCGACGAATGGCGGGAAAAATATCTTGCTCGTCTTGAAAGCGAGCAAGTGGACTCCCGCCAATCATCAGACCTTTTCGCTCAAAATCTCCGCAATAGTATTTCCGCCCTTAAAACACGCACAGAGCGACTGACAGACGCATATCTTGGTGAGGCGTTGGAACTTGGTGAGTATCAAGAAAATAAAAATGTTTTAATGGCGGAAAAGAAAACAATTGAGGAGAAATTATCTGATTTTGAGCGGAAAGGTAATCATTGGCTCGAACTCATGCGAAACTGGATTATTGAGGCCAACCAAGCCGAAAATCTCTCCAAACAAGAAAATCCCTCACGGATGAGAGATTTTCTTGTTTCAATCGGCTCGAACCGCCGACTTTCGGCGGGAATGCTTTTGGCGGAATTCAAAACCCCTTGGAATTTCTTGGCGGAAATGCCAGCCCAAGCCCGCGCCTTTGGCGCGGGCGCGGTCAATTCTGATGCAAATCAAATTTGGTGGACCCGACAGGAATTGAACCTGCGACCTCGTGAGTGCAAAACACGCGCTCTAGCCAACTGAGCTACGGGCCCGAAATGAGGAGCAAAGTGAAAGCTTGTTTGCACTTTGTCCGAGTGAGGGCCCGCGTCGCAAAGCGAGTACAGGCCCAGACTTCAAGCTGTTCAATCGTGAACTCGGATATAATACGCATTAATGAGACATTGGTCAATATACGGTATACTTTTTATGTATGGAGAATAAACGCTGTGCATGGGCCAACCTCGAAAACCAACTCTACGTGAAGTATCACGATACCGAATGGGGTATACCAGTCTACGACGACCGGAAACTCTTTGAATTTATTGTCCTCGAGAGCGCACAAGCAGGTCTCTCGTGGGAGACTATCCTCAACAGGCGTTCAGGATACAAAAAAGCATTCAAGGATTTCAATCCAAAGATAGTAGCGAAATACACAAAGAAGGACGTAGCT
>JAKFXT010000007.1 GCA_021731245.1 Patescibacteria group bacterium
CACCGCCTCCTCCATCTCCACCAGAACCACCGCCGTCTCCACCGCCTCCTCCATCTCCACCAGAACCACCGCCGTCTCCACCGCCTCCTCCATCTCCACCAGAACCACCGCCGTCTCCACCATCTCCATCAGCACTAGCAACTAAAACAGCACTTATAGAATTAAAATTTTCTTTTACAAAATTATTTGGAGAGAAAATAAGTACCAATGCAAAAAAAGTACTAAGAAGTACTATTAGATTTCTATTCTTTTTTAATTTTTTAACAAACATATTTCTTGAATTACTATCCAAGTATAAAAAGTGGGTGGGGGTCCATATTGGCACCCCCAACACCACAAACAACGAATCTCTCCGACTCCTCCTCCCTACTCGAAGAAGGCGTGAAGGTTGAAGGGCTTACACTCCCCTTTCAGGAAGTTCCCTTCGATATAGATCCAACTCGTCCCCTTTTGTATCGTCGGCCAGAGAGTGGTTTTGCCACCGACTCTTTCCGGCACCTTCACCGCAACGATTTGGTTCGAGAGATCGTAAGCAGAGAGGTCAAAGGTATGGACACCCGAAGCAGTAACCGATTGAATCCTGGAAATTGACGTGGTGACACCTCCCACAATCTTCACGAAATGAACCTCGAGATCCATCGAACTCGTAAAGAGACCGGTGGAAGCGAGGCCCTTGTCCGCACGGAGCTTTCCCCCATACTTGAAAGCGGGAGTCACTCTGTTTTTTTCGTCCGACGGAGCCCCTCTGTCTCGAGCGGCCATCCTGGAGATGTCTTCCGCTTCTTTCGGAAAACGCGCCGAAACCTTCTTGAAGTCCCAAGGCCAGTAAGCAATCTTGCTTCTTTCGCAAGACGACTCGGCCCTCGGTTCCGGCTTCGGCGGATCGATGGCAACCAGCGTCTCCGTGCACAGCTCGAGGATCTTCTCCCCTGGCGCACAGCGACGCTGATAGTAGCCATCGATTTTCGTACGCTCCTTGTTGTTGTATGACAGAGCGTATTTGCTCATCGTTTCCGGCGTACAGGCAACTTCGCGGAACTTGTTGTTTTCGAAAAACTCCACAAGTGCCACGCGAGCCGTGCGACCTTCGGACGAAGGCACGGGAAAACCGTTTGCGCGGAGTTCCTGCGCGAACGCCTCCAGATCTTCCGGCAAAAGCGTCTTGTCGCCGTCCTTCACGGCCTTCAGAAGGCCGGCGTAGGTGACGTTGGTGCTCTTCTTGAAGAAAAAAGCGTGTTCACCCTTCGGCAACTTCAGCGTAACGCTGCGCGCCTTGAGATCCTCCACCTTGTCCAGCAAGTTGCCGCACCAAAGCGACACCACCGGATCACACTTCGTGACCATGCGGGCCGCCGCGGGTTTTCTGGCTTCGGTCACTTGCGCAACCGGAGCCGAGACCCTTACTTCCCTCACTGGCGCTCTCGCGACCGGCGTCAGATCTTTCTTCAGACCCTCCTTCAAACCTTCGACTGTGGCACATCCCGCCAGCAAAATCGCCAGCGTTACCGCGAAAAACTTTTTCATGGTCAATCTCCTTTTGAGTTTTGATTCGTTGACCCGATTTCCTCTGCGCTATTCACGCACAGGAAATCGGGGATTTTTACAAAGAACTTCCCCCCTCTTTTTACAGAGAGTTTTCCAATCACACTTTTACGGTGTAAGCGGAAAACTTTCTACAAATTTTGCTGTAACAACAAATCTATCTTGTTTCTTACCAAATGAATCACATGTAGCCAAGATTAACTTTCTTTCAAAACTACCTATATCAATGAACCCGTCATCAGAGGTTGTCTTCTCTACCTTTTCAACAGCATAGATATACTTCTTGAAGTCTCCATGAAGTTCAATAATGTCCCCTGCTTTCAATTTCTGAATTCCATTGAAGGCCTTATAAGCTTGATTATGCACCACAGGTAAATATGAAGAGTGTCCCAAAAGAAACATGTTCCTTTTACTTTCCAAATCTCCTGAACCTGGATAATGCACCACTCCTTTTAACAGAGCTGCGTCCAACACATTGGCCGAAGTTCCTTGCGGATTCAAAACAGTATTATTCATTTCTATCGCCGGAATAATAATTCTTAATGGTTCACTGTAAGCTCCTGTACGCTCACTCCAAACTTCTTCAGTTTTTTCTTCTTCATTAACTTCTACATCTTCTTTAATGAAGATAGAAAAGAAGAAATTATTTAATTCTTTAACAGGAGTAGGACTTAATCCAATTGCGGTAAAAACTACAACTAGAACAAGAAAAATAAACACGAAACGCTTAATGAAGCGCCAAAACTTATTTCCACCTGTATTTGTATTTGCTCTTGTTTCCTCCATATTTCTATTTTCTAGTGACTCAAACTACACCTTTTCTTCATCTAATCAAGTCTATTATCAAAAAACAGTATTTCTGAGCTACCAGCAATACTAACATTGATTTAAGAATAAGTCAATATTGGCGAAACGATTAATTAATGTTTCTATTTTAACCCCTTGACAGCAGATAGTATATATGATATATAAATAAACAGTCCGAATTTAGGGTTAAATTAGAAAAACATATGAATAATCAAATACCAAACAATTTACCAACAGAATACGAGACTTCAAGTAAACATACTGTGAAGACCGGCTATTCGAACTCTTCTAGAAAGAGTTTTTCTGACGTTTTTATACAAGCAATGTCTTCATTTAAAGACGTTTTCTCTATCATAGGGATAATCGTCGTTATTCTCTTTGTTGCCTATGGTGCCGCTTTTGCCGCCAAGTATGCTGCAACTGGAATTAAGAAAATTGCCGCATCCGTAACCCTCTCAACTGCAAATGTCTTAACTTCTGAAGAAGTCATACCTGACATTTCTTCTGAAAATGTGACTGTCGGTAAAGCCTTCACTCTTTCTTGGGATCACCTAAAGAAAGCAGAGGGTGGTTCTTATAGTATTAATTATCCTTGTGTTGATGGTTTGTATTTAACCATTAATACAGTTAACGCTGGCAAAGTAACTGCGCTTTGTAACAAAGACTTTGATTTTATAAACAATGACAATGAATTGGTTATGGTAGCTTCGTCTTCTGAATTCTACAGTGTAGAACTTCCTATAACTTTGAAATTCACTAGAAACGGAGAAGACAAACCTTATTTAACTAGTGTTATAAAAGTAGACATTATTAATCCTGCAATTAAAAATACAAATACTGGCGGTACTACAGTTATAAATCAACCAGTAAAAACAGAAACGATAGTTGTTAATAATCCAACTTATACTCCACCAACGACTCAATACTACCCTCCTGTACCAGGACAAACTACAAACAACGTCTACACAGTTGGTGGTTCTAATGTTTCTAGTAATCCAAACGGAAGAGCAGATCTTCGCCCGACAATTCTTGATGTTGGCTACTTAGATTCAAATAGTAATTTCGTTTCTACACCTTCACCAGTTGCAAACAATCGTATTGCCGTGAAATTCAAAATAGAAAACATTGGAGATAAGACCTCCACGTCATATCGCTTCAATGCATATATGCCGACTTACCCAAATCAAATCTTTAATTCAGACGAACAAATAGGTATTGCTCCAGGCAATCGCATAGAATATACAATTGCTTTCAACCAAGCTCTTCAGGGAAATCAAAACTTCCGCATCCTTGTAGATGGCTCTAATACTGTTGTTGAATCAAATGAAACAAATAACGAAACTTCAGTAACAATAGATATTCGTTAATTAAAATTGGTACGTAAAAAGTTCAAACCGCCGCGTGGCATGCCACGCGGCGGTTTCGTTTCTATTGACGGCCTTTCTGTGCCTCCATCTGCTTATCGATGAATCCAGGGTGCTCCTCATCGTAATGCTTTAGCTGTGCCCGTAAATCTTTAGGATTCAGAAACCAGAAGTCACAACAAGCGCATTTTTTCCTACCCTTGTCACTCGGCTCACCTTTCGGCAAGGCTTCGTTTTGAGGCTGAACGATTTATGCCAATTACTTTCTCCTGAATGAGTTGGCTCCGAAAACAATTTAACACACTAATTTTATATTTCAAAAATAAACTTAAAAACAAAAAGCCGCCTCGAGGGACGGCTTTTTCAAGGCGAAGAGCAATGTCAGACCTTCTTGTTCTTGTTGATGATGTTCCAACTGGAAACGCCGGACTCGATGTCGATGAACTTCACCACAAGCGACACCCGATTCGCTTCGTCCAAAGCCTCCCAGTACTTCTCAGCAATTTCGGTCGAACGACCGACGAGAGGCATGAGCAAAGGGTCACCCCTGAAAGCCGGCAACGGATTGCCGTCGCCAGAGTAGGTCGTGAGACAAAAGCCAAAGCTAGGCTCGATCTTCTCATACTCGTAGAAAGATCTGTCACAGGATTCTCCCCACGAGGACTTCCGAAGAATGGAGAGCTCCACCAAGGTACCCAAACAAAATCCAGAGATCCTCGGCGTGAAGTTTGGCGCATCCGGCTCATAACAAGTACCGGAAAGAACTCCATGGAGGCCTCCTTCCGCTTTCGCCCGAGTGACAAAAGAATCAGTCTGACTCCCGTTACTCACCACGAAAAGCGGCCCGCAGCTGAAGCTCTTCACTTCAGCCATAGCGTTGTAGATGATGAGCGAAGGGTCGACGACCTTCGACGGGTCTGCCGCCTCGGTGAAGATCCTGCCTCCGTCCGAACTGAAAATGCGATTCCGACTGTTTTCACTTCGTCCCATGATCCAATATACCTGGACGAGAGATTTCCCCGTCTCATCCTTGCCGATGATCAAACCTCGGCCGGGATATGGGTTTGTCGAAAGAGCGAAAAAGTTCCTGTCTGCAGTAATTGCTGGATTTTTCATCTTGCCCCTCGTCTAGGTTATGTATGAGTTTAAAAATCTTCCAAAAGTAACCTTACTTTCGCCACCAAAAAAGTCAAATGAAAAAATATAATTGCCCCCGCTAAACAACTACTTAGCGGGGATTTTGACTTTATTTTCCCCCTAATATATCTTTCCTAAAGACTGTAACTGGAGATTATCAAATGAAAACCTTGCTCTTGGTGGGACTTTTTTACCTGATTGTCCACGCCTGCTTTACAATCCACAGACTTTGGAAATCAAAAAGAGAAAAGGAAGTAATAGCGGAGGAAGTAAATACGTTCGAGGCCCTAATCAACTGGCGACTTGCCAATCCCAACCTATATATCGGAGATGTCCCCTATGCTCGTTGTTTGGTCCTTCGCCGCATAGAAGCCTGGCGGAAATACCTGAGCATATTTTCTTTTTTGAAAGATGATGGGTTCATCGATTTCCTCTATGGTTTACTCGATGAGCACGGGCCGGGTCCGCCATCAAAATCCTTCCCTGTTCTTCAACAGCCCCGCCGCGAGGACGGGGTTGTTTTAATTTTACAACGGCACAATTGGTCCCCCTCCCCCTGGCACTACAAAATTAGATTTCGGAGTCCCTCTTATTATCATTCCTGTTGATTCAACTATTTGCATATTTATTGTATTGTCTCTCGTCCAGGTAGGAAAAGCCGTGCCGAGTCCATTTAAATTTCTTCTGCTCATAGTTGAAAAAGTAGAACCTCCACCCCAACACCATCCACTACATTCAGTAATCATAGTTTCAAACGGAATCGTTCTATCTAAGATAATGTTTTCTGCCCCAACACTTTGAACAAGTTGCATCTCTTCACCATCATTACTTAACCCACCAGACCCCCCTCCTTCCCCACTAAATGGCACCACCAAATCCGCCATGACTCCTGGAACAGAATCGTCATCCGTCCTTTCAATTAAATAAAAACTTGCTGGAGCAATAATTCCCGAAAGAGCTGTGTTTGGTGTTCCATCAACAGCTCTAAAAGAAATTCCATTAAGATTAATTGTGTGGCTACTTCTATTATAAATTTCCATCCACTCATTAGCGGTCGATGAAGCCGTCCCAGCCCAAGCTATTTCACTTATAACAATTGGTCTTTGCAAATATTCAATTGTAATTTCACTTGATGTACCAACATTTCCAACATTGTCATATGCTAAAACTTTTATTGTATGTACCCCTTCTGAAATATTTCTTTGTTCAGATGTGTTAGTCGTTGTTGCTAAAAGAATATTATCAAATGAAAGCTGAAAGTAAGTCGTATCTGTTGTAGTGCTTATCCAACTTATATTCACCGTACTAGTTGCAATAACACAAGCGCTCGTTACGAGTGAGTATGCACATTCTGCAACAGTAGCCGAAACATCTGGTGGAGTTGTGTCAGGTGCAGGAACTTCCGATACGGCTTCTGGTGTAGTACTTGCAGTAGTTGTCGCTTCTTCTACAACCACAACTTCTACAGTTTCTTCAATAATCACAGTGCCACCGCCAAAACCAGCCCCACCACCAACAGGGAATGGATTCTGAACCGGATTTAATAAAGTTGGAGTAAACGTTGGTTCTGATATAGATTCGGTATTTGTTAGTTGTGGGTTGTTGGTCGTGATTTCATTTGTCGATTGATTCAAAATAGCTAATGCAGGACCAGTTATTAAATTTCTTCTATTTTGTAAATTCCCCTGCTCCTGAATATAATTATTTATTTCTTTTACTTGTTCCGCCCTCCTATTTGCTTCTTCTATTGCACTAGTTGCAGCAATCTCGCCTACATTCTGTCCTGTAAAACCAAGCGCACTTGTCCAATAAATACTCTGTTGCGCCAAATTCACAGGGCCATCTGTCAAAATTTCCCTAAGTCTTTTGGCAACGGCAAATGTTTCTGATTTTATATTATATTCCCAAACATATTGAATTTTATACTTTGCCCTATCCCAAAGACCGCTTTGTGACAAAACTTGTTCTGCCTCCAACAATTCTTTTTGTCTTAACTCCTCTTTAGTTTTTAATTCCTCCTGTTCTTCTTTATATTTTTTCTTAGCTTCCTCTGCCTCTTTAAAGAAAAGTTCTATAGCCCCCGCCCCAACCGGAATTATCTGTCTCGATAATCTATCAAAATAATCTGGTAAAACTGTCTGCCCCCTATCATTAATTAGTAATTTGAACTTAGTCCCCGTAAATGGATCTATCTCTTCTATGTACATTTTTACTCTACTGCGACTAATACTATCAATCCCATAAACATATCCGTTATCAACTTCTTCTACTTTTGGTTCATTATATTTATACAACTCACCATCAATCGTATCGATGGTGAGTTG
>JAKFXT010000020.1 GCA_021731245.1 Patescibacteria group bacterium
GTGAAGCATATATTCTTTTTCTTGGAGCTGTACCGTTATCACAAATGCATCGTCCTCAGAAGTACATTGAGTGGATTTCTCTTCAGAAATCTCCTCCCACGAAATAATCTGCAAGGCGTCCATCAGTCGCTCATTTTCCTCTAATGAGATTGTGCGATCCTTTCGTAGGGAACCCTCACCGTCGAAGATAAGTGCGGTGAATGTCCTCAACGCATCAACTCGATATGAACTGCACGTATGTAACTTTTCACAGACACCATACTCCTCTACCGTAATGACGTAGTCTGGTATTTGAGGTTCAATATCCCAGCCGTACTTTGCGGGCCCGCCAGTAAAGAAATACGCATAAAACCCAGTGAGTACACCTACACAGAGTGTTGAGAAAATGATGAAAATGAGTGACTTCGACATGCTATTTCTTGGGACTTACTGGACGTGGGTTATGGTGTTGATTCCTCTGGAACCGCACACAAGCTCGGTCCACCACCCAGATCTTCGTGGAGACAAAGCGTATTTCCTTCAGAATCTTTAAACCATGCGGCCTTTTCTGATCCTACAATCATTATGCTGTTTTCCATCTTGTTTTCTCCCATTGAAAATTCTTCAAAAGTCACCCCTTTGCCTTTGAGAACATTAACCTCTTCCACGATATTGGCGACCTCAAATGTTGCTGCTGTGTTGTCAGCCTTCGTCTCTCCACGTTTGTAGAGATCGAGAACGGTATTTCGCCCAGCTCTATAGAACAAAACCCCCATCTCCTTGTCCTCTTTTATGAGGGGAAGGCCAAGGGTTTCTCCGTAAAATTTTTTCGCGCGCTCGACGTCAACGATTGGCAACGTAGGCCACACTGCCATATCTTTTAACATAAAGTGATTTTTTTATTTGATAGTACCTGCTAGTATAGTACACTGCAGCGACTTTGGAGAGGTGGCTGAGTGGCTTAAGGCACCGGTTTGGAGTACCGGCATCGGGGCAACCCGATCGGGGGTTCAAATCCCCCCCTCTCCGCAATTTTTCGAAAAGGGTTTCAGAACGCAAATCTGGGTCGGCGCGAAGCGCCGACACTAATGCATTCCCCCCGCCGAATCCAGAATCCAAAAGGGTTTTCCACGCTCCGCGTGGCTCAAAAAGTACGGTTCGATCCTTAATTTGAAAGTTCGAACCGACTTTTTTGAACAAATGAAAATTTTCTTCATTTGTTCGGTCGTTTGCCAATTCCATATTGTATTTCAAAAACTTTTCGGTAAGTTCGAACCGATTATTCGCTTTTTGCTCAAAAGCCGATAATTTCTCTTTGAGAAGCTGATTTTGATTAACCAACTTGTTTTTAGCTTCGCGATATTCTTCGAGCGACAACGCACTTTCGAGGTAGGCACTCATCAGCTTCTCTATTTTGGTTTCCAAAAGAGAAATATCGGCTTTTATAGAATCTGCAAAAAGCGTACTCGATTGGACTTCGGATTGCCGATCCTTTGCGTTTTCGGCAATCATCCATTCCGCCCAATCGAGCGGCAAAGAAACTTTTTTGATTTCCTCTTGAATTTGAGAAGTGATGAGCTCCTCACGAACATATTTTTGAGTACAAGGATTTTTCCGTTTGGTACATCGCAAATAGTTATGACCTTTTTGTTGCTCGGTGGTAATAAAGCAACCACATTCTCCGCAACGGAAAAAACCGCGATAGATATATGGTTTCAATCCTTTGCTATGCGGTTTAGATTTTCGGCTCATCACTTCTTGAACTGAATCAAAAAGTTTCTTTGAAATAATCGGTTCGTGCTTGCCCTCAAAAATCTCTCGGTTGTATAACATCAAACCTGTATATATCGGATTTTTGAGAAGTTTTTGATAATTCGACACCGCAAGCTCTCTGCCGCTTTTTCGCCTCAATCCAAGTCCGTTAAATTTGTCGCGAAGCTGACGCAAAGTGAAGTTTCCTGTGGCATATGCCTCAAATGTACTTTTGATAAGTGGAGAAATCTCGCTATCAAGCACAATTTTTCCACCCTCGTTTATATATCCGAGCGGAGACATTTGAGGCCATATTCCTTCTTTCACTTTGTTACGCTTCCCACGCTTGATATTCTCACTGAGGTTATCGACATAATACTTGGATTGCGAAAAAGCGATTGAGAGCATAAATTTTCCTTGCGGTGTCGGATCAAACCAAAAAGTTGGAAATTTCATTTCTGAAATTACGCCAATATCAACGAGGTAGATGATTTTTCCTCCGTCTACCGAGTTGCGAGCAAGTCTATCGGGATGCCACGCCAAAATACCAGTAGCTTCGCCTTTCTCCATTCGCTCCAACATTTCATCGAACACCGGACGACCTGGTATTTTGGCGGTCTGCTTTTCGACAAAGACATCTACCACTTCAAGTTGTTCTTTCAACGCGAGTTCCTTTAACTCCGAAAGTTGGTCTGCAATACTGCGAACTTGTCTGTCTTTGTCGTCCGTAGACTTGCGAGTATATATAAAAAACTTTTTGGTTTGATTATTCATAGAATTGTATTGGCAAACGACGAGCCACGCGGAGCGTGGAAAACCCTTTTGGATTCTGGATTCGGCGGGGGGAATGCATTAGTGTCGGCGCTTCGCGCCGACCCAGATTTGCGTTCTGAAACCCTTTTCGAAAAATTGCGGTGTGTATTGAACGAAGTTCGAATGTATTTTGAATTGAACCCTGATGCAGAATGATGCGCGCCTCGGACACGCTCGCGGACTCGCGTGTGCAAAAACCAAAAAATTTCCTTGCATTTTTCTCGCGTCTCCTCCCCCCACCCCTCCACCGCGAAGCGTCCAAGACAATGGAAAGGAAATTTTTGGTTTTGCTTCGCCGTTTCAGTCTCCGAAAAGAGCAATCTTATTTTAACATTTTTGTTTGCTCTTTTCTCCACCCTCACGGCGACCGAGGCGCTTCCTCTCCGCGTTCTGTGGTAGCTCTAAACTTCCTGCCTCCGACCGAGTTCGGTGGTAACTCATAAAGCGGATTGTGCTAAGGCACAAACAAATCTGTATGTGCTTGCCCCGCCCACCCAGTGCGCGCACATCCCGCCCGCGAAGAGCAGAAGGAATCGCGGGCAAATCTCCCTACGCAAAAAAACTCAATTTTACTCCCTCACATTCCTACAGAGACAGGAAATGTGAGAATAGAGCAACTGGGGCACCTGTCAGCATCGCCTTAAGTGCTTCGTTCGGCTCACCAAGGATTTCGCCCTCAACCGATCCTGTGAGAAAGATCTCCTTTGCTACATGACTGTTGTTTGCTAGGTGTTCCATGAGCGCTGCAGAATCCTTATACCGTTCGATCACAACCGCTTCCGACTTTTCATCGTTGATGTAGATGTCATATTGCAGTGTTCCGGTATCCTTGGTTCGAGCGATTTCCATGCATTCCGCAGACAAGCGCTTGTACTCCTCGAGCTTGCCCTCGTGAATTTTGAATCGTGCAATTCCTAGAAGTTCGCTTGATTTTTTATTCATATACTAAATATTAATTTACAAAACGGCGAGGGTCGCTCCCTATGCTGCGTCAAACCGTACCTTATTTTCTGCCATCCACTTTCGTTGGTCTCCCTTAGTCTTTTTTGGGTCGTTCATTACATCAGCATGAGCTTGCACATAATGAGGCATTAGGGCTTTCATCCACGCTTCGAATGTTTCGCCTTCTGCCGTTGCTTCACACAAATCGCATTTTAGTGTTTTCATAGTATTTTACTTCTTATTAATTATTAACTTTTTTAAGACACCTTTTCTCTTTACTATATTTTTATAATCCCATTGTATTTCTTTTGCTTTCTTAAGCCATCTTTTTAGATGAGTTATTTTTATCTCCTTTATATCAGCATATAATATTTCTGCCGCTTTAAATTTACCTTCTGACATTAAATCTTTTTCATCAAAACTCTGTCCACTAAAAAACATAACGGACACCCTGCCATCTTTGCGAACAGAGTAAGCAACTATAGGATTATCGTCTATAAACCACACAGGACTACCATGCCAAATCTTCGACTCACTTTTATCTAATTGTTTATCAATAGTTAAATGTAAAAAACTACAAGTATCTTTTACGCTTTTGGTCTGTAATTTATTATATTCTGAAATAGTTGTGGCGGTAGTTTTTTGCATATTTTCTTGTAAACTATCTTCTTAAGATTTTATCCATAGTTTTTCCTTTCGCTAATTCATCAACCAACTTATCTAAATATCTCACTTTTTTGGTTAATGGATCTTTAATTTCCTCTATACGGTAGCCACATATAACTCCTGTAATGAGATGTGCATTGGTGTTTAATGTTGCATTTTGAAAAAATGTTTCAAAAGTAACTTTTTTATTAATGAGACCTTGTAACTTTGTCTTTCCAAAACCAGTGAGCCATTTTACTACTTGGTCTAATTCTTCCTTTGTCCTACCTTTCTTTTCCACTTTTGCTATATACATAGGATAGACGGAGGCGAATACCATTTTTGCAATACGTTGATTGTGCGTGGCAGATATTTCCATAGCTAAACTTTATTTGAATAGTCCACCATCCACTCAATACCATATTTGTCTCTAAACATTCCAAAATAGGAACCCCATGGACTGTCTGCCATAGGCATTTCAACAGCACCTCCTACTGAAAGACCATTAAATAGTCTGTCTGCTTCTTCTTTGCTTTCGCAGTTTATTGAGATCTTACTTCTATTTTCGTTTTCATTGGTCCGTCCCATAAATTCTGGAACATCATTGCCCATTAAAACATTTTTACCAATAGGAAGCGCTATATGCATTATTTTATTTGCTTCAGCTTCTGCAACTTTGAATTCGGGGCTTTCCATATCTTTAAAACGAGCAATATTTGTAAACTCTCCACCAAACACTGATTTGTAAAATGTAAATGCTTCCTCGGCATTTCCATTAAAATTTATATAAGGATTGATTGTTGCCATAGTTTTATTTTTCTAAATCTTTGATAATAATTTTCTTCATTTTGAACATTTGTTGCATAGCATAGTTTCTTTTTTCTTTATCAGAACTAATTGAAAGTTCTCGAAGGAGTTTCGGTTCTACTTGCCAACTTAAACCATATTTGTCCTTGCACCAACCACACACGCTTTCTGCCCCGCCATTTGCAGTGAGGGCATTCCAATAGTAATCAGTTTCTTCTTGATCTTCACAACTAATCGTGAGAGAAATTGCTTCAGTAAATTTGAAAGTAGGCCCTGCTGCGAGGAGATCATACTTCGTGCCAAATAGTTCAATCGTCCCAAATTGGTACGCACCGCCAGGACCATTTTCCTCATCACCTAGATACACGACTTTTAAATTATCTTTAAAAATAGTTTGGTAATATTCAATTGCAGATGGTAATTCTTTTTCAAACCACAAGCACGGTGTTATTTTTTGCATAGGCTAATTATAAATTACTTTAATAATTCCTCCATAGGAACACCTAACAACTTGGCGATTTTTTGGATTGTTTGAACGCTCGGCTTGGTAACAACACCGCCCTCAATTTTCGTAAGTGTGGAATATTTGATATTGGCTTTTTTCGCCAAGTCGTCCTGCGTTAAGCCTTGTTTTGCTCGTATTCGCTTAATGTTCTGTGATATAGTTGCCATATATTATTTTTTTGCCTTCGCTTTTTCTAAATTTTCTCTTACTCTAAATTTTACAATTTTTGTTATGAGCACAAGAGGAAGAGGTTTATCTAGTGGAAACTGAACCGAGCCCTTACCTTGAATGTATTTTGAAAGTTCTTCACTGAATTCTCTATGTCCTGTTGGTGTTGCATAAAAGCCAACATGATTCTTAAACGCAGAAAAATACACCAATGGTTTTCCGTTTGTTTTATAAGCGGGCATTCCGTAACTCATACTTTCCTCTGCTGTCGGTGCAGCTTTCCTAATTGTGGTTCGTAGCTGTACCAAAAGTTTCTGGATATTCATCGGAAATCCAGCTATAAACTTATCAACATTATTTGAATTCGTTTTACTTCTTGCCATAGTATGCTACTTTTGATAGTATAGAAATATGAGCCATTACTTTCTTTGCTCACAAAACAAGCATAGCAAAAATCGTGGAGTTTTTCAAATGGTAACGGCGAAGCAAAACCAAAAATTTCCTTTCCATTTCTTTTTCCGCTTCGCGGTGGAGGGGTGGGGGGAGGAGACGCGAGAAAAATGCAAGGAAATTTTTTGGTTTTTGCACACGCGAGTCCGCGAGCGTGTCCGAGGCGC
>JAKFXT010000014.1 GCA_021731245.1 Patescibacteria group bacterium
TGGAGACGGCGGTGGTTCTGGTGGAGACACAGGCGAAGATGGCCCTACTCCAAGCGGAAATGACGGAAACGGCGGTGGAGACGGCGGTGGTTCTGGTGGAGACACAGGCGAAGATGGCCCTACTCCAAGCGGAAATGACGGAAACGGCGGTGGAGATACGACTACCCCAACTACTCCAATAACACCCACAACTCCTTGCCCCACACCATTGCCAACTATTACAATTGCACCTTCTCTTAGTGGTACTGTGGGAACACCTCTTTCTTTTACTATTGTGGCCCCAAATGCTACAGCAGTTTCTGTTATTGGTTTACCTTCTGGACTTTCATTTAACGCTACAACAAGAATTATTTCTGGAACTCCAACAGTGACAGGAACATTTACAGCTTCGATAACAGCCACCAATGCTTGTGGGACTGCTACTCAAGCTCTTACTATTGTTATAACTCCAGTTGGAGTCTGCCCAATTGCTATACCTGTAATAACTAGTGCAACAACTGCAAGTGGAACAGTGGGTTCAGGATTTAATTATCAAATAACTGCAACGAACAACCCAACCTCATTTAATGCAACAGGACTTCCTGCGGGCCTTTCTATTGATACGGTTACAGGAATAATTTCTGGTACACCTACTACTAATGGAACATTTACGGTAACTATAAGTGCCTCTAATAATTGTGGAACAGGTACTGCGACATTGACTATCACTATTACAGGTGGCGGAGGAGGTGGCGGATGTACTGTTAATTGTGGAGGAGGTGGTGGAGTTTTTCCAGCAACTATTTCTCTTACTCTTGCAACATCAGCTCCTCTTGCTTCAGTTTTTCTTTCACAAACTCCTTATGCGGGACTGTTCCTTTCTCAATTGCCTTACACGGGAATAGGGGACATTCTTCTTACTTTGCTTTATTTGATTGCACTTACTTTGATGAGTGCTTCAATTGCTTACGTTTCTATTTATGGACGTGATTTTACTAATTTTAAAATCGCACTTTCAAAAATAGAAGCGAAATTTATAAAAATGAAAGATATTGCAAAGAAACTTTTTGTAGCAGTATTTGTTACTCGTGAAAAAACAGTTGTAAAAGAAATAATCAAAACTGTATTTGTTGAAAGAGTGGTAAATAAAAATATAGACAGACCTGTTTATATCGACAGAGTAATAACAAAAGAAATTGATAGACCTGTTTTTGTAGAAAAGCTTGTAGAAAAAAGAGTGGAGGTAGAAAAATTAGTTATACAAAAGGAATTTGTTACAGTTTTTCCTAAATCATTTATAGAGCAACTTACAGAGAAGGCTAGGAAAAATGGAGCACTTCTTGCAGAAAATGCATCTCACGTATTCTTGGAAATGGCGGAAGGGAATTTTGCAAAAGCAGAGAAAATCCTACTTGGAGTTATTAAAGAATTAGCGTTAAGTACCAGAGAAGATCAAATGGTTGTTATTTCAGAAGCCAAAGCTCGTAGCGTTATCTTTGAAAATCTACTTTCACTTGCGCCAGAAGTTTCTAATTGGGTTAATTCTGGTGAAAAAGAAAAGGCAGAAATTTTCTTAAATAAATTAAATTCAAGAGGATTCAATTCATCAATATTCCTGGAAAGAGTTTTGCGTGAAAATAGTGCCCCAATGGGACCTATCTTTGCGTAATAGTTATTTCTTTTCAGAAATTTGTTTTTTGAGTTTGGAGATTAAATCTTCTAATTTAGTTGCACCAAGTTGACCTTGGTCACGACTTTCTACGCCCACAGTTTTACTTTCAATTTCCTTATCTCCAATAACAAGAATGTAAGGGATTTTTTCTGTTTTAGCGCCTCTTATTTTTTTACCAAGAGTTTCTTTGGACTCATCAATTTCTACACGTATATTTTCTTTTTGTAATTCTTCGTAAACAGATTTTGCGTATTCAAGATGATTGTCAGTAATAGGTAAAACTTTTACTTGTGTAGGGGAAAGCCAAAGGGGAAAGGCGCCAGCATATTTTTCTATTAAGAAAGCCATTGTGCGCTCAATTGAACCAATGGATGAACGGTGAACAACAAGGGCTCTATGTTCTTTCCCGTCTTCACCAATGTAAGTTAAATTGAATTTTTCTGGACTGGATAGGTCGTATTGAACAGTGAACGCGGTATCTTCTTTGCCGTTGGCATTTTTCATTTGAATATCTATCTTTGGCCCATAGAAAGCGGCCTCATCTTTAGCTTCAACATACTTTACCTTTCTTTCATTCATTAGTTCTGCGAGCATTTTTTCTGCTTTATCCCAACCCCCATCATCTTTATAATATTTTTCTGTGTTGTTCCTATCTCCAAGTGATAGGCGATAATGATAATCTTTTCCCATTTCAAGTCCTAAAACACCATTGGCATATTCTATTAAGTCGAGGGCTTTGCCAATTTCTTCCACTGCCTGTTTTTCATCCTTACAAATAATGTGCGCATCAGCCAAACAAAAAGAACGAACTCTTTGTAATCCCATAAGTTCGCCTGACTTTTCATAGCGATAAAGTTTGGCAAGTTCTGCCATGCGAACAGGCAATTCTCTGTAACTCCAAGGTTTGCGCAAATAAAGTTCAAAGTGGTGCGGACAAGTCATTGGGCGAAGCATAAATTTCTCATCATCAACTTCAATTGGGTCGTATTGGCTATCTTTATAGTATGGATAGTGACCGGACTTTATATATAAATCTAATTTTGCAATGTCAGGCGTGTAGACATGTGAATAGCCACGTTTTATTTCCTCATCAACTATAAAGCGCTCCAATTCTCGTCTAACGGTGGAACCTTTGGCTGTCCAAAGAGGAAGTCCCTTTCCTACTGTGTCGGAGAATGTAAACAAGTCTAATTCGCGACCAAGGCGCTTATGATCATTTGGCTTTTCAGTATTTTCACTCATTGCTGACTATCTTAACTGATTTCTTATTTACTTCAAAACTATTTTTAAAGTTTTTTCACTGCTTCAGCTATTAGAGAAACGGCTCCGTTTCTGTGAGAAATTTTGCCTTTTATAGCTATGCAGTTTTCTAAAGTAATTAAATCTTTCACGTCAGTATAAGTCCTGGGGAATATGACGACTTCAAGCGAGCCTGTAAAGTCTGTCATTTTTACAAAACACATTCTATCTCCTCCTTTTGTCAAAAGGATTTTTGATTCTTCTACAATTCCAGAAACAACAGCAAGCATCCCTTCTTTCATTTGATTTGTTATTTTTTCTATAGTCATTGCACGGCCTTCTAGTTTTTCTTTGAATTTATCTAGTGGGTGACCGGAAATATAGAGGCCCAGTAATTCTTTTTCCCATTTTAATTTCTCTTCTTTTGGAAGTGGGGGAGCTGACTTTAATTTTAATTCATCAGAACTTCCAGCTAGTCCTCCAAAAAGAGAATTTTGATTTTCCTCTTTTTGATTTTCTTTATTAAATTCAATAATAGACTCAAGATTTCCTATCATTTCCCCACGCTCACCAAAGTCATCCAGGGCGCCCGAGTAAATAAGGGCTTCAAGTGATTTTTTGTTTAAGTTTCTATCTTTGATTCTTTTGAGAAAATTAGTGAGCGATGAAAAATGTCCATCTTTCTTCCTCTCATCAATAATTATTTGAGCAATCCCTTCACCAAAGTTTTTTATACTTCCAAGACCGAAACGAATAGAGTTTTTTTCTTCATTTTTTTCCATATTCTTTATCAGGGTGAAATCTTTGAAACTCTCATTTATGTTTGGGGGTAGTACTGGAATACCCATGCGTACACATTCCTTTATACTTGCCGCTACTTTTTCCACTTCACCCAATTCTTCGGTTAAAACGGCGGTCATATATTCACCAGGGAAATTGGCTTTGAGATAAGCTGTTTGATAGGCGATAAAACCATAAGAAACAGAGTGAGCTTTGTTGAATCCATAAGCAGCAAAAGGTTCTATCCAAGTCCAAAGTTCAGTGGCTTTCTTTTCAGTCCATTTGGAATTTTTTACAACTCCTTTAATAAAATTTTCTCTTTGCGCTTCCATTTCTGCGGGAATCTTTTTACCAACCGCTTTGCGGAATTTATCAACTTCACCCCAAGAATACCCAGCAATTCTATTCGCCATCATCAAAAGGTCGTCTTGATAAACTAAAATTCCATAAGTTTTTTGTAGTATTGATTCAAGGGCTGGGTCTAAATAGCGAATCTTTTTGGAATCATGTTTTCTTTCAATATATTCTGGAATAAATTGCATGGGGCCCGGCCTGTAAAGTGCAACCATTGCGTTGATGTCGTGGATGGTAGTTGGTTTTAAATCCATTAAGAATCTTGTCATGCCACCACCATTTAATTGAAAAGTGTCAGAGGTTTCTCCGCGCGCCAACATCTCAAATGTTTTTTTATCATCAATTGGGACCTTATCCATAGAAAGTTTTTTTCCATGGAAGCGCTCAATTAGTTTAAAAGTATCAGCAATTATGGCTAGGTTTCCAAGTCCAAGAAAATCAAATTTCAAAAGGCCAACTTCTTCTACTGAATACATATCATATTGAGTAATAATTCTGCCACTTTCTTTCGGGTCAAGCTGAATTGGTACGGTTTCTTCAAGATCTGTTGGAGACATAACAACTCCAGCCGCATGAATGGAAATGTGTCTCGCATTTCCTTCAATCCTTTTGGCCATATCAATAATTTCTTTTATGTCAGTCTCTTTTTTATAGAGTTCTTCAAGTTCTGGAGTTATTTTAAGAGCAAGGTCAATTGTCATGGGGAAACCTTGTGAACCAAAAGGAATTAATTTGGCAATTCTGTCACCAACGCCGTATGGAAAACCCAAGGCACGACTAACATCGCGAACAGCACCGCGCGCCATCATTGTTCCGAACGTTCCAATTTGTGCCACGTGACTGGCGCCATATTTCTTCTTTGCGTATTCAATCATTTCGTCACGACGATTGTCGGCAAAGTCCATGTCAATGTCCGGGGCACCTGGTCGCTCTGGGTTTAAAAATCTTTCAAAAGGAATTTCATATTCAATTGGATTGATATTGGTAATTCCAGATAAATATGTAACAAGAGAGCCAGAAACAGAGCCACGGATATTGCTCAAGATTCCATGTTCGTGTCCGTATTTCAAAAGATCAGCTACTACTAAAAAGTAGGGGGCAAATCCTTTCATTTTTATTATTCCAAGTTCGTACTCTATTCTTTCTTCTAATTCTTTTGTTTTTTCTACTTTTCTTATTTCGATTCCTTTGTAGGTTATGTCTCGTAGTTCGTCATCCGGTGTTTTACCACTTTTAATTTCTAGTTTTGGAAATGTCCATTTGCCGAGTTCAAGTTCTAAATTACATTCATCTGCAATTTTCTGATTATTCTCCATCGCTCTCGGCGTGTCTTTAAAGTTTTTAAGGATTGTTTTTTCGTCTAGAAATGAAAAATCGCCCCCACTGTCTTCATATTGCTCATGAGTATTGTTTTGAATGGATTCAACCACGTGTAGTACTCTTTTTTCATCTGGTTTTAAATAATAGACACTATGGGAGGCAACTAATTCTACTGAATTTTTATTCCCCAATCCTTTTATATTATCAATGAGCCCAGAATGATTTTCTATGTCATCGTGTTTTGTAATTTCTAAGTACAAATCTTCATTATATATTTTTTTATACCAAAGTAATTTTTCCTCGGCTTCTTTTTGATTTGAATTTTGGAGTGATTTCGTAACATCACTATTAAAAGCGGGGAGTATGGCAATGACATTACTACTATATTTTTCTATAAGCTCCCTGTCTATTCTTGGTTTATAGAAAAAGCCTTCTAGGTTTGAAATAGTTACAAGCTTCACCAGGTTTTGATAACCTTCAAAG
>JAKFXT010000003.1 GCA_021731245.1 Patescibacteria group bacterium
TATTAAAAGCGGGAGTATGGCAATGACATTACTACTATATTTTTCTATAAGCTCCCTGTCTATTCTTGGTTTATAGAAAAAGCCTTCTAGGTTTGAAATAGTTACAAGCTTCACCAGGTTTTGATAACCTTCAAAGTTTTTCGCTAAAAGTACGAGACGACTATGGTGATTATCTATATTGTGTTCTTTGTCACTTATTTTTCTTGGTGCGACATAAAAATCAACCCCTATTATTGGTTTTATTTTTTCACTTCTACATTCTTTGTAGAATTCTATGGCGCCGTATAAATTGCCATTATCAGTGAGAGCTAAAACTTCCATTTTCTCCTTTTTTGCAGCCTCGACTAGTTCGGGGATTTTGGGAATAGCCGAAAGTAGGGAATAGTGAGAGTGCGTGTGAAGGTGGGTAAAAAGGCTCATAATAATTCGATTATACTACAAGAGAAATACAGATGATTAAAGGCAAAAGACATTATTTAGTTGGTATTGATGAAGCTGGGAGAGGTCCTCTTGCGGGACCTGTTGCTGTAGGAGTCGCGGTTATACCTAGTGTTTATCTAAAAAAATGGGGGCGTATAAAAGACTCCAAACAATTAAGTGAAAGGAAAAGGGCAGAAATTTTTGAAAAAATAAAGAAAGATAATAATTTGAAATACGCAGTTTCTTTTGGTTCCGTAATTGATATTGATAATTTGGGAATTACCCGTGCCATTGCCTTTGCAATGGCACGGGCCTTGGAAAGTTTAAAAATAAAACCAGAAAATTCTCTAATTCTTTTAGATGGTTCACTTAAAGCTCCAGAAAAATACAAAAATCAAAAAACTATAATAAAAGGGGATGAAAAAAAGACAATTATAGCTTTAGCTTCAATTGCGGCTAAAGTTTCGAGGGATAAATTGATGGTGCGTCTTGCAAAAAAATATCCCAAGTATGATTTTCATATACATAAGGGATATGGAACCAAAAAGCACATAAACTCTATAAAAAAGTACGGATTATCTAAAATTCATAGAAAAAGCTTTTGTAAAAATTATATTTCGTAATTCACAGTCGCAATGTTGACCTTTTGACATCCTGTATTATTAGTGGTATCATTAACTTTTTCGGCTCCCTTTGCACGTTTATACGGACAAAGGGAGCCGAGGAAGTGTTCTTTATAAATCGGCCAACAAGAATGGTCGCGGAATAAGCGACTCAAGATCAACCTGTAGAAAATGGAGTGAGACTTTGGAACAAGGTCAAACAGGGAGTACGATTCCTTTGGAGACGGCCATCCAGGTACTTGAAGATGCGGGGGTTCCTGACCCCAAGGCTCTTCTTGGTGACGGTGTCGTTTCGGAAGCCTTCGTGTTGGAAACAATCTCTACTCATCGGGCTGATGCTCCTTTGAGATTTCCGGAAACTGCATCTCCTTCCAGGAAGGAGTAAAGGAAAAGGGCGTTCGTAAGGACGCCCTTTTAAATTTTCTATAAATACCTTGAAAACTCTTGCAAATTGGGCATATTTTTGTATAATCGCTTTTATGACTGTTCGAATGAGGATAAATCGTTCAGCGACACGTAAGCGTCGCTCTCATCACGCTCTCACAGGCGCGCGTCTTTCTAAATGCGCGGATTGTGGGGCTGCACACATTCCTCATCGTGTTTGTACAAGTTGTGGTAAATACAACGGCAGAGTAGTCATTGATGTGGTTAAGGCGGCTTCAAAAAAGGCCTCTAAAACCAAGGAAAAAGCAGAAGTTGGCAGTGCGAAATAGGAAAAAGTTTCAGTGAAATACTAAATCGGTTTAGCCGACCTTTGTTTCTCAGAAACTCTTTCTCTTGTAGTTCTAAAGTACATTACATAAAAATGGCAAATAGGCATCTTTCGAGATCAATCGTCCTACAATCACTTTTTGAGTGGGATTTTGTTCATCGTGATGATAAAGACCTAGAAAATATAATTAAACGTAATGCCGAAGAGTTTGCTCCAGGCATGAGTGATTTTTCATTTATGAAAAATCTAGGTGAGACTGTTCTTAAGAAGAGGAATGAAATTGATAGCGTTATAGAAAAGGCGGCACCCGATTGGCCACTTGATAAAATATCAATTGTAGACAGAAACGTCTTACGCGTTGGCTTATTTGAACTTCTTTTTGCTGACAGAAAAGAGGTTCCGGCTAAAGTTGCTATAAACGAAGCAATTGAACTTGCTAAAACTTATGGCGGAGAAAATTCTGGAAAATTTGTTAATGGTGTACTTGGAGCGGTGTATAAAGAAATAGGAGAGCCAGGAAAAGACGAAGTTTCTAAGAAAAAGAAAATTCCTAATGTTCCTTATGAAAATATGCCAATTCAAAAATTGGGTGGAGCAGTTGTTTATGCTAAACACGAAGGTGAAATTTATTTAGCTTTTGTTCATGACATCTTTGGACACTGGACTTTATCAAAAGGAAAAGTAGAAAAGGAGAAAAAAACTGAGGACGGAACTTGTTCAAAAATAAAAGAAGAAATTGGTTTGGACATTACAATAGAAAAAGAACTTTCGATGAATGAGTACATTGCGAATGACCCAGAAAATGGCAAAATTCGAAAACAAGTAATGTACTTTTTGGCAAAATCCCCTTATAAGGAACTGCATTTGGGGGAAAGCGGGGGACTGGATGATGCTAAATGGTTTAAGCTTAAAGAGGTGATTGAACTCAATTTATACGATGATATTTTACCAATCGTGACAAAAGCGGTAGATCTGTTATTACAAAAGAAATAGGAATTCTTATTAAGAAATTATGTTACCTAAGTTTGAACAATTTGAAGAAAAAATTGGCATAACTTTTAGTGATAAAAAATTACTAAAGGAGGCTTTTACTCATCGTTCATATATAAATGAAAATAAAGGAAATGTTTTTCATCACAATGAACGCCTAGAATTTTTGGGGGATGCTGTTTTGGAATTAGTTGTTACTAAATTTTTATTTGAAAAATATCCAAAAGCGAACGAGGGAGATTTAACGGCCTACAGAGCGGCGCTTGTTAATGCGGTAACTTTGGCAGAAGTCTCTAAAAATATTGGTGTTGAGGAATTTCTCCTACTTTCTAAAGGAGAAGCTAAAGATAAGGGTCGTGCAAGGGATTCAATTTTAGCAAATACATTTGAATCAATTGTCGGCGCAATTTACCTTGATCAAGGATATGATGCGTCCACGAAATTTATTTCTGATTACGTTTTTCCACTTACTGATAAAATAGTAGAAGAAAAAACTTGGCTTGATAAAAAAAGTCATTTTCAAGAACAGGCACAAGAAAGAGTTGGAATCACACCAAATTATAAAACAATGGAGGAAGTGGGACCTGACCATGATAAATGCTTTAAAGTGGGAGTTTATTTAGGACCGGAACTTGTGGCAGGAGGTGAAGGGCGTAGTAAACAAGAAGCAGAGCAAGACGCTGCAAAAAGAGCTCTAGAAAAAAAGGGGTGGGAATAAACTATGTATTTAAAGTCATTAGAATTAAACGGATTTAAATCATTTGCTAAGAAGGCCAATTTTGCTTTTGATGTGCCAATTACGGGAATTGTAGGCCCAAATGGCTCTGGTAAAAGTAATGTGGCTGAAGGATTTCGTTTTGTTTTGGGAGAGCAGTCCATGAAATCAATGCGTGGAAAGCGCGGTGAGGATTTGATTTGGAATGGTTCAAAGGCGGCACCTAAAATGAATAGGGCGGGAGTAAAACTAATTTTTGATAATAATAGGAAGATTTTTAATATAGATTTTGACGAAGTCACTCTTGAGAGAGTTGTGCATAGGGATGGAGTGAATGAGTATTTTATAAATGGCTCTCATGTTCGTCTTAAAGACATAGTAGAACTTTTATCCTCTGCGAATATTGGTGCTACAGGTCACCACATAATTTCACAAGGGGAAGCAGATAGAATTTTGAGTGCGTCCATAAAAGAACGACGTTCAATGATAGAAGATGCTCTTGGATTAAAGGCGTATCAATATAAAAGAGAAGAGAGCCAAAGAAAATTAGAAAGAACTTCGGAAAATATCAAACAAGTCGAGGGACTCCGAAAAGAAATAGCACCTCATATAAAATTTTTAGAAAAACAGGTTGAGAAGGTCCGTAAAGCAGAAGATTTGCGTGGAGAACTTTTAATTTCATATCAAGAATATTTGGCGCGAGAAGAAAATTATTTACATATAACAAAAGAAAAAATAAAAAAAGAAAAAAGTGAGCCAGAGCATGAATTAAAAAATGTTGAGAAAAAGATAGAAGAATCAAAAACGATTATAGAGAAAACTGAAAAAGAAGATGAAAAAGCGAATGATCTTTTACGTCTTGAAAGAGATTTACAGAAACTGGAAAAGGAAGAAAATGAAAGTAGGAATAATTTAAGTCGTGTTGAAGGAGAGCTTTTGGCTGAAGGAAGATTATTGGAGCGAAGCCTAGGTAATTCAAAAAACACTTTGAATATTTCTGTTGCAATTAATGATTTGGAAGCACTTGGAAAGGACTTAGAAAATATTGCAAAAACGGCTCAAAATAACGATACAATATCCTTTGTTAGAAATATTCTGGGTGAAATTCTTTCTAAATTCAATAAGTTTATTAAGGATAAAAAAGAGTCGAGTGCTGGAAATGATTCTGTTGCAGAAATTAAGAATGAAATTGAAAAATTAAAAGATAAGAAAAAAGAACTGATAGAAATATTAGGCGAAGCTGAAAGTGCTGTTAAAAAAATACGAGAAGAATATCAATCTTTTAGGTCTAAACGTGAAGAAGAAAATGTGAGGGGGCGCGCAGCGGAACGGGAGTTATTTGTCTTGATGCAAAGAAGAAGTGAACTTAATCAAACTCTATTTTCATTTCAATCTAAACATGATGAGCTGATTCGTGATGAGAATGCCTTTAAAAATGAATTGCAGGAAGCCCAAGCGCTTCTTGGACTTTCAGCTTTGCATTATAAAACTGATGATGTGGATGAAAATATAAAAAGAGAAGAACAGGAGGAGAAAAGAAAGAAAATTGAACGCATGAAAAT
>JAKFXT010000004.1 GCA_021731245.1 Patescibacteria group bacterium
TTTTGCTTCGCCGTAGTCATAGTTATATTGTATTTTATCACACCATTGAGTCAAGACACAACATTTACTATACTCTAAATATCACTATGTCCGATTCAGCAAAAAAACTTGCAGCAAACATGAAGAAAATCAGGGCGCGAAAGCATATGTCGCAAGGCGACATATGCCGAGAGCTTGGCGTTGACCGCGCGTATATCAGCACGATTGAGTCGGGAAAACAAAACCCAACACTTTTAACCATTGAAAGGATTGCCAAAGCTCTCGGCGTTTCGGTAGATGAGTTGTTGAAATGAGAAGGGAATAACAACTTTGCGCTTGCAAAATTGTTGACACTGCTTTACACTGTCTATATACTTAACAAGATTGTTAAGTATGAATAAGAATAGCGATAAAACACTAGATGACATCTTTTCCGCTCTCGCCAATAAACGAAGGCGGCAAATTGTGTATACGCTGGCGTTTAATCCTGCATCTATAGGTCAGTTGGCAGAGCAACAAAAATCCTCGTTGCCCGCCATTCACCGACACATAAAGGTGCTTGAGCAAGCTAGGCTCGTGCGACGCAAGAAAAGTGGTCGAGTTAATTTTCTTGCGCTCGACAGGACAGGATTATTGTTGATGCAGGATTGGATATCAAAATATCACGCATACTGGGGGACGGAGAAGGAAACGTTGGAGAATTACATTACAAGTATCGAAAGGTCGGAAATTAAATTAAGAAAATTAATTAAAGGAAAATAATATGAAAAAATTTATATTTTTGTATGTCGGCTTTGACCCGCTTTGGACTGAAGACGAATCAAAAACAAAAGAAATTAAGGAGGCGTGGGGAAAGTGGTTCGCGTCTGTGGGTGATAAATTTATCGACAGCGGTAATCCATTTATGCCCGGAAAAGAAGTAACCCCAAGCGGTATGAGCGACTTACCACACGATAAGAACGCAATCGTTGGATACTCAATATTGAAGGCTGATACTAAAGAAGAGGCAATTAAAATTGCGCAGAGCTGCCCGATGATTACGAGTATTCGAGTCTACGAAGCAGGGTCGATGTAATATAATTAACACTAATTAAATAAAATATGATTGATCTAAATGGGCTACAGATAAACGTCATTGCCGTACTGATAGCAACGGCGGTTAACTTTATTCTTGCAATGGTTTGGTACGCAAAACTGTTTATGAAACCGTGGGCAAAAGAGATGGGTTACGACCCCAACATGAGACCGAGCGGTAAGGTGATGGCAAGAAATATTGCACTCTCGCTCGTCGGAAATTTCCTATTCGCGTGGGTTTTTGCGTTCTACTTGGCAGGTTGGCGACTTCTTCCTGGGGGACCAAGCGAATTCGGCGCACTCGCTTTTGGATTCAATTCCGCACTCTCGGCGTGGATCGGGTTTTTCCTTCCAATGAACCTAAGCAGGGTTGTTTGGGAAAAGCATTCGTGGAAGTTGTTCCTCATTAACAGCGGGTATAATTTAGTTGCGACTGTAGTTGTCGCGCTAATTCTTGCGTATTCAATATAAAATAACTTACATAACATTATGAAAACTCTAAAATGTGATTTGTGCGAAGTAACAGCAGAAGGCGAAACATTTGAAGCATGGATGCAAAATCTTATGCCTCACTACATGAAAGACCATGCTGATGTAATGAATGACCCGAAGAAAACCAAGGAAGACCAACAAAAGTGGATGGTTGAAAATAAGGTGCGGTTTGATGCTGCTTAAAATGTATGCCTATTTTCTACCAATACATTCTTGCGTATCTCATCGTCTCCTTTGTTCTTGGAGCAATTTGGCATGTGGTGTTTTTTAAGGAGTACTACAAAAAACTTGCAATCTACTCAAATATTGAAAAGCCAAGATTTTCTTTTGGCTTTTCCGCGATGCTTCTACAAGGAATTGTTTTTGCATATGTATACCCACTCATAGCAAGCCCGTGGTTATTTGCTCTTGGACTGTTTATGCTTCTAGCAAGCTTCATGGTTTTCGCAGAAGCGGGTAAGCAAAATGCAACATCATTGACGGGTTTTGTCGCAATTCAGATTGCTTTTTGCGCGGTTCAAACAATTCTCATTACGATAGTATTTCTATCAGTTTTATCTTTTAACTGATACCTTTGAAAAAGATTTATAAAATCAAATCAAAAGTTTTACTCTACCCCGGCATGACGGGGTGGCATTTTGTTTCTGTTCCTAAAAAACAATCCGAAGATATCAAAGAGATTTTTGGTACGCCAAAGCGAGGATGGGGTTCGATACCAGTTATTGTGACTATTGGCAAAACAGAATGGAAAACATCTATATTCCCAGACAAACAATCGGGAGGATATCTTCTACCTCTCAAATCTGAAGTTCGTAAGAAAGAACAGATTTTCTCAGACGATACTATTTCTTTTTCTTTGACCATTCAGTAGTGGGAGTCAACCCCTGCCGTTTTATAATGTTTCCTAAAAACGGCTGGGGTTGTTGTGCGCGCACTGGGTGGGTGGGGCAAGCACATACAGATTTGTTTGTGCACTAGCACAATCCATATTTTTTGAATGACCACTAAACTCTCTCGAAGCCACCAAGCGAAGACACACAACGCCGAAGCAGCCAGCGCGAGCGAATGCGAGCGGGCTATGTGAAGGCGATTGTGTGTGTTCGCGGATGTTAGAGTTACCACTAAACGCGGATACGGGTGCGCCTCGGTCGCCACAAGGAAATGGAGCAAATGGGCTTCATTGTGATAACTTTGTTGCCCTTTGTGGAGTTTCCTTGTGGCGAAGCAAAA
>JAKFXT010000016.1 GCA_021731245.1 Patescibacteria group bacterium
TAAATCAGCTCCCATTGTAGAAATGAAGGAAGAGGTGATAGTAGTTCCACCAAAAGAGAACAGATTAACTACTCCAGAGAACAAACGTATCCCTGTTCCAGAACACGTTGAGCCTGAACCTAAAAAAAGGGGTTTCCTGAGCCGTTTTTTCCTTCCTTATGGTTAGCCAGGACTCCAGTTTTTTGATGAGCCAATTTCAGTGCAAGCACATGAAATAATGACTCATCAAAAAACCGGATGAGGTTTATTAAAACTGAACAAAACCGTGGAACATTGCTTAAATAGTAAGCGTGGAACATGAAAAATCATTAAAAAAGCCCAACTGAGTGCAGTTGGGCTTTTTTGTATACGATAAGACTATGATTTATATAGAATAAAAAAGAGCATTTCGTATAAGGTGTATTATGTTAATTTTAGAAAAAACTTAAAATTATCTATTAAAGAATCATATATTTTTGGATTACTTATAAGTGAAATAGCACCTATATAGTGCAGGCTTAGCTAGAAAAACTATAACACTCTAAGAAAGTATGGGTTTTTATGTACAAGGCAATTTCATAAGAAGCCAGATGATAAAATTCGAGGCTCCCCAATTTTGTAAATCAAATATATGCAAAATAATGTGAGTAAGCCGGCAGTACCAGCATTAACACTGGCTGCACTAGGAGTAGTATTCGGCGATATAGGAACGAGTCCATTATATGCATTAAAAGAAAGCTTTCATGCGACACGCGGGCTACCTATTAATGAACTTAATATCCTGGGAATTCTCTCTTTAATCTTTTGGACCATTACCTTAATTGTTTCGCTTAAATATGTTTTGGTGATCATGAGAGCTGATAACAATGGTGAAGGGGGTATCATGGCATTACTCGCCTTAAACCTTAGGCAAAAAGGATTGTCCCGTGGAAAAAGACTGGCAATCATCATCTTAGGTTTCATTGGAGCATCCTTATTCTTCGGTGACGGTATCATCACCCCTGCTATTTCTGTTTTATCTGCAGTTGAGGGACTTTCTGTTGCTGCCCCGTCATTTGATCGCTTCATTATTCCAATCAGTATTGGAATTCTTATAGCTCTCTTTGCCGTTCAAAAACATGGGACTGCAATGATGGGGAAGTTTTTTGGTCCTATTACCCTGTTATGGTTCCTATCTATTGGTGCCATTGGCATTATAAGTATTATTCAAAGTCCATTTGTTCTTGCATTATTCAGCCCACACTGGGCTTTTTTATTCGTTATTAACAATCCTCTTATTTCATTTTTTGTAATGGGAGCTGTGGTTTTAACAGTAACAGGTGGTGAAGCCTTATATGCGGATATGGGACATTTTGGTATTTTACCGATCAAGTTAGGCTGGTTTTTAATTGTACTGCCATGTCTGATGCTGAATTATGCTGGACAAGGAGCGTTACTGTTAAGAGATCCTTCGGCTATCACCAATCCTTTTTACCTGCTTCTGCCTTCAGCCCTTCTATATCCTATGATTATTCTGGCTACTGCAGCTGCAGTGATTGCCTCACAGGCTTTAATCAGTGGGGTATTCTCAATGGCTAAACAGGCAATACAGTTGGGATATCTACCTAGGCTTACAGTTTTACATACCTCCGCTTCGGAAATTGGACAAATTTATATTCCATTACTGAACTGGCTCCTGTTTATCTCTATCACCATCTTGATCTTAATATTTGAAAGTAGCAGCAAGTTGGCAGGTGCTTATGGTCTGGCCGTCACTGTGACCATGTTCTGTGACACACTGTTAGTAGCTTTTCTGGCTTATAGTTACTGGAAATGGAAAACATGGAAAGTCTTACTGTTCATTATTCCATTCGCCTTTATTGATCTGGTTTTGCTGAGTTCAAACCTATTAAAAGTCCTGATTGGAGGCTGGGTACCAGTCGTTATTGCGGTTATTGTTTTTACCCTCATGATGACCTGGAAAAAAGGCAGAGAGATTCTTCAGGACAAACTGCAGAAGGACACGCTTCCACTGAATGTGTTTCTTGAGCACCTTGAACAGACAGGTCAGAAAGTGAGTGGAAATGCTGTATTTTTAACTGGAACGCCTCAAGTCGTACCCCATGCGCTTTTACATAATCTAAAGCATAATAAAGTTCTGCATGAACGTAATTTTTTGGTGACAATCAAGACTTCTGAAATCCCGTATGTTGATGAAGCTAAGCGAATCGTTACTGAAGTACTAGAGAATGGTTTTTTCAGAATAACGATCCATTATGGATTTAAAGAAGAGCCTAATGTGCCTCATTCATTGAAACAAGCTTTTTCAGTACTGGATCTTGAGTATGACTTAATGAATATCAGCTTCTTTGTTTCTAGAGAAAGATTAATTCCAAGTCTGTCCAGCAAGATGTCTACATGGCGTGAAAAGTTATTTGTCGCAATGCAAAAAAATACCAGCCCTGTCAGTGATTTTTATAAAATCCCTTCTAACCGGGTGGTAGAGCTAGGTAGTCAGATTGAAATTTAAGAATTTCTAAAATGAATAGGCACCTTTAAATAAGGGTGCCTATCTGATCAGAATAAATCTTTTACTTTAATTTTCCAATAGTTGACCAATCTCTAAAGCTGAATAACCACGTTCTTTAAAGATCAAAATAATTGCTTTTTTATAATCTTCAGAAGTAGAGGT